>JBAWFG010000147.1:0-31169 GCA_049591655.1 Solirubrobacteraceae bacterium
CGCCCGGGCCGCCTCCAGCGCGGCCGGCGGATCAAGCGCCGCATCACCGCGGGTGAGCTCCAGCGCCCGGTCGGCCAGCTCGGCCGCCTCCGCCCCGCCGATCTGGTCATCGCCGAGCGCGAGCGCCAGCAGGGTCTGGCGCATCAACTCCGGGTCCCGGAGGTCCGGCGCCGGTCCGGCCGGTCCCAGCGCCCGTAGCGTTGTCAGCAGTCCGGCGGCGCTGTTGGCGCCACCACCGCCGCGCAGTGACAACCGGCCTCCCGGGTGCCGGTCGGGGATCGTTGCCACGATCCCGCCGGTGGCCGGGTTGACGACCGAGGCCCGGCTCCGCAGCCCGGACCGCTCAAGCGCCATCCGATAGCCGGAGAGGCGCAGGTAGCCGAGCTGGGCGGCGAGCGAGACGAACGCGGCGGCTTCAGCGTCGCTGCGCAGCCGCGTGTGGTGCAGCACGATCTGGGTGCCGGCGTCGGGCAGCGCCGGATCCGGGTCGGGGGCGATGAGCAGAAACGCCTGGGAGCCGAGCCGGCCCGCGCCGACGCCCGCGAGGTCGGCGAGCAGCTGATAGCCGGCGAGACCGAGAGCTCCGACGATCCCCGGCGGGAGCGGATGCTCGGCGAGATGCCCGGGTGGGTAGGCCATGGTCGTGGCGGCGATCGTCAGTTGTCGAGCAGGCCGCCGACGATCCCGCCGAGCAGCCCGCCGGAGTCCTGGCGCTGGGAATTGCCGGCCGCCCCCTCCTGCACCGGCGGATGGAAGTAGGCGCTCTGCAGCCCGACCCGGCCGGGGCCCGTGAACCGGTTGAACACGAGATTCCCCGTCCCGCCGCCGAGGAAGCCGGTCTTGAAGCCATAGACCTCCTGGGTCATCGAGACCGAATGGTCACGGTAGACCCAGCCGCCGGGCTCGATGTCGATCGTCTCCCCCGCCTCCAGCCGCTTCTCGAACACGTTGCCGTAGCCGTGGACCCAGACCACGCCCTCGTGGTCGGCGGCGTAGAACTCGTCGACGAAGAAGCCGCCGCCGTAGAGCATGTTGGCAAAGCCCTTGATCCGGCTGTAGTCGTACTGAACGCCGCCGGTGGCGGCCAGGAACTGATGCTCACGCACGATGATCGCCTCGCCCGCGGGCAGGTGCAGCGCGGCGATGTGGCCCGGCGCGTCACGGCTGAAGGCGATCTCGCCGGAGGACTGGGCCTCGATCAGCAACAGCGGCATGCCGCCGAACGCGCGGCGCTTGAGCCCCTTGCGCAGCGGGTGCAGCCCGATCTGCATGTTGGGGTACTTCCACAGCAGGACGTGGTGCTCGAAATACACCGGAATCGAGCCATCGAGCGCCATGTGCAGCACGGGGACCAGCTCGCCCTCCAAGCGGTATTGCAATCCTGGCGCCGACCCCTCGGTGATCTGCGTCGGCAGGATGGTTGGCGGGCTCGGCATCGGCTCTCCTCCTCGTCGATGGCGGGGGCAAGCTCAACCCGGCCCCCCCTGGGCAACAGACGGCACGCTACCGCGCCAGCAATAATCGGGGTGTGCGCCCGATCTACGTCACCGGCCATCGCAACCCCGACACCGACTCGATCGCCTCCGCGATCGGCTACGCCGAGCTCAAGGGGCGGGTCGACCCCAACAACGATTACGTCCCGTCCCGCCTGGGGGAGCTCAACTCCCAGACGCGCTGGCTGCTGAACCGCAGCGGCGCCGGCGAGCCCCGCTACCTCGCCCACGTGATGCTGCGGGCCGGCGACGTGATGCAGCAGAGCTTCCCGGTCAGTCGCCAGGACGCACCGGTCCGCGAGGCCGGCCGGGCGATGGCCAAGGCCGACCTGGAGCTCGTCCCGATCGTCGACGACACCGGAGCGCTCACCGGCGTGCTCACCGAGCGGGCGCTCGCCCGCCGCTACGTGCGTGACTCCCGGCGCACCTCGACGCTTGAGGAAGCGCCCACGTTCCTGAGCACCGTCGTCGCGGTCCTGGAGGGCGAGCTGATCTGCGGCGATGAGCGCCGGCTGTCGGGCCGCGTGTGGGTCTACGCGATGGATCCAGCGTCCGACAGCGGGATCTCGGAGGGCGACATCGTCGTCGTGGGCAACCGGCCCGAGGCGCAGCTGCGCGTGATCGAACTCGGCGCCGCGCTGGTGATCATCTCCAACTCGGCCCCGGCCGACCCGAAGGCGCTCGCCGCCGCCGAGAAGCTCGGAACCGCGATCGTCGTCTCCCCCCTGGACAGCTATGTCTCAGGCCGGATGATCACGCTCGCCGCGCCGTGCAGCGCGCTGATGGAGCAGGACCCGCTGATCGTCAACACCGACTTCCTGGTCGCCGACATGTCCGAGCAGATCAAGGAGAGCCATTACGGCGCCGCGATCGCCGTCGACGCCGACAACCGTCCGGTCGGCCTCGTGACCCGCTCGGACATCGTCGCGCCGCCGCGGCGGCGGGTGATCCTGGTCGACCACGCCGAGCAGGCCCAGAGCGCCGTCGGGATCGACGAAGCCGAGATCCTGGAGATCCTCGACCACCACCACATCGGCTCGATCGAGACCCGGGTCCCGGTGACCGCCACGTTTGACCCGGTCGGCTCGACGGCGACGCTCGTCGTCGAGCGCTTCCGCCAGGCGGGCATGGAGCCGAGCCGCCCGACGGCGCTGATGCTGCTTGGCGCGGTGATGTCAGACACCGTGATCCTCAACTCGGCGACGACGACCGAGCGTGACCACGCGGTCGTCGAGTACCTCGAGCGGGTGCTCGACGTTGATGCCCAGAAGATGGGCCGCGAGATGTTCGAGGCCACCTCCGATGTCTCGGACCTCAGCGCCGAGCAGATCGTCACCCGGGATGCCAAGCACTACCAGGTGCGGGGCGGCCAGGAGATCTGCATCGCCCAGGTCGAGGTCGTCGGCCCGGGCCTGCTCGAGCGGAAGGCCGAGTTGCTCGACACGATGCGCTCGGTCCGGGAGGACCGGGAGCTGGCGCTCTACGCCCTGATGGTCACCGACGTGCTGGCCAAGGGCACCGAGATGCTCGTCGCCGGCGACGTCACCGCGGTGGCGCGCAGCTTCGGGGTCGAGGCGACCGACAGCGCGATCGACCTCCCCGGCGTGATGAGCCACAAGAAAGAGGTCGCGCCGAAGCTGATGACCGCGCTGTAGCGCCGGTCGCTCTGTCCGACGCACCCGATCCTGGGGTCACTTCTGCGCCAAATCCGGCGACGCGATTTGGATCTGGCGCATATGCATGGTGCAGCAGCTCATTTGCGCCACGTTCACCCGGGGAATCCGGATATGTCGCAAACGTAGGGGTTGATGGCTCGGTGGCACCGCCGCGGGTAGCCGCCGCCCGCCGCTTCTGGTGGCGAGCCTCAGCTCGTGGTGGCGGCGTCGAGCGTCAACGCCGGCGCCTCGCCCCACAGCTGCTCAAGGCGGTAGTACTCCCGGGTCTCCGGCGTGAACACGTGGACGACGACGTCCAGGTAGTCCATCAGGATCCAGTGGGCCTCGGTCAATCCCTCCACGCGACGGGGCAGCAGCCCGTATTCGGACTTCAGCCCGGCATGGATGGCGTCGTGGATCGCCTTGGTCTGGCGGTCCGTCCGGCCCGTGGCGATGATGAAGTAGTCGGCGTAGCCGATCATGCCCCGCAGGTCGAGCTGGACGATGTCCAGGGCCTTGCGGTCGGAGGCCAGCTCGGCGATCGCCGTGGCCATCCGCTCTGGTGTCAGCACTTCAGTCGTCATGACCTCCCGTGGGCTGATAGAGCCCGTGTCGTTCGATGTATTGCGCCACCCGATCGGGGACGAGATAGCGGATCGGCTGCCCGGCCCGCACCCGGCTGCGGATCATCGTCGAGGAGATCCCGACCCGCGGCATCGGGAAGAACCTGGCGTGATCGCCACCTTCAAGCTCGCCCAGCGCCCGCAGCACCTTCGATTTCGCCGTCCCGCGCCGCTGGGCGATGGCGACTGTGGCCAGCTCCAGCACCCGCTCCGGCTGACGCCAATGCGGTAATCCGGCGGCGATATCTCCGCCGAGGATGAGGAACAGATCGTCGGTGGGCGTGTGCGTGCTCAGTTCACTGAGGGTATCGACCATGAAGGACGGCCCGGGCCGGCGCAGCTCCAGGTCCGAGACGGTGAACCGTTCATCGCCCTCGATCGCCAGCCGGCACAGCTCCAGTCGATGAGCGGGCCCGGGATCGGCGTCGACAGGCTTGTGCGGCGGCGTGCCGGCGGGCATGAAGATGACCCGGTCCAGACCAAGCTCACGATGGGCCTCCTGGGCACACACCAGATGGGCGAGATGGGGCGGGTTGAACGTCCCGCCGAGGATTCCAGTGCGCATCGAATCTGGCGCGTCGAGGAGGCCGGCAGCAGCGCCGGCTCAGCCGGCGGCCGACCGCTCCGGTCAGGTGCGGACGTGCCCGTCGCCCTCGATCAGGTACTTGAACGCGCACAGCTCCCGCAACCCGATCGGCCCGCGCGCGTGGAGCTTCTGGGTGGAGTTGCCGATCTCGGCCCCCATCCCGAACTCGCCACCGTCAGTGAACCGCGTCGACGCATTGACGTACACGCAGGCGGCGTCGACGCCGAGCTGGAAGGCGCGCGCGGACGCGGTGCTGGAGGTGACGATCGCCTCTGAATGCCCACTCCCGTGGGCGTTGATGTGAGCGATGGCGTCATCGACAGAATCGACAACACCCACCGCCATCTCCAGCGCCAGGTACTCGGTGTCCCAGTCCTCCTCGGCCGCAGCGTCGACGGAGACCCCCGGGGCGGCCGCGCGGGCGCGGTCGTCACCGTGCAACGTGACCCCGGCCTGTCGGAGCGCACCGAGCATGTCGGGCAGGAAGCGCTCGGCGACCGCGGAGTGGACGAGCAGCTTCTCGGCCGCGTTGCAGGTCCCCGGGCGCTGCAGCTTGGCGTTGAGGACGATCGCGCGGGCCGCCGCGAGGTCGGCGTCCGCATCGACGAACACGTGGTTGTTGCCCGAGGCGGCATAGATCACCGGCACCGTCGCCACGCCCTTGAGCGCCGCCTTGAGCCCCTCGCCCCCGCGCGGGATGATGAGGTCGACGACGCCGGTCTGGGTGGCCAGCTCGGCGAGCTCGTCACGATCACCGCCGGCGATCAGCGACAGCACGCCCTCGGGCAGCCCCGCGCCAAGCGCGGCGTCGCCGGCCACCGCGGCGAGAACCGCGTTGGAGTGGGCGGCGGAGCTGGATCCGCGCAGCACGACGGCATTGCCGGATTTGAGGCACAGTGCCGCGGCATCGATGGTGACGTTGGGGCGGGCCTCGTAGACGACCGCGATCACGCCGAGCGGGACTCGGACGCGGCGCAGCGCCAGCCCGTTGGCCAGCCGCGAGCCGTCGACGACCTCGCCGACGGGGTCGGGCAGCGCCGCAATCGCTCGCACGCCGTCGGCCATCGCCGCCACACGGGCGGGGTTGAGCGCCAGACGATCAAGCAGCGCGTCAGACAGGCCGTTGGCCTCCCCGGCGGCGAGATCCCGGGCGTTGGCCTCCAGGATCTGGTCGGTGCTCTGTACCAGCGCGCCGGCGATCGCCTCCAGGGCCGCGTTCTTGATGCCGGAGCCGAGCATCGCCAGGGCCCGTGAGGCGCGCTTGGCGGACTGGCAGGTCTCCGCAACTGAGGCGAGGGTGCTGGCCATTGCCACCGAAAGGTTACCGGGGCCCGGCGCTCAGGCCAGCACGAAATAGTCGCGATGGATCGCCTCGTCGGAGGCGAGCGGCAGCAGCTCACGAACCGCCGCGGACTTCAGGCCGCGGACCTGGCGCAGCTCACCGGCTGAATAGTTGGTGATCCCCTTGCCAACCGTCGCGTCGGCGTGGGCGATCTCAACCGCGTCACCGGCCTCAAACGCGCCGCTCACATCGACCACCCCGACCGGCAGCAGGCTCGTCCCTCCATCACGCAGGGCCCGAGCCGCGCCGGCGTCGATGGTGACCCGGCCACGCACGGGCTTGGCGTACTTGAGCCACAGCTTGAAGCTTGAGTACCGGCCCTCGCGGGCCGGGAACGCGGTGCCGACCGCACCGCCGCCGGCGGCGACCGCAATCGCGTCAGGCGCCAGCCCCGAGGCGATCACCGTCGGGATCCCGGCCGCCGTCGCCATCTCGGCGGCGACGACCTTGGAGCGCATGCCCCCGGAGCCGATCGGCGAGGCGGTCTGCCCGATCTCCAGCGCGCCGAGCGCACCGAAGTCGGTCACCTCGCGGACGAGCTCAGCCGTCGGGTCCAGGTGCGGGTCGGCGGTGAACACCCCGTCGGCGTCGGTGAGCAGCAGCAGCCGGTCGGCCCCCAGCAGGATCGCGACCTGGGCGGCGAGGAAGTCGTTGTTGCCGAACGAGATCTCGTCGGTGGTGGTCGTGTCGTTCTCGTTGATGACCGGTACCACCTGCCATTCCAGCAGCTTGCGCAGCGTCTGGCGCGCGTTGAGGTAGTGGGTCCGCGCGCTCATGTCGAAGAACGTGAGCAGCACCTGGGCGGTCGGCACTCCTCGCGCCCGCAGCAGTTCGTCGTAGACCTGGTAGAGCTTGCCCTGGCCGACCGCGCTGGCCGCCTGCAGCTCCTCGATCGCCCGCGGGCGCATCGGCAGTGACATCACCCCCATCCCCCGGGCGATGGCGCCACTGGTGACGACGATCGGCGCCCGGCCGGCCCGGTGCAGCTCCGCGACCGCATCGCAGATGCGCCCCAGCACCTCGGTCCGCACCTCGCCGCGCTCGTCGGCAACGATGCTCGACCCCAACTTGACCACGACGCAGCTCATGCGCGAAGGGTACGCGGCTACCCGATCGCCCCGCAGGGCCCGGCGGGGGCACACCCCGCCGGGCCCGGTCAGCGGAGGATCAGGCCTTCTTGGTGCGGCGCGAGCACCACGGGTTGGCCGGCACGCCCGCACACGGGTTGGGCATCGTCTCCAGGTGCTTGGGCAGCGGGTGCATGACGATGTGAGTTGCCCGCGGATACGGGCCACTCGGGCACGATGCCGGCGTTCCGGGTATGACCTCGACCTGCGTGTCGCACAGCACCTCGGGCAGGAACTGCGGGTCGCTGGAGCCGGCCGCCTGGGGCATGCCGTTGCAGCTCGGATGCAGGGTCTGCATCAACGCGGCGCTCTGGGGCTGAACCGATCCGCCACCGGCCTCCGTATTGCCGCTGTAGCAGTTGGTCGCCGGATCGTTCTGGAAGTTGACCTGGGCGAAGTCGCCGTTGGTCGGATGCCCATAGGAGCCGTTGTGGGAGAACGTGTTGCCGATCAGCGCGTCGCCGTAGTCGTCCCACAGGCACGAGCCCGCGCCGAGCGCGTTCTGGGTCCCACCGTCACACGGGGCCCCACTGTCCAGGTAGGGCACGAGGATCATGCCCCAGGCGTTGTTGTTGACGAAGCGGTTGTCGAGGATCGTGTCGTTGCGCCCGCCTGACACCGACATCCCGGTGCCGACCGGTCCGGCGGCCGCCGAACCGGCAGCGGGGACGTTGGGGTTGTTGTTGTCGTGGACGTAGTTGTGGTAGAAGACCCAGCACGAGTGCGCTCCCGCCACCGGCGGCTTGACCCCGGCGGGGCAGGCCCCGTTCTGGGGCGCCGGCTCGTCGGCGTTCTGGCTGTTGGTGTCGAAGCCGTCCTGGTTGTTGTCGAACTGCGAGTTCTCGACCAGCAGCCGCCCGCCGGAGTTGGTGCCGGAGTAGCCGAGCACGTTGTACTGCGCCCAGCCGTGGTTGAGGGTCTGGTTGCAGATCTGCTGGCAGGCCCCGATGTAGAACCCTGAGTCGTTGAAGTTGGAGGCGTAGATCTGGTCCCACGTACCGCCTGACCAGTTGCTGGAGAAGATCCCGTAGGCAGCGGCGCTCGTCTCGCCGGATGGGCCCTGGTTCTTGAGGTAGGTGCTCGTCGTCGTCAGGTAGGACCCGTAGAAGCCGTGGCCGCCGACCTTGCCGGTGTTGGCGCCGCCGTTCCACCAGATCGCGTTCCCGGCGTCGCTGGCGCCACCGAGGAAGTTGCAGGCGGTGAGGTTCTCGATGGAGACGTTGGCTGCCTTGAACACCATCAGCCCGTTCTCACCCGAGGGGACGGCGGCGGTGATCGCGTACTTACCGACCGCGTGGGGCCTGGTCAGGCCGAAGTTCTGCGCCGAGGTCTTGGCGCTGCAGACCTTGGAGCCCGGCTTGGTGCCGTCGATGATCACGGTGCCGCGGTTCATGCCGCGGATGTGGAGGTTGCGCTTGGTGATCACGACCGCGGCCGGGAAGTCAGCACCGCCCTTGGGCGTGCTGATCGCCGTCGGCGCGGTCTTGTAGTCGCCGGGCCCGATCAGGATCCAGTCGCCGGCATGGGCGGCCTTGACCGCCGCCTGCAGTGTCTTGTACTGGCCGCGCGCCCCATGGAAGGCGCCGACCCGCAGGACCTTCGCACCGGCCGAGCCGGTCAGCGCCGCCAGGGCGCACACAACGATTGCCACCACACCAGCTCGCCGCATGGATCTCCTCGGTTCGTGGGCTCGTCCGGGCCCGAAGGCGGGCATCCTACATGCCGGCTTCATATGTGGGGCACGCCGACAGCAGGAGTTAGGCATCGGGCGATCGCGACAGCGATCGCCGGTCAGCGATCGGGGTCGAGATCGAACAGGATTCCGGCGATCTCGACCTCGTCGCCGGCCTGGAACCCCTGTGATTCAAGCGCCCCGAGCACGCCGATCCCGCGCAGGCGCCGCTCCAGATGGGCGAGCGCCTCCTCGTTGTCGAGGTCGTAGCGAGCGACCAGTCGCTCCACCCCGGCGCCCTCGACGGTGAAGCTGCCCTCCCCCGCGCGCCGGACCGTGAACGCCCGCGGCGCCGCCGGCCGGAAGACCATGTGCTCGGCGAGCTCGGCGTCGGGGTCGATGCCCGGCGGGGCGGCGTCGGCGTCGAGGCGCTCGGGGACCCGCCGGGTGAGCTCGATCGCCAGCTCGTTCAGCCCGGCGTGGGTGACCGAGGAGGTGAGCAGCACCGGTACGTCGGGCCCGAGCCGTCGCTGCCAATCCTCCCGCGCGGAGGCGGCGGCCGCGGGGTCGACGAGATCGGTCTTGGACAGAGCGAGGATCCGGGGCAGGGCGGCGAGCCGGGGATCGTGGCGCTCGATCTCGCGCTCGACGGTGCGGTGGTTCTCGACGGGATCTGAGCCGTCGAGCGGGCTGACGTCGAGCACGTGGACGAGCAGCCGGGTGCGCTCGACGTGGGCGAGGAACTCGTGTCCGAGCCCGGCGCCGTCGCTGGCTCCCTCGATCAGCCCCGGGATGTCGGCGATGATCAGCTGGCGGGTCTCGGTCTGCAGCGTTCCCAGGACCGGCGCCAAGGTCGTGAACGGGTAGTTGGCGATCTTCGGGTGCGCCCGGGTGAGCCGCGAGATGAGCGAGGACTTGCCCGCGTTGGGCAGGCCGATCAGGCCGACGTCGGCGAGCAGCTTGAGCCGCAGCGTCAGCCACGTCTCGTCGCCCGGCAGCCCCCGCTCGGCAAACCGCGGCGTCTGGTGGGTGGAGGTGGCGAAGCGCTTGTTGCCACGTCCGCCGGAGCCCCCGCGGGCCACCACGGCGCGCTGGCCACCGCGGAGGAGGTCATAGCGCGTCCCGTCGCGCTCCACGAGCACCTCGGTGCCCGGCGGCAGTGACAGCTCCAGGGTCTCGCCGTCCGCGCCGTGGCGCTGGGATCCCTGGCCGTGCCCCCCGCGGCGGGCCTTGAAGTGCGCGCTTCTGCGAAACGCCTCGAGATCCCGCAGCGACTCGTCGCAGACGAGCACGACGTCGCCGCCGCGGCCGCCGTCGCCGCCGTCGGGGCCGCCCTTGGGGACATGGGCCTCCCGGCGGAAGCTCAGACAGCCGTCGCCGCCGCCGCCGGCGAGAACGTGGATGCGGGCTCGATCATGCATGCTGTATCCCCAAGACTATGTCCGACCCCGTCTTCCTCATCACCGGCGCCTCCTCGGGAATCGGCGCCGCCACCGCCCGGGCGGCCGCGCAGGCCGGCTTCCGGGTCGCCGTCGCCGCCCGATCCACCGACCGGCTCACCGAGCTGGCCACCTCACTGGGGGGCGAGGAACGCGCGCTGGCGATCCGCTGCGACGTGACCGAATGGGAGCAGCAGCAGGCGATGACCGAGACCGTGCTGAGCCGCTACGGCCGGCTCGACGTGGTCTTCGCCAACGCCGGATTCGGGGCCAAGCGCGGATTTCTCTCCGAGTCGCCCGAGTACTGGCGCTCGATGGTGCTCACCAACGTCTACGGGGCGGCGCTGACGATCCGGGCGACGATCGAGGCGCTGCGCGAATCCCGTGGCCACCTGCTGCTGACCGGCTCGGTGGCCGGGCGCAAGGCGCTGCCCGGATCGCTGTACTCGGCCACCAAGTGGGCCGTGAGCGCGATGGGCGAGAGCGCCCGGCTGGAGCTCAACGGCAGCGGAGTCCGGGTGACGCTGATCGAGCCCGGCGTGGTCGACACCCCATTCTTCGACAACCGGCCCCAGACCGCCCTGGCGCCGGACGACATCGCCCGCGCGGTCATGTGGGCGGTCGGGCAGCCGCCGGAGGTCGACGTCAACGAGATCCTCATCCGGCCGACCGCCCAGGACGGCTGAGGAAGGATTCCCCCGCCCGCCCGCCGAACTCGGGGACGATGACGACGCTTCAGAACTTCAAGGCCTTCCTGTTTCGCGGCAACGTGGTCGACCTGGCCGTGGCGGTCGTGATCGGCACCGCGTTCACCGCAGTCGTCAAGGCGCTGGTAACCGACATCCTGACGCCCCTGATCGCTGCGATCTTCGGCAAACCGGACTTCAGCAGCCTGTCGTTCACGATCAACAACAGCCACTTCCTCTACGGCGACCTGCTCAACGCCCTGTTCACGTTCCTGTCGGTGGCGTTCGTCGTGTTCTTCTTCGTCGTGACTCCCATCAACCGCCTGATGGAGCGCCGCGCCAAGGAGGATCCGGACACCAAGCCGTGCCCGGAGTGCACCAGCGCCATCCCGCTGCAGGCGCGCCGCTGCCCGCTCTGCACCTCCGCGGTCCCCGAGGCCGCCACAGCCTGAGCGCCGCTTGAGTGCGGTCGGGGCTGGCCGGGGGGTCTTGGGGGCTGATGACTCCTATGTAGTCATGAGCCCCCAAACTGGGCGGGTGGCCCCGGGCGGGTCGGCCCCGGAACGCGCAGAGGCCGGCGCACACTGCGCCGGCCTCAGGAACGACGTTTGCGCTTGTGGCTTAGGCCTCTGCGGGGACTTCGGCCGGGTCGACCGAGATCACGCGGCCGCGGCGGCCAGTGGTGAACTGGACGGTACCGGCGGACCGGGCGTAGATCGTGTCGTCCTTACCGATGCCGACGCCGAGCCCCGGCTTGAAGCGGGTGCCGCGCTGACGGACGATGATCTCGCCGCCGGTCACGGTCTGGCCGGCGAACACCTTGACGCCGAGAAACTTCGGCTTGGAGTCACGGCCGTTACGGCTGGACCCGAGACCTTTCTTATGCGCCATCGGTTGCCTCCTCGTTGGCGGACTGGCCAGCGGCCGACGGGGCCCGGACCGGCGACTTGGCGCGCGCGCCACGGCCGCTGCCCGACCCGCCACGACCCAGCGAGGTGACCTCGATGCGGGTCAGCTCCTGGCGGTGGCCGTTGCGGCGCTTGTAGCCGCGCTTGGGCTTGAACTTGACGATCCGCAGCTTCGGACCCCGCTCGTGGGCCACGATACGGGCCTCCACGGTGAGCTTGGCCAGGTCCTCCCCGTCGATGACCTTGCCGTCGTCGACGATGAGCAGCGGGGCGAGCTGGACGGTGGCGCCGTCCTCGGCAGGCAGACGCTCGACCAGCAGGGTCTGACCCTCCTGGACGCGGTACTGCTTGCCACCTGTCTTGACAATTGCATACATGGTTTATCTCGGGGGTTTCCGGGGGTGTCCCTCGGATGTGATCACTCTGAGTCGGACGGGCCCGTGGCCGAGGCGGCCTTGGCACCCGAACGGCGTCGCCCGCCTCTGCGGCCGCGACGCCGAGGCTTCGATTCTAGTTCATCATCGGAATCACCGTTTTCGCCCCCGCCGGCGGCGCCGTTGACGTCAAGCAGCGAGGCCGTGGCGGAGGTGCGGCCGACCTCCTCGATCCGGACGAGATGCTTCTCGCCGACGAACTTCGTGCCGCCGGTGATCGAGATGATGTAGCCGTCGATCTTGGCCACCGCGTCGCCGGGGCTGTACATGTGGGGCTCGACGATCTCGACGTGGACCTCCTCGCCCTCCCGGAAGGGCAGGGCGCGCTCGAGCACCTCCTCACGATCACCCTCCAGCAGCACCCGGAAGTGGTCGAGCGGCAGCCCCTCGGAGCCCTCGAAGTGAAACCACTTGCCGGCCTCCTGCTCGACGGCGTGCAGCACCCGGGCGTCGTTGCCGGTGAACTCGGCGCTCACCCGGGGATTCATCTGCAACAGGATCGCCTCGGCCTTGGTCTCCTTGGCGAGGTCGACCATCCGGCGCTCGAACTCGATCGCGATCGTCTCCTCGGACTTGATCACGCCCTCGCCGTCGCAGGTCGGGCACGGCCGGGTCATGATCTCCCGCACCCCGTCGGTGACGTTCTGCCGGGTCATCTCGACGAGCCCGAGCGGTGAGATCTCGACGACGAAGGTCTTGGTGCGGTCCTCGTCCAACGCCTTGCGCAGCGTCTTGAGCACGGCGTCGCGGTTACGGGCCCGCGCCATATCGATGAAGTCGATGACGATGATCCCGCCGATGTCACGCAGTCGCAACTGGCGGACCACCTCGTCGGCGGCCTCGAGGTTGGTCTTGGTGATCGTGTCCTCCAGCCGGGCCTGCTTCCCGCGGCCGATGAACGAGCCGGAGTTGACGTCGATGACGGTCAGCGCCTCGGCGTAGTCGATCATCAGGTAGCCGCCGCTGGGCAGGTCCACGCGCCGCGACAGCGTGGAGGCGAGCACGTCCTCGACCCCGAACGCCTCGAACAGCGGCTGCTCCTCGTCCTCCCACAGCTCGACCTGCTCGACGAGCTCGGGCGCGGTCCGGGAGAAGAACGACACCAGCCGCTGATGCTGCTTGGCGTCGTCGACGACCGCCCGCTCGAAGTCGGCGGAGAAGATGTCGCGCACCACTCGGACCGAGAGGTCGGCCTCCTGGAAGACGAGTCCCGGTGCCTGGGTCTCGTCGACGCGCTTGGTGAGCACCTCGCCGAGCTTGAACAGGTAGATGAGCTCGCGCTCGAGGTCGGCCCGCTTGGCTCCCTGAGCGGCGGTGCGGATGATCGCGCCGGCACCCTTGAGCTCGAGCTTGGCCGCCTCCTTGCGCAACCGCTCGCGCTCCTTCTCCTCCAGCCGGCGGGAGACGCCGACGCCCTCGCCGAACGGGGCGTAGACCATGTAGCGCCCGGCGATCGTCAGATCCATCGACAGGCGCGCGCCCTTGGTCTTCAGCGGGTCCTTGACGACCTGGACGACGATCTCCTGGCCCGGCTTGAGCATGTCGGTGATGTTGCGGCCCTCGCGGCCTCCGCCCCGGCCGCGGCGCGGCGCCTCGACGCCCGGCAGCACGATCTCGTCGACGTGCAGGAAGCCGTTCTTCTCCAGGCCGATGTCGACGAACGCGGCCTCCAGGCCGGCGAGCACATTGTCGACGCGCCCCTTGTAGATGTTGCCGACGATCGAGCGGCTGCCGCGGCGCTCGAGATAGAGCTCGGCGACCTTGTAGTCACCGGAGCCGGGAGCGTTACGGGTGCCCTTGCCGGTGCGGCGGCGGGTGGTTCCGGAACTTGGTTTGCGGGCGGGGACCGTTCCGGAGGTCTCCAGCATCGCGACACGGGTTTCCCCGCGGTCGACGCTGACCAAAACTTGCTTCTTCAATGTGTTGTCAGTCCTTTGAAAGCTCTCGCCGCATGCGGATCTGGACGCGCGGCATTACGAAATCAG
Organism: Solirubrobacteraceae bacterium; assembly: GCA_049591655.1. GTDB lineage: Bacteria > Actinomycetota > Thermoleophilia > Solirubrobacterales > Solirubrobacteraceae > Palsa-465. The sequence continues at coordinate 13,951 of JBAWFG010000147.1, forward strand.
GGGGCGGTTCTTACCGGTCTGAGCCAGTCGGGCTTGCACGTAGATCGACTGCAGGAGCCCGATGGCGATGAAGGTGACGATCACCGAGGAACCGCCATAGCTCAGCAACGGCAGGGGTACGCCAGTAATCGGCATGATGCCGATTGTCATACCCACGTTGACGAATATCTGGAACATGAGCATGGCAAGGATGCCCGCGGCGATGAGTGTGCCGAACAGGTTCTTGCTCATGGTGAGGATGCGCAGGGCGCGCCAGATCAACAGCGCATACAGCGACAGAACCACCGCCGCTCCGACGAATCCATAGGTCTCCCCGACGGCGGCGAACACGAAATCGGTGTCGTTGGCCGGGAGGAAATTGAGCTTGGTCTGGGTCGCATTGCGTCCGCGACCGGTTTTCTGGCCAGAGCCGATGGCGATCTCCGATTGGCGTAGCTGGAACCCGGAGGTTCCCGCATGCGCCGGATCGATGAACGCGGTGAGGCGCTGCAGCTGGTAGGTCTTGAGGACGTGAACGCCCATCGCCGGGGCCCCGGCGAGCACGATCGCGATTGCGACCGCGAAGATCGCCACGATTGCGCCCAGTTGCTTGAACGAGGTCCCGGCGAACAAGAGGATGAAGAACCCGACCGCCACGTAGACCATGCCGGTGCCGAGGTCGGGCTGGGGAATGACGAGCATCGCCGGGATGATCGCCAGCAGCATGATCCGCGCGGTGGTGCTCCATTCGTGCAGCCGCCGGGCCCGGTCCACGGCGAAGCCCGCCAGCGCCACGATGATCAGCACCTTGCCGAACTCCGAGGACTGGAACTGCAGCAATGGCAACGGAATCCACCGCCGCGCGCCCTGGATCGGCGGCATCGCGTAGACGACGATGTTGAGCACGACCATGATCCCGAAGAGCGCGTACTTGAACTCCCGCAGGCGGCTGTAGTCAATCCGGCTGAGGACGATCGCCACGATCAGCCCGACGCCTCCGAACAGCGCCTGGCGCTGGACGTAGAACAGCGGGTGCCCCGGGTCGGTGTGGGCAGTGGCCCCCTTGAGGGTCATCAGCGAGCAGCCGATCAGGCCGAGCGCGGCCAGCAGCAGCATCGGGTCGATGAAGAGCCAGGTCCGCGGACGGGCGGCGGTGATCTCCTCACCGGGCTGGATCGCGGTGGCACTCACAGCGTCGTCGAGCTCCCGGCCTGGTACTTGCCCGGCTTGCCGTAGAACCACTGCGAGAGGATCTGGCGGGCCACCGGAGCTGCCGCCACCGCGCCGAAGCCGCCCTTCTCGACGGTCACGACGACCGTGATCGGCTTGCTGGTGGCGCTGGCGGGCACGAAGCAGGCATACCAGGCATAGTCGTGCTCCACGCCATTGGAGATGTACTGGGCGGTGCCGGTCTTGCCGTACACCTGCTGGGGAAAGTTGGAGAACACGTCGGCCGAGGTGCCGCCCGGCGAGGAGGCGGCCTCCCGCAGGCCCGTCCGGATCTGCTCCAGGTAGAGCGGGTTGACGTTGATGTGGCGCGTGGCGGCCGGGCTGATGCTCTGCAGGACCGTCCCGTCGCGCTCCTGGACGTCAAGGCCGAGATGGGGGCGAACGATCGTCCCGCCATTGGCCAGCGCCGAGTAGGCGACCCCGAGCTGCAGTGGGGTCAGCTGGACGTCGCCCTGGCCTACCGCGAGGCTGATGTTGTCGCCGATCGACCATGGCCGGTTGGTTCCGTCGGCGATCCCACAGCCCCCCGGCGGATGCTTGGGGTGATGCTTGAACGGACCGGTGGCGTTATCGCATTCGGCCTCGAGCTTGTTGCGTCCCGCCCGCCAGGTCGGCGTCGGCAGGTTGCCGATCGCCTCGTCGGGCAGATCGATGCCAGTCGCACGGCCGATCCCGAACCGGTAGGCCCACTGGTCCAGCGGGCCGCCGTTGGGGTGGGTGAACGGGTCGGCATTGGTCAGCGCGCCGAGGTTGTAGAAGAAGTCGTCGGAGGAGACCTTGATGGCCCCCGCAAGGTCGACCGCTCCGAACACGGCGTTGCCAGCGTTGTGGCGGCACTGCCGGGCTGCCCCGGTGCCGACGCAGAACTGGCCGGTGTCGTCGAAGATCTGGCCCGGCGACCAGGCGCCCGACTCCATCGCGGCGGTCGCGGTGATCGGCTTGAAGGTCGAACCGCTCGGCCCGGCGCTCTGGATGGCGCGGTTGAGCAGCGGGTCACCGCCGTTGGGGTTGATGAGCTGGTTGTACTTGGCCTGCGACAGGTTGCCGGTGAACACCGACGGGTCGTAGCTGGGCAGTGAGCCCATCCCGTAGACCTGCCCGGTCTGGGGATCCATGGCGACGAACGCGCCACCCGGCGAGGCGTTGAGCCCCATCGACTCCTGCAGGGCGTTCTGGCCGACGCGCTCCAGCTTGGCGTCAAGCGACAGCCGCAGGTAATGGCCGGTCACCGGCGATTTGCCGGGCAGGTCGCCGGTCGGCTGGCCCAGCGAGTTGACCTGGACCCGCTGGTAGCCGTCGACGCCGCGCAGGAAACTGTCGTACTGGGCCTCGATACCCGTCTGGCCGATGACCGAGTCGGCGGGTAACCCGCGGTAGGCGCGCATCGTGTGCTCGTTAGGGCTGATCGGCCCGACGTAGCCGAGCACCTGGGCGGCGAGTGTCGCGTCCGGGTAGTGGGTGACGTAGACGCGCTGGACCTGGACCCCCGGGAACTCCCGCTGACGTTCGGCGAGATAGAACTGGACGTCGCGGCCGACCACCGTGCCGCTGCGGACAGTGACGTCGGCGTAGGGCAGCAGCGAGATCTGCTGGCCGACCGCGCAGGCGATCGGCGACAGCCGAAAGACGTTGGGCTGCGCCATGTGCAACTGGCAGCGGCGCGGCCGGGTGGAGATCCGCAGCACATGGGCCAGTCGGGTGTAGACGGCCTCGTCGATGGCCGGCGGGTGCTCGATGGTGGTGATGTCGGCCAGGCTCACCGGCGCGGGCAGGTCCGGCGGGGAGATCTGCACCGCCAGGGTCTTGATGCTGTCGACGAGTACCGAGCCGTTGCGATCGAGGATGTCGCCACGTTCGGCGGCGATCTTGATGTCGCGCACCCGGTTGACGTTGGCGGCCTTGACGTACTGGTCGCCCGACAGCACCTGCAGGAACCACAGGCGGAAGAAGACGATCGCGAACATGCCCAGCGCGAAGCTGCCGATGATGGCGACCCGCAGGGCGAGCTGCGGGGTCAGCGGGGAACGGCGGTCCTCAGGCGGCGGGGCTCCGATCATCGTCCGGCCCGAGTGCTCCGGTTCATCTGGCCCAGCCGCTGCGACGGGCTCGACAGCGGGCTGAGCCCGCCGGTGGTGTAGGCGCGCCGGCGCCGGCGGCGGGGATCCTCGGGCAGCGCGGGCAGCACGATCCGCCGCACCAGCGCGTAGACGGGCAGCGCGATCAGCGTGTTGACGAGCACCGTGATGAAGATCTGCTGGACGAGCAGCAGGCTCACCGGAGAGTCGACCCCGAGCAGGAACTGGATCACGGTCATCCCGATGCCGGCCACGGCGGTCGCCGCGGCGCCGGCGGCGAGCGGCACCAGGCCGTGGGCGGGGTCACGCAGCTCGCGCAGCCGGCCGGCCCAGTAGCCGATGGCGATGTAGAGCAATGAGGTGATCCCAAGCGTCTGGACGAGCACCGTGTCGACAAGCAGCCCGGTGGCAAAGCCGGTCACCGCGCCGGTGAGCGATCCGGCGAGCAATCCGACCGACATCACCATCAACGGGGTCAGGTCGGCGTTGATCCCGAAGATGGAGATCTGGGAGACGGCCGCCTCCTGGATGACCACGGTGACGAGCGCCAGCGCGACGAGACGCAGGGCGAGCTTGGCCGATGGCATGCTCAGGGCACCTGAGCCCGCAGCGACCCGGCGTGCGGCCGGGTCAGGATCTGGACGGAGTCGAAATGGCGCAGGTCGGCGTTCGGCGCAACCGACACCTGGTTGTTGTTGAACAACTGGGTGGGATTGGCGTTGGAGACCGTCCCGATCGGGATCCCGGCCGGATACAGCGAGGCGAGCCCGCCCGCCCTGAAGCCCGAGGTCACAACCTGATCGCCGGAGGCGACCTGGGCGTTGCCGGGCAGATCCTGGAGCAGCAGCTGGTTGGGGTTGCCGACCGAGGGGGCGAGCACCCCGTCGTCGCCGTGCCGGTTGAGGATCGTGGCACCGACCTGGATCGAGTGATCGGTGATCAGGGTCACGAACGAGATCGACGGATCGACGCTCGTCACCAGCCCGACCAGCGCACCGTCGGCGACAACCGGGTCGTTCTGCGCGACCCCCTCGCTGGACCCGGCGTCGACCTGTACCTGCTGGTACCAGAGGCTCGGGTCACGACCGATGACGTTGGCCCCGACGGGGTGGTAGTTGGCGATCCCGATCGTCTGGTCCAGCCCGACCTCACGCGTGAGCTGCCGGTTCTGCAGCTGCTCGGTCTTCAGCGTCGCCACCTGGGCGGTCAGCTGGTTGACCTCCTTGCGCAGCTTGTCGCGCTGGGACTTGGCCCGCAGGGTGTCCGACACCCAGGTGGCCACGTCGCGCACGGGCGACAGAACCTTGCTGGCGCCCGCCTGCACCGGCGACAGAACCTGAACGATCCCGCGCTGCACACTGTGCAGCGGGCTGCTCGGCGATTCGCCGAAATAGGCTGTAAGCAGGATCAGGGAGACGGCGACCAGCAGTGCAAGCACCGCTCTGCGCCGTCGAACCTGTTTGTCATGCACGGATTCCGTGTCTCCAAGATGTTGCCTAGCACAGTGCCGGTCCTATGAACGCTAGTACCGACGGCGCCGGTTACGTGAATTCTTGCTTGACCGATGGATCGCCTCGAACTCCTCAAGCGATCGTCCCGATCCCACCGCGACGCACGTCAGCGGTGATTCCGCCAGGTGCGCGGGCATCTGCGTCTCGTGACGCAGGCGCTCCTCGATGCCCTGGAGCAGCGAACCCCCTCCGGCAAGCATGATGCCACGATCCATGATGTCAGAGGCCAGTTCCGGCGGAGTGCGGTCCAAAGTCTGCTTGACGGCGTCGATGATCTGCGACACCGGCTCCTCGAGCGCCCCGCGGATCTCCTCGCTGGTCAGGATGACGGTCTTCGGCAGGCCCGACACCATGTCGCGGCCGCGGATCTCGGCCTGGACCTCCTCGGGCATCTTGTGCGCCGAGCCGATCTCCAACTTGACCTCCTCGGCGGTCTGCTGGCCGATGAGGAGCTTGTACTCGCGCTTGACGTAGTTGATGATCGCCTCGTCGAGCTCGTCGCCCCCCACCCGGATCGACTGCGAGACGACGATCCCGCCGAGCGAGATGACCGCCACCTCGCTCGTACCACCGCCGATGTCGACGACCATCGAGCCGGTCGGCTCGCCGACCGGTAGACCGGCGCCGATCGCCGCGGCCATCGGCTCCTCGATGAGGTACGCCTGGCGTGCCCCGGCCGAGAGGCACGCCTCCTCCACGGCACGCTTCTCGACTCCGGTCACGCCGCTGGGCACGCACACGACGACGCGCGGATGCGCCCAGCGGTTCTGGTGGACCTTCTGGATGAAGTGACGCAGCATCTCCTCGGTCACCTCAAAGTCGGCGATGACGCCGTCCTTGAGCGGCCGGATCGCCGAGATCGTGCCCGGGGTTCGGCCGAGCATCCGTTTGGCCTCGATGCCGACGGCGTGGACCTCGCCGGTGCGGGAGTCGACCGCGACGACGCTGGGCTCCGACAGCACGATGCCCCGCCCACGTACGTAGACGAGCGTGTTGGCGGTGCCGAGATCAACCGCCATGTCGCGGCCGCCGAAACCGGTCAGATACGTGAAGAAGCCCATGTTTGGAGGTAGCTGAAAGCGGTGGGCGAAGCTGCGGGTTGCAGACCGACCCAGAGGAGAGCCAGCTTCGACCGAGCTCTGAGTGTATCGAACCGCCGCCGGTCGACGGCGGCCGCAAACGCCTGTAACTTCAAAAAAACCCTGGAAATCGAGAATCGGCGGGCGCGGGAGCGGGTGGGCGGAAAACTGCACGCCGCCTCCGGCCCCGAGCGTCAGTGATGCGGCGTCTCCTCCGGGATCTCGTACCACCGCTTGCGCTCGCCGATCCGATCGCGCAGCTTCCACCGCCGGCTCTTGGGCGTCTCGGCGACCGTCGCCTCCAGCGTGGCCAGCGCCGCGGCGGGGTCAAAGCGTCCGGAGGCGACCGAGGCGGGGGTTCCGGCCTCCAGCGTGGCGCGGATCCGGCCCAGATTGAGGGTGATCGTCTTCCACCAGCCCCAGTCATCGGCGACGAGGTCGGCGATCACGCGCAGGTCAATCGTGTCTGGCCCCCCGTCGGACGCCGGCGCAAAGCTCACCAGCAGCCGCAGGCAGTCGTCGAGGTCCTTCTCGTTGAGCTCGACGATCTGGAGCTTGGAGAGCAGTAGATCGACCGGGGAGAGCGTGTAGGGCAGCTGGGTCGCCCGCTCTGCGAACGCCACCGTGTGGCACATGTGGAGCCGGTCGATCATCACGTCGACGGCGTGGCCGTGGGTGCCGTGGGAGAAGTAGAGCTGCTTGTCGCCGTAGAGCGCGTTGAAGTTCCGGTCGGCCACGTAGCCCTCGCCGGCGAGCATCTCGCTCAACGGCCGACGGCTGGCCTTGACCGATCCGAAGTCAAGGTCCTGGCCGACGCGGGTGCGGGGCGGCAGCTCGGGGGTGAGCACGCGGATGGCCAGGCCGCCCAGCAGCCGCAGCACGATCTCGCGCTCGGTGGCGAGCTCGATCAGGCGGCGGGCCTCATCGATCATCTCCGGTGCTGGATCGGCCATCGCATCCGAACGGTAACCGGCACCGTTAGGGTTGCGCAATGGCGCTGTCGGCCGCCGAGCGAGGGGTGTGTGAGACGATCGCGCAGCGGCGCGAGGACCTCGTCGAGCTCGCCGCTGCCCTGATCGGATTCGACACGACCGCGCGGGAGGTCGGCGATCCGCCGCGTCAGGAGGCCGCGCTGCAACAGCACCTCGCCGACCGGCTCGCCGCCGCCGGAGCGGCGATCGAGCTGTTCGAGCCCGACGCCGCAGCGATGGCCGGGGCGCCGCTTGTCCCGCCCGGCCTGGACTTCGCCGGGCGCCCCCAATTGATCGCCACCTTCGCAGGGCGCGGTGCAGGCCCCCGACTGCTGTTCAACGGCCACATCGACGTCGTCTCCGCCGAGCCCCGCGCAGAGTGGACGAGCGACCCGTTCATCGCCGCCGTCCGCGACGGCCGCCTGTACGGCCGCGGGGCGTGTGACATGAAGGGCGGCGTTGCCGCCATGTCGTTTGCCGCCGAGGTCCTGGCCGGGCTCGGCATCCGCCTCGCCGGCGACCTGGTGATCGCCACCAACACCGACGAGGAGTCCTCGGGCGCCGGCGCCAGCGCCTTGGTGGCCCACGGGCTGCGCGCCGACGCCGGGATCGTCACCGAGCCCACGAACTTCCAGGTCTGGGTCGCCTGCCGGGGCTCGGAGTACGGGGTGGTGCGGGTCCCCGGCCGGCCCGGCCATGCCGAGGTCACCCATCCCGGCTGGCGGGCGGGCGGCGCCGTCAACGCGATCGAGAAGGCAACGATCGTGATCGACGCGATCGCCGCCCTGCGGGGCGCCTGGGCGGCGGACGAGCGGCTGCGCCACCCGTACCTGTCAGCGCCCTCGTTGCTGCCGACGGTCGTGCGCGGCGGGGAATGGCCGGTGACCTATCCGGCGTCGTGCGAGCTGACGATCGCGGTCATGTACCTGCCCGGCCAGGCCGACGCCGACGGCTGGGGGTCGGCGGTGCGCGCGGAGGTCGAGCGCTTCATCCTCGCCGAGTGCGCCCGTGACGACTGGCTCGCCGAGCATCGGCCGTCGATCGAGTGGTGGCCCAACGCGGTGATGCCGATGGAGATCGACGCTGGCGAGCCGATCATCGATGAGCTGATCGGCGCCGGCCGAGACCTCGACCAGGCACCGGAGCTCGGCGGCCTTGACTCCTGGTATGACGGCGCGACGTTGACCCGGCTGGCCGGCATCCCGTCGGTCGGCTTCGGCCCGCCGGGGTTTGACCCCAAGGGGACGACCGTGGCCCACACGATCGACGAGCACGTGCCGATCGACGGACTCGTCGCCTGCGCTCAGGCGCTGGCGGTCACCGCGATGCGCTACTGCGGGACGGTCTGAGCTGACGGCGTCACGGCCCGAGCCCGGGTCGGTCGAAAGGGGGTGTGTCGCCTAAGTTGCCTATACGGGAACCAGATTGCACAACGGGCAGTCTGGGCGATGCGGGCGGTGTGGGCAGTGTGGGCAGCGTGGGCAGTGTGGGCAGTGTGGGCAGCGTGGGCAGGACGCCGGGACCGGCTAGCCCTCGACCCGCTGGGCGAGTTCGACGCCCTTGCGCCCGATATCGATCAGATATCCGCGCAGGATCCCGTGGTTGGCCTCGCTGCCGGGGTTGACGCACAGCGTCTTGCCGATCCGCCGCTCGCCCCCGGACTCGTGGATGTGCCCGTGGATGGCCAGCACCGGTTGGTAGCGCTCGATGATCGCCCGCACCGCCGTTGAGCCGACCGGGCCGCGCAGCACATCCCCCGCCGACACCGTCGGCCTCAGGTTCTCATCGAGCAGCGGTGCCGTGTCAAGGCCGGAATCGTGGGGCGGCACATGGATCATGAACACCGCCCGCCGGGGATCGGTGACCTGTTGGGCGAGGGCGTCCAGGCGCGCGTAGAGCTCGTCCTCGGACTCCTCCCGCGGTGTCTGCCACGGGGTGTGGTTGGACCACCCGCAGGCCAGCAGCTGCAGCCCGTTGGGAAGCTCCAGCACCCGTCCGTCGGCGTTGACGGGAATGTGCCCCGGAGCGTTGAGCACCGGATCGATGGCGAAGTCGTCGTCGTTGCCGGGGATGAGGTAGAGCGGGACGGAGCTGTCGGAGAGCCGCTCGGTCGCCAGCGTCAGCCACTCCCCCACCCGCTCGGTCATGAGCCGGCCCAACAGCTCGTCGCGGGAGGGCTCGTCGGTGGCCAGACGCCCGGCCTCCGCGGCGGTGGTGACGAACGAGTAGTAGCCGACGTCGGCGATGTCACGCTGCAACGTGGCCAGCTGCTCGTCCCCGCGCGCGGTGCGCCGAACCCCGAACAGGTCGGTCTCATAACGGTCAGGCGCCGAGGCCTCGGCGATGATCGGGACGATCGCCTTGCCGGTCAGATCGCCGGCCCGTAGCGCGACGTCGGCCTTGTAGACGTTGAGACGGATGGCGTTGACGAACTTGCGCCACGCCTTCTCGGCGGCGTGCAGGTCAGACGCGATGTAGAGCCGGGTGGCGATGGCTGAAAGACGGGTCGGTGGCTCGGCGTCGGCGGCCGGGCTTTAGTCGGGCGGGAGTTCGGTGAACAGCATCTTCTCGTCAACGCCCGCGGCCTGCGCGCGGAACCGCATGATGAAGAAGATCACGATCCCGATCAGATAGAACACGCCGGCGTCGATGATCCCGTTGCTCTCCAGGTAGGTGAGGGCGCCGCCGCCCTTGAGTGCGTTCACGATCGGCTTGACCACCGCGAAGATGTAGATCCACACCGGGAAGACGAGCCACGCCACCCCGATCCACGGCAGCGCCTTGCCGAACGGCGCGTTGCGCACCAGGTCGGGGCGGCGCCAGCGCACGAGCAGCGCGTTGAACCCGGGCAGGCACCAGGTGAAGAGCGCCATGACGATCGAGAACCAGGCGGTGCCGGCCAGGTTGAGCTTGTGGTCGGAGGTGGCCAAAAACGTCGGCAGGTCCCGGTAGCTCTGGAAGAACAGGAACACGGCGGTCAGCCCCAGCGTGGCCAGGATCGCGTTGAGCGGGGCCCGCAGGCGCTCGTTGACGCGCCCGAACCATTCCGGCACCTGCCGATCAAGGCTCCAGGCGAGCTGCATGCGGCTGATGAAGTTGATGTAGACCGGGCAGAGCAGGAACGGGAACACGACGCCACCGAAGCTGATCAGCGCCCACAGCGGCCACAGACTCTTGTTGGCGACGACCGCCAGCAGCGGCATCGCGTTGGGCTGGCCCAGCGGCAGCGGGCTGATCGAGTGCGGCCATCCCCAGTACCCGGCGCCCCAGGACACGTTGGTGTCAAAGCCAAAGTGGCTGGAGATGGCGTCGACATAGACGGAGTTGGCGAGCACGCCGATCAGCAGCGCGCCGAGCAGCGCGACCAGCACGCCGCGGCGGACGTTGCCACGCACCTCGCCGGCGATGTAGGCGGAGTACTGGAAGCCGATGAACTGGAACAGCAGGACCGAGAGGACGATCGGGAACGCGCCGGTGGAGAAGATCCGCGCCAGAAAGCCCTGGCTGGGAGCGCCGAGGACCCCGGCCGCCTTGCCCGAGGCAGCGATCTTGGCGGCGCCGACGCCGCCCGTGTAGTGGGGCAGGTTGGCGACGAAGCTGCCCTTGTGGGTGAACAGCAGTCCGAACACGAACATCGCGATGAAGCAGGCGACGCCGAAGGCGGCCAGGGCGGTCACCACCCGGTGAAAGCTCCGGGTCGGCAGGACGCAGATCGCTCCGATGGCGAGCAGCACGACCACCGAGCCGATGAATCCCGGCGTGCCGGTGATCGCCCCGGTGGCGTCGGTGAACCACCCGTTGGCGCCGCTGAACCCGCCCGCGCCGATGCCGATGATGCGCGCGGTGATCTGCAGGTTGCGCAGGACCAGGGGCACCTCGAAGGCGATAATCAGCACCGACGCGATCACCAGCGTCCAGGACTCCAGCCACCCGAGCCCCGGATGCAGGATGCGGCTGGTGAACACGTAATCGCCGCCCGACCGCGGCATCACCGACGTCAGCGAGGCGAAGATGAGCGCCAGCAGGATGCAGAACAGCCCGGCGATGATCGACGCCCAGCCGTAGGCCGAGAACGGGCCCGCCTTCCACATCGGGACGAGCGGCAGCGAATAGAAGATCGGGTAGAGGGTCAGCCCGACGCCCACGAACGCCGCGACGTTGAAGAACAGGGCGTTGGTGACGCTGACGTTGCGCACCAGGCCCGACGATTGACGCACGAACAGCTTCGGCGTCGTGCTCGCAGCAGCAGCAGAGGGCTCTACGCTCGCGTCAGACACATCTCCTCCAAACGCCGTCGACGAATCGGGCGGCGGCAGAGTACACCCGTCTCAGTCGCCGATCAACCCCGGAGCGAGATCGAGCAGCGTCGCGACGGGAAGCCCGACGACGTTGAGGTAGTCGCCCTCGATCCGCGCGACCAGCGTCGCGCCCCGGCCCTGGACGGCATAGCCCCCGGCCCGCCCCCGCCACTCCCCGGTGCCGACGTAGGCGTCGATCGCCGGCTGGGTCAGGGCTCGGAACTCGACAACGGTCTGCGCCGCGGCGGTCCGGACGCGCCCGTCGGAGATCAGGCACACGCCGCTGAGCACGACGTGCCGGCGGCCCGCGAGGGCGGCCAGCATCTCGGCCGCCTCGGCCTCGTCCCGGGGCTTGCCGAAGATCCGCGCGCCGAGGCTGACCTCCGTGTCGACGCCGAGCACCGGCGGGCCGCCGGCGCCGACGGCCGCGGCCACCGCGGTCGCCTTGCGATATGCATTCTCCAACACCACCTCGGCGGGCGGCCCCTCGGTGAGCTCAGGAGCGTCCGAGACAATGGCCTGAAACGAGATGCCGATCTGGTCGAGGATCGCCCGGCGCTGGGGCGATGCCGACGCGAGGATGAGTTGGGGGGAGATCGGACCGCCCCCGGGGTGACCTGGCCTAGGCCAGGTCGGGGAAGAAGAGGCCGACCTCGCGCGCTGCCGACTCGGGGGCGTCGGAGCCGTGGACCATGTTCTGACCGACGGCAACGGCGAAGTCGCCACGAATCGATCCGGTGGTCGCCTCCAGCGGGTTGGTGGCGCCGATCACCTGGCGCGCTGCCTTGATCGCCGACTCGCCCTCGAGCACCATCGCCACCAGCGGGCCCGATGTGATGAAGGTCACCAGCTCCTCATAGAACGGCTTGCCCTCGTGCTCGGCGTAGTGCGCTGAGGCGAGCTCACGACTCATGGTCATCAGCTGCAGCGCCGCGAGGGTCAGGCCCTTGCGCTCGAACCGGGCGATGATCTCACCGGTGAGATTGCGGGCGAAGGCGTCAGGTTTTACGAGGATGAGCGTGCGCTCCACGGCGATGGGTCTCCTTTGGGGTTTGCGGAGTGAGTTCTAGTGAGTCGACGGCTGCTCGGCGGCGGGCTGCTCTGAGCTCTCCAGCCGGCGGCGCTGTCGACGCGGGGTCGGTGCTGGCCCCCCGATCTCGGCCTCGCAGAAGGGACAGACCTTCCACGTGGGATCAAGGGGCCGCCCACACGAGTGGCACGGATCCTTGAGCTTGCGCATGCAGTTGGGGCAGCGCAGGAAATCTCGTTCGACCTCGTAATCGCAGTGCGGGCACAGGTGGTAGCCGACCTCGGCGAGACGGGCCTCGGCGGCCTGCATCTCCAGCTCGCGCTCACGGACGTCGTCCAGATACTCCGGCGGGCGGACGATCATGTAGACGATCGTGCCGACGTAGGGGAACACGGACGCCAGCGTGGCGCAGCCGACCAACAGCGGATCGGCGATCCGCCGCCGGGCGTCGGCGTACGTCCAGTAGATCAGCGCCAGCCAGATCACGACGAGGAACAGGATCACCAGTTCCACCGCGAGATTGAGCGCGCTGTTGTGTATGCCGAAGAGTGCGTAGGGCAGCATCGAAGAGGCCGAGTGTAGTGGGCGTCAAGGTTGTGCGGCGAGTATCAATACGCCGTCGGTGAGCCGGATCCTTGTCGAGCTTCCCTTTCTGGGGTTAGAGAAACGCCCGTCCGAACAGGTAGCCGATCCCGAAGAAGACGAGGATCACCACCGCGACGACGAGCGCGACGAGCCCGATCATCGTCAGGAATCTGGGCTGGTCGTCGTCGTTCATGCTCTCGGCGGCGGTCATCACAGGCTGAGCGAGGCCCGGCCGACGCCTTCCGACAGCAGGTCGGCGATCAGGTACAGCGAACCGGTTGCCACCACCACGCCGCCCGGCCCGGCGAGCTGCCGGGCGTGCTCCAGGGCCGCGGGGGGCTCACGCACGATCTCGGTTGGGGGTCCAGAGAGCTGGCGGGCCAGGGATTTGAGGGTCGGTGCGGGCAAGGCCCGCGGATTTTGACTGTTGGTGACGATCAGCGCATCGCAGAGCGGCAGCAGCGCGGCCAGCATGCCGGCGGCATCCTTGTCATCGAGGATCGAGACGACCGCCACCACGTGGTCGCGACCCTGCACCAGCTCGGGCAGTGATTCGGCCAGCGCGCGCATGCCATCGGGGTTATGAGCGCCGTCGAACAGCGTCAGCGGCTCGGTGGCGACCTGCTGCAGCCGTCCGGGAACCCGGACCTGAGCAGCGGCGGCGGCGACCGCCGCGCCATCGAGCTCGCCCAGGTAGACCTCCGCCGCGGCGCGGGCGAGGGCGAAATTGCGTCGCTGGTAGGCGCCGGCGGCGCCGACCGGCACCCCGGGGTCGGTCCCGGCCACGATCATCCGCGCCCCCCGCTCCGCGCACACCGCCTCGGCGACAGCGGTCACCTCGCCGTCGAGCCCGGCGCCCAGCACAAGCGTCGATCCCGGCTGCACCACGTCGAGCTTCTCGGTGGCGATGTCGTGCAGGGTCGGGCCGAGCCAGCGGGTGTGCTCCAGCCCGACACTCGTCAGTACCTGGACGCGTGACGGGATCACGTTGGTGGCGTCATAGCGGCCGCCGAGGCCGGCCTCGATCACCGCCACCGACACCTCGCGGCGAGCGAGCTCTGAGTAGGCGGCGGCAGTCAGCGCCTCGAACTGAGTGACCCGGTCACCCTCCTCCAGGGAGCGGTCGACGAGCTCGGCGGCGTGGGCGGCGCGGCCCACGGCGGCGCCGAATGCGGCCGGATCCAGGTCCCGGTCACCGATCCGGATGCGCTCGCCGAAGGACACGAGGTGCGGCGACAGGTAGGCGCCGACGCGCAGCCCATGACGCTGCAGGATCGCGGCGATCATCCGGGTGGTCGACGACTTGCCGTTCGTGCCGACGACATGGATGGAGTCAAACCGACGCTCTGGATGCTCCAGTGCGGTCATCAGCCGCCGCATCCGGTCCAGCCCGAAGCGCATGCCGAACAGCTCCAGGGACTGCAGGTAGCGCTCGGCCTCGGGCTGGTTCATCTCGCTTGGGCTCCCGCGTGCGCCGGCCTAGAGGGCGTTCAGTTCCTCACGGAGCCGCGCGAGCTTGTCACGTTCGGCCTGGACGACGGCCTCGGGCGCCTTAGCGACGAACCCCTGGTTGGCGAGCTTGCGCTCGGCGCGGTCGATCTCGGACTGCAGCTCGCCGCGCCGCTGCTCGACGCGCGCACCGGCATCTTCGATATCGAGGTCGGCGCCCGGGAGGATCTGCACGCTGCCGCCGGGGATGGCGACCGTCGCCAGCGGCTCAGTCGCGCCGACCCCGTCGGCGAGCTCGAGCCGAGCCAGACGGGCGACATGCTCAAGCGTCTGTGTGTAGCCGTTGGCATCGAGGACCGCGGAGACAATCGCCCTCGCCTTGACACCGCTCTGGTCACGCCAGCGGCGCAGCGCCTGGATGGCCCCGATGGCCCGCGTCACCGCGGCCTCGGCATCGTCGTCGAGGTGTCCGTCGGCGCCGGCGTCATCGGGCCGCGTGATCCGCGCCGCCAGCAGCCCCTCAGCCCCCGGGATGTGGGAGTAGATCTCCTCGGTCTCGAACGGGATCAGCGGGTGGGCGAGCGCCACGGTCTCGGTGAGCACGTGCAGCAGGGTCGCCGCCAGCTCCGGCTCGCCGGAGCGCAGCCGCGGCTTGACGAGCTCCAGGTACCAGTCGCACAGCTCGCCGTAGACGAAGTCATAGAGGCCAAGCGCCGCATGGGAGAAGTCAAACCGCCCGATGTCGGCGGCCAGCTCGGCCTGGGCCCGCTCCAGGCGCGACAGGATCCAGCGGTCCTCGACGGTCTGCGGGCGCACCGCGGCGCGAGCGTCCTTGTCGACGCCGAGCAGGATCAGCCGGGCGGCGTTCCAGAGCTTGTTGGTGAGCTGCTGGCCCTGGGCGACCTTGTCCTCGCTGAAGCGCACGTCCTGGCCCGAGGACATCGCCAGCAGACCCCAGCGCACGGCGTCGGCGCCGTAGGCGGGGAAGTCGCCGGCGGGCTCAGAGCCCTTGGCGAACACGGGCGGACGGGGGCCGCCCTCGATCAGGTCGATCGGATCGATCCCGGTGCCGAGCGACTTGGACATCCGGCGGCCGTCGGGCGCCTGGATGATGGCGGTGATGTGGACGTCGGAGAACGGCTCAGACCCGGTGAACTCGAGGCCCATCATGATCATCCGGGCCACCCACAGGAAGATGATGTCCCGCCCGGTGACCAGCGCATCGGTCGGGTAGAAGGCGCGCAGGTCCGGGGTGTCCTTCGGCCAGCCGAGCGTTGCAAACGGCCACAGCGCGCTGGAAAACCAAGTGTCGAGCACGTCAGGGTCGCGTTGCCAGCCCTCCCCGCGCGGGGGTTCCATGCCGACGTAGGTGTCGAGGTCGCGGTACCAGACGGGCAGCCGGTGGCCCCACCACAGCTGGCGGGAGATGCACCACGGCCGGATGTTCTCCATCCAGTCGAGGTAGACCTTGGCCTGGTTGGCGGGATGGAAGCGGACCCGGCCGCTGGTGACGGCCTCGATCGCCGGACGCGCCAGTTCGTCCATCGCCATGAACCACTGCAGCGAGATGAGCGGCTCGATCCGCTGGCCGGAGCGATGTGAGAACGGCACCGTGTGCTCGTAGGGCTGGGTGCGGGCGATCAGGCCCTGCTCAGAGAGCTCGGCGATCACCGCCTTCTGGGCCTCGGCGGCGGTCATGCCCTGGAAGCGCTCGGGCGCCTCGCTGGTGATCCGGCCGTCCTCGCCGATCACCGACGGCTGCCCGAGGCCGTGGCGGCGGCCGATCTCGAAGTCGTTGGGATCGTGGGCCGGCGTGATCTTCAGCGCCCCGGTACCGAACTCCGGCCTGACGTAGTCGTCGGCGATGATCTTCAGCTTGCGCCCGACGAGCGGCAGGATCGCCTTCTCGCCGATCAGCCGGCGATAGCGGTCGTCGTCGGGGTGGACCGCGATCGCGGTGTCGGCGAGCATCGTCTCCGGACGCACGGTGGCGACGGTGATCGCGCCGGAGCCCGACACCAATGGGTAATCAATGTAGTAGAGCGTGTCCCGAACGTCGCGCTGCTCGACCTCGAGGTCGGAGATCGCCGAGCCCGTGCCGGGATCCCAGTTGACCATGTAGCGGTCGCGGTAGATGTAGCCCTTCTCATACAGCGAGACGAACACCTTGAGCACGGCCTGTGCGTAGTCGTCGTCGAGGGTGAAGCGCTCGGTGTCGTAGTCCGCCGACGCGCCCAGGCGCTTGAGCTGCTCGACGATCGTGCCGCCGTATTCGTCGCGCCACTGCCAGACGCGTTGAACGAACGCCTCGCGGCCGAGCTCCCGGCGGCTGCTCCCCTCGGCGGCCAACGCCCGCTCGACCTGGGTCTGGGTGGCGATGCCGGCGTGATCGGTGCCGAGGATCCACTTCGTGCGCTGCCCGCGCATGCGGTGAAACCGCGCCAGGACATCCTGGATCGAGTTGTTGAGCGCGTGGCCCATGTGCAACACGCCAGTGACGTTCGGCGGCGGGATCGCGATCGAATAGTTCTCCTCCGGCGTCCCCTCCGCGTCAGGGTGAAACAGCCCTGATTCCAGCCATTTCTCCACGATCCGAGGCTCCACCTCGGACGGGTCATAGCGGGTCGTGGATTGCAGATCAGGCATGGACAGGAGAAGTTTAGGAGGGACCCGCGCGCGTCAGACGGTCATGTGGGCGGGTCCCGAGGACACGGGCGACGACGGGAGACCAGTCAGCGACAGAATCCGCGCCAGCGGATTTCTGTCGGCTGCATGTTCGCCTCTGGCGAACTATGCAGCGGCTTCGTCGGGCGCCGCGACGGTGACGAGCGTGGGCGATACGCCCTTCTCGATCGTCTCGCGGGTGACGACGCACTTCTGGACGTCGCGGCGGGAGGGCAGCTCGAACTGGACCTCGAGCAGCACCTCTTCGATGATCGACCGCAGGCCGCGGGCGCCGGTCTCACGTTCGAGCGCCTTATCAGCGACCGAGGAGAGCGCCTCGTCGGCGAA
>JBAWFG010000148.1:0-2173 GCA_049591655.1 Solirubrobacteraceae bacterium
GGCGATCACCGCCTCGGCGTCCTCGTCACCGGCGGCGGCGAGCTCGAAGACGTCCTGGGCGGAGCCCGGGCTCGGTGCGCGCCCGGGGGCGCGGGCGGCGAACGCGGTGAGGACGCCGGCGGCGCCGATCTCGTCTTCGAGGCCGCCGTGGCGCCGGTGACGCGGGTCGAACGGGTCGCCGACGAGCGGTAGGTAGCCGATCTCACCGGCGGCTCCGTGGGCTCCGCGCACGAGCGCGTCGTCCATGATGATCCCCATTCCGACCCCGGCGCCGACTCCGACGAACACCATCGTGGAGATGCCACGGGCCCGCCCGAATGACTTCTCGCCGCGGGCGGCCATGTTGATGTTGTTGTCGAGCAGCACCGGCACCCCGAAGCGATTGCCGATCACCGCCAGCGGGTCGAGCACCCCATCGGCGGAGACGTTGTAGGCGAGCCGGACGCGACCGGTGTCACGGTCGACGACCCCCGGAGTGGAGATCCCGACGCCGAGCAGCCGATCGTGGGTGGCGCGCCCGCGCTCGACGCACCGGGACACGATCGCCAGCAGCTGCGCCGCCAGTGCGCGGCCGCCGTCCTTGGTGGTCGGCTCCTGCTCGGCGTGGATCGGCTCGCCGAAGATGTCGGCCGCCGCGGCCCGGATGTTCGTGCCGCCGATGTCGAGCCCGACCACGAAGCCTGCATCGTCGCGCACGACGTAGGCGAGCGGGCTGCGGCCCCGCCGCCCGTGCTGGGGGCCGAGCGTGCGGATCATCCCGGCTGCCTCCAGGCGTCCCACCGCCGCGCCGACCGTCGGCTTGGACAGTCCGGTTGCAGCGGCGATCTCCGGACGGGTGACGGGGCCCTCCCTGAAGATCACCTCGAGCACCGCCTGCTCGCCAAGCTCCCGGAGCAGGCTGAGCCGTGAGTCCGTTGGGGCGCGTGGGTCATCCGACATACCGTCACGATGGAGGCGATCCGCCATTGTCGTCAGTTCCTTTACGAATCCCCGGCCGTCTTGACGCCCAAGAATATGGAATGTATCGTCGTTAAATCAAGCCTCTTACAAATGTAGGTCGACACCATCCGCCGGGCGAGGAGGATCTGATGGACGCTGACAGCAAGCGTGCGTACACGCGCCGCGGTTTTCTCACCACGACGACGAGCGCCGGGCTGGCGATGTACCTCGCCGCCTGCGGCAGCTCCGGTTCCAGCTCGACGGCGGCCAAGAGCGGATCGGGCGCGGCATCGAGCGGGCCGGTCACGCTCAACAATCTCTTCCAGCAGCAGGCCGGCTACAGCGCCTCCGACCTCGCCGGAATGACCAAGGCATTTGAGGCCGCCAACCCCAACATCAAGGTCAACAACACGCTGGTCGCCTACGAGGCGCTGCACGACAAGATCGTCGCGGCCGCCCCGGCGGGCACCTACGACGTCGTCCTCGGCGACGTCATCTGGCCGGCCGAATTCGGCTCCAAGGGAATCGTGCGCGACATCAGTTCGCAGGTCCACTCGCTCACCGACAGTGAGATCTTCCCCGGGGCGCTCAACATGGCCAACTACCACGGCAAGTTCTACGGCATGCCGTGGATCCTGGACACCAAGTACCTGTACGCCAACGGCCAGATGCTCAAGAAGGCCGGGGTCTCCACCGCCCAGCTCAAGACCTGGCCCGGCGTTCTGGCCGCCCTGCGCCAGATCAAGAAGGCCGGAGTGGTCAAATACCCGTGGCTGGGCAGCTGGTCCCAGGCCGAGGCGGTCGTCTGTGACTACGCGCAGCTGCTCGGGGCGTTCGGCGGCAAGTTCCTCGACTCCTCGGGCAAGCCGGCATTCCAGACCGGCGGCGGCCTGATGGCGCTGAAGTTCATGAAGCAGCTGCTCGACGAGGGCCTCGCCGACCCCGCGTCGACGAGCTCGCTGGAACAGGACGTACTCAAGGCCTTCGCCCAGGGCAAGATCGCGATGAACCTCAACTGGACCTTCCAGCTGGCCGCGGCGCTCGACAAGACCCAGAGCAACGTCACCAAGGACGACGTGATGATCCTCCACACCCCCGCGGGTTCGGCAGGTGGCCCTGCGCCGGGTTGCAATGGCGGCCAGCCGGTGATGATCACCACTGGCTCCAAGCATCCCGACGCGGCCTGGGAGTTCATCAAGTTCATCACCAGCCAGCCGGTCCAGAACAAGTACGT
>JBAWFG010000149.1:0-3539 GCA_049591655.1 Solirubrobacteraceae bacterium
GCCGGGAGCCGATCGGCGTCGTCGGCCAGATCACGCCCTGGAACTACCCGCTGGCGATGGCGATCTGGAAGATCGCACCGGCATTGGCGGCCGGCAACACCGTCGTGCTCAAGCCCTCGGAGCTGACCCCGCTGTCGACCCTGCGCCTCGCCGAACTGTCGCTGCAGGTGCTGCCGGCCGGCGTGCTCAACGTCGTCTCCGGGCGCGGGCAACCCGCCGGCGAAGCGCTCGTCACCCACCCTGCGGTCAAGATGATCTCGCTCACCGGCTCGGTTCCGACCGGCAGGGCGATCGCCGCCGCGGCGAGCCGGAGACTCGCCCGCGTGCACCTCGAACTCGGCGGCAAGGCGCCGGTCGTCGTGCTCGACGATGCCGACGTCAGTGCGGTCGTGGAGAGCATGCGCGTGGCGGCGTTCTTCAACGCCGGCCAGGACTGCACCGCGGCGACGCGGATCATCGCCACCCCCGGAGTCCATGCCGCGCTGGTGCAGGAGCTCGTCCCGGCGACAGAGAGCCTGCGTCTCGGCGAGCCCCTGCTCAGCCCCGAGGTCGAGCTCGGTCCGGTCATCTCCGCCGCCCAGCGCGAGCGGGTGCTCGGCTTCGTGGAGCGCGCCGGGCGGGCGGGCGCCGAGATCGCCTGCGGGGGCAGGACCTGGGGCGGGCGGGGCTTCTTCGTGGAACCCACCGTCGTGCTCGGCCCCGCGCAGGACTCTGAGATCGTTCAGCAGGAGGTCTTCGGGCCGGTGGTCACCGTGCAGCGCGCCGCCGACGAGGCGCAGGCGCTGGCCTGGGCCAACGACACCGACTATGGCCTCGCCGCGTCGGTGTGGACCCGGGACACGGGCGCCTCGCTGCGGGCGGCGCGCGCGCTCAACTTCGGCTGCGTCTGGATCAACACCCACCTGCCGTTCCTGTCGGAGATGCCCCACGGCGGCTTCGGACAGTCGGGCTACGGCAAGGATCTCTCGATCTACGCCCTGGAGGAGTACACGCGCATCAAGCACGTGATGGCCTCGCTGGACTGATGGCGCGAGTGGCTAGTGCGCGGCGGCGACGGCGGCGCCGAGGCCGAGCAGCTCGCCGGCCCCGGTCAGGACCGTGCGCATCGCGTCGACGATCTCCTCCAGCACGGCGTCGTCGGCGATCAGTGGCGGCGCGATCTGGAGCACGGCATCACCCCGGTCATCGGCCCGGGCGATGAGCCCCGCCTGGCGCAGCGCGCCCGGCATGTAGCGTCGCAGGACCCGCTCGCGCTCGTCGGGATCGAGGCGCTCCGCGGCCGCTCCCTTGACCAGCTCGACCGCCCAGAAGAACCCGGCGCCCCGCACGTCGCCGACGATCGGCAGGTCGCGCAGGCCGTCCAGCAGCTCCCGCAGCCGTGGCTCACGGGCGCGGACGTTGTCCAGCACGCCGTCGCGCTCGAAGATCTCAAGGTTCTTGAGCGCGACCGCCGCGCACACCGGATGGCCGCCGAACGTGATCCCGTGCAGCAGCGTGCGGTTGTCGTGAAAGAGGGGCTCGGCGATCCGGTCTGAGACCAGCACCGCGCCCATCGGCGCGTAGGCCGAGGTGAGGCCCTTGGCGGTGGTGATGACATCCGGCGCGGCGCCGACCGCGGTGGAGCCGAACCACTCGCCCAGACGGCCGAATCCAGTGATGACCTCGTCGGCGACGAGCACGATTCCGAACCGGTCGGCGAGGGCACGCAGGCCGGCCCAGTATCCGGGCGGCGGGGTCAGGCAGCCGCCGGCGTTCTGCACCGGCTCGGCGATGATCATCCCCACCGTCTCGGGGTCAGCCGCCAGGATCGCCTGCTCCATCTCGGTGAGCAGCGCGGCGGTCAGCGCCTCCCCCTGGCGCTCGGCGCGGAACTGGTTGGTGTTGGAGACGTGGGTGGTATCGATCGCGGGCGGTCCGAACGGCTCCTTGTAGCCGGGCACGCCGGTGAGCGAGAGCGCGCCGAGCGTCACCCCGTGGTAGGCGATATGACGGGCGATTGCCTTCAGCCGCCGGGGCTGACCGTTGGCGAGGTGGTACTGGCGCACGATCTTCCAGGCGGCCTCGACGGATTCCGATCCGCCGGAGGTGAAGAACACCCGGTCGATGCCCGCGGGGGCGATCCCGGCCAGCTTGTCGGCAAGCGCCAGCGCCGGCGGATGCGCAGTCCCCCAGAGCGTGTTGAACGCCAGCTTCTGCATCTGCGCGCCCGCCACCGCCGCCATCTCGGCGCCGTAGGAGTAGCCGATCTGGGCGCAGAACAGGCTGGACAGGCCGTCGACATAACGGCGGCCGGCGGTGTCGAACACGTACGGGCCCTCGCCACGCTCCAGCACGAGCAGCTCGGTGCCGCCGTCGCCGAAGGCGCCATTGCGCGAAAAGTGCAGCAGGGCCGATCCCTGGTCATAGGTCATGGCGGTGATGTTCCTCGCCGGGCCAGCGATCTTCAAGGTCCGCCCTGGCACATGGCCGGGGCGGCGGCACGCCGGGATGGCCCACCGCTGTGCAGCCGGGCATCCTGTCACCCATGGCGGTGTGGCTCGGGGTTGATGTCGGCGGGATCCGCAAGGGCTTTGACGCCGCGCTCGTCGACGACCGCCGGCTGATCACGCTGGCGGGTGAGCTGTGCCGCGACGATGTCGTGGTTCTCGCCGACCGGTCGGGCCCGCTGCTGGTGGCGATCGACAGCCCCCGATCCTGCGCGCCCGACGGCGAGTTGACCCGCGCCGCCGAGCGGGCCCTGAACCGCGCCGTCTGCGGAATCCGCTGGACGCCGGACGCCAACCGGGTGGCATCCGGCGATTACTACGCCTGGGTCCGGGAGGGGCTGACCGAGAGCCTTGGCGGCGAGATCGTCGTACCCGCCGCCGCGTGGCCGCGGGCCGGACTCGCTACCCGCCGTGGTTCTCGCGGCGTGGAAGATCTGTCGCCGGCGGCACCGGCGCCGACGCCGACGCCGACGCCGGGGTCGAGGACAGCCGGTGGACGTTGACCTCCCGCCAGGAGTCGTCGCCGGCGTCCGGCGTGGCCCCGGCGCTCTCGGCGCTCTCGGCGCTCTCGGCGGCGGCGATCAGCGCCTTGAGCTCTGCGACATCGATCTCGACCGTGTGCGCCTCACCCTCGATGACGTCGTCTCCGAGGGGCGCCAGCGGCTGTGTGCCCGGGGCGGACGGATGCGCCTGCTCGGTGCTCAGCAGCTTGCGCGACGCTCCCGTGACCGCTGTGGTCTGCGGGGAGGCCGCGGGCTTGACGCTGGCCCGGAAGCCGATCTCGGCTCCGGTGTCCCCGAACTCGACGATGAATCGGCCCTCGAGTCGGTGCCCGATGCAGGCCACCACGACCATCAGCGCACCGACGATCACCAGGGGCAGCGTCCACACCGAGCCCGTCATCAGGACCGCGCCGATGATGAGCACCACGATCCCGGCCAGGGTGAGGCGGACGCGGGGTTGCATCACCCAGCGATACACCGATTCTGCGGCGGTCGACAGCCGCGCCGGCCACACCGACGGCTCAGCCGGGGACCGCGGCGGCGGCGAGCT
>JBAWFG010000150.1:0-8697 GCA_049591655.1 Solirubrobacteraceae bacterium
GCGAGGGCGTCGCTGTCGACCCCCGGGTCGGCGCGATGCGGGCGGCGGTCGCCGCCGCCGACGCGCTGCTCATCTGCACCCCCGAGTACGCCGGCGCGCTGCCCGCTGCGCTCAAGAACCTGTTGGAGTGGACGATCGGCGACGCGGGCACCTATGCCAAGCCGGTGGCCTGGATCAACGCCGCCGGCCCGGCGGCTCCGACGGGGGCCGCCGACGCCCACGCCTCGCTGGCCAAGGTGCTCGGCTACGCCGGGGCCGACATCGTCGCGGCCGCCTGCGCTCGCGTTCCGGTCAGCCGTGAGCAGATCGACCCCGCCGGGCTCGTCGCCGGCGAGGAAGCCGGTTCGGCGATCGCCGCCGCCGTCAGCGAGCTCGCCGCCCACGTGGCCCGGGCCGCTCCACACCACGGCTGACAGCACCGGCCATACAATCGGTGGCCGCGCCCCCATGGTCTAGCGGTTAGGACGCCTGCCTTTCACGCAGGAAATCACGGGTTCGAATCCCGTTGGGGGTACTAGAGAAATCCTGTAAATCTTAGGTAGCTATTCGTCGGGTCCTGTCCGAATTTCAGATGGGTACCAAAGATGGGTACCAAACGAGGCGACGGGCGATTGGGTGCCGCCAGCCCACAGGAGGGCCGTTCGGGTCGCCCTTAGCGTTCGCGACGTGGCCCGCTGCCGCTGAGCCGGATCACCAAAGCGATAGCGCACTGCCTCGTCGTCCGCACGCCGAGGGAGTCCCCGACGAGGCGGTGCGCAGGGCGTACGTTCGTGTCGCGCGATCACAGTCAACTGTGGCGCGGCGAGGCTCGTCCCCCCCTGCATCCGGCATCGGCCCGGCCAGCTGCGCAGGAAGAGCCGGTGCCACCCACCCGCGCCGCAGCCAAGCGCACCGGGGGGTCGGACGCCTCATGCCAGTGAGCGGAACGTGTGTGAGGCGAAGTTGGAGGCGGGACAATCGCCCGGGGCCCTGTCGTCGCTTATGAGCGCCCCGACGGGAGGTTGACCGCCACATCCGGCACGTAGCATCTCTGGGGGAGGATTCGAGACCAGCCGACGCCGACATTGACCCACTCGGATAACGGGTGCGGGTCTCGTTTTCTTGACTCGGTGATGTGCGCCGGCAAGGCCAAAAAACGGCCGCTGCTTCACCAACTCGGTTGCGCGGACCGCGCGAGCGCCGGCGATCGGATGCGCGGCCAAGCAGTCGCCCGCGGTTATCGACGCTCGCGATGCCGTCGTCGCCAATGCGGTGGCGCGCGTTGCGTCGGCGGGGGAGTCGAAGCGATCGTGCTCGATGACGGCGGAAGCGTGGCTCGGCCGGTCGTTGTCGAGCCCACCCCAGGGCGCCAGTTCTTGTGACCGGAGCGCGCCGCAGTTCGTTCCATCCTGCTTTCGCCGCCAGCGCCGGACAGTTGTGGGCCCCTCGCTAGGCCTTGAATCCCAGGTCGATCCAGTCGGTATGCCCGGCCCAGCGTAGGGTCAGTCGCCAACAGCCGGCCGTGGGCACGTTGACATATGAGGGATAGATCTCTCCGGGACTGGAGTCGGCGGGCCACCTATGCCGGATCACGGGAGCCGCGGCAGCTCGAGGCCTCGCCGTTATGACGAGCGGCGAGCCATGCCTCGGCAGACGCATGATCCACAGGACCTTGTTCGCCGGATCAGTCGGATCGCCAGCACGAAGCGGATACCCAAAGACGATCGCGACAACGGTCCTGCGGCTGCCGAGCGCGTACGGCCACGGCGGCGCCCCGGGGCTGCTGCTGCTAAACGCCGGCGCCGTCCACGCTGGCACCCGCCCGCGATACAGCTTGGTTGCGCCGCATCCTCCTGCGACCAGTGTCGGGCCTGTGTGGCGACGAACGGTTGATCCGGTCGATCCACAAGCCGCCACCATCGTCGCCGCCACGATCACGACGATTCGCTGCATCCATCCGCACGCTACTACCGCTTCGACCCCGGCCTTCTCACAACCCCCAACCACCCCGACCACAAGATGCTCCAGGGGGCCCCGAATGACGACCGAGTAGCCACTCATAACCGGCAGATGGTCCAGCGCCGTGTTCCTGCGAGTACCGCGCGCTCGCCGGGCGACTGCATTCGACATCGCGGCGCTCTCAGATGGGACAAGTGCTCTGGCGACATTCCGATCGTCCGAAGGCCGCCGGCTGCGTGGTCGCGTTGCCGCGAACGCGCTCATGAGCACACTTCGGCTCGGACGATCGCTAGGCGTGGGGGGGTTCGCAGGCGCTCGCCTGCGGAACCACTGATTGGCAGCGCTCGCCGGTTGTAGGTGGCGGCTGAGATTTCGACCGTTTTTGAGACGTCTCACCGGCTAGTAAAGGCGGCCGCAACGTTGCGGAGCCAGCACTGCACAGCCTCGTCCAGAGGAGCAGCGCAGTCTCGGCGCGACGATCGGAATCACGCGGTTGCGAGCGCCCCGGCCAACGCCCGATCCGCCGACCGCTGCCCTGGCGGTGGGTACGTCACCGCCAGCGTCGAAACCGCGATCCGAGCGGCGACGCGCCCCAACTTTCCGCGCAAGGGAGGACGCGTGACGCCGCCAGCGAGATGCGCGTGCGATCACGAAGGCAGGTCGTGGCCGCGCCGGGGCTCCCACCGACGATCGTCCCCGTTTGACGCCGGCAGACGATCGGTCAGCCGATGTCCGTGAGGATTCGGTGCAAGGTGGCGGCGAAGGCGTCCGGGTCGCCCTGCTCGTGAAACCCGCCGTGGTGGCTGGGGAAGATCACCGCCTTGGTCCCGAGTCGCTGCGCCACGGCAACCGCGGCGCGATATGTGAACGTGCCATCTGACTCGGCACCGGCCGCGATGACGATCCGGGTGGAGGCGGCGCGCAAGGAGTCATAGTCAGGCTCGTAGCGGGTAACCCAGACCATGTGCGGGCCTAGCAGCGGATGGTCCCGGCTGCCGTCGTCCTCGGTCGGAAGACCGACGTCGGCGGGATTCGGAGCGTGGTTAGGGAAGTCGGGCGGAGTCGGTCCCCTGAGGCTCGAGAAGGCGATGAACTTCGCCATCGCGGGTCCGAGACCATCGCGCTCATAGGTGTGGTGGATGTCCTCGCTCACCGCCAGCGCCTCCTCCCGATCCGGGAGCACGGTCGCGAGGGGCGGCTCATGGGCTACGAGCGTGCGGACGTCTTCGGGATGCCGGGCCACCAGCGCCAGCGCGTTCACGGCTCCCCCGCTGCTGGCGAAGATGTCCACGGTCCCCGCGTCGAGCTCGCCGATCAGCCGGTGCAGATCCTCTGCGTGCTCGTCCGGCGTCGCGGCCGTGACGCCGTCACCGCGCGCGCTCCGTCCGACCCCCCGCGGGTCGCAGGTCACGACCGTGTGATCCGGGAAGTGGCCGGCCAGCGTCATAAACCCGCTCGCATCCATCGGAGATCCGATCATCAGCAGGACCGGCTCGGTGCTCTCGGACTCCGCCTCTCGGACGTCGTAGGTAAGGGTGGCACCAGGCAAATCCAGGGTTTGAGTCTTCGGCTCGGTCATCGCTGTCCTTTCTCGATCTCTAGACATACAGACCCACGGGAACGCCGAGGCTCATCGGTCGACGGCCCGCCCCACAAGTGCGATCGTGCGACCGATCAATCAGCCGGCGGCATCGGTGGCCGGCGCCGCACGAGTGCAGTCACGGGGCGGTTTGCGATCGCGCCGAGGCGTGGCGCTGGTCTTTCTGCCGTCGGGTTTGCAGTCACGAGGGAAAGCAGGCATCCGCAGCCGGCTCGTGGCTCTACCGGGCCAAGGCGGTTTGATCCTGGCGGCTCTCCGATGTCATGCCCCGATCGCGTCGCATCTGGGCATCTGTTCTCTGAAAGAAGGGAGCGTCGAGTTTCAGGGGGAGCCGGTGGGTCGGCTGGGCGTACGTCAGGGGTTATCGCTCGTGGGCGTGGTCCTCTTGGATGGTGTTGCCGCCGTCGACGACGAGCGACTGCCCGGTGACGTATGCGGGAGTGACAAAGCCGGTAATGCTCCGCCGCTGACCGACCCAACCAACGGGCTCGTGTTCCCCGACTTGTCTCTGGACGCGATGGTGGCCCAGGCCCAAGCGTTCGCCCGGCTGGTGGCCGGCGCGCCGCAGGCGGGCGGCGGCGGACAGAACGCGATCGCCGCGCTGATCGGCCGCAGCGGGCGACGGACTCGCTGGCCAGGGCCGCCGAGCGCGCCAGACGTGAGCGTTAGGGGCGGGCGACGACGACGGCAGCAACGGCGCGCCGGCGGTGCTCAGATAGCGTCAGCGCCAACCGCAACGGCCCCTTCCCGGGCTTGATCGCGACCGTCAACGTGCGCCCGCGGGGGGAGACGAAGAAACGGTGGCGGCCGATCTGCAGCGTCGCCGACACGTTGGTGGCGATGCGGAGGCGCACGCTGCGAGCCTTGCGCGAGATGCCGGTGGGTGTCTTCAGAGCGGTGAAGAAGGGCCGGACGGCGGTCACGCGGAGGGTGACTGCGGCCGCACCCGTGCGCCCGTGGTGATCGCGGGCGAGTAGGCGGATCGTGACCCTGCCCGGGGTCAGGTCACTGACGCTGGCCATCTCGCCGGTGCCGATCTTCCTTGCCCCCGCAAACCACGTCAGGCTCCGGCCGGTGAGACGATTGAAGGCGTCGTCGAAGGCGCCGCCGCGCAGCAACGTGGTGGCGTCGGCCGTGACTTGCTCGCCCCGGCGCAGCGACAGAATCGTCACCGCCGGCGGCGAGCCGACAGCGCGCAACCGTCCGGAGGCGACACGCGTCTCGTTGAAGCCGTCGTTGACGCGGACCCGGATGCGAGCGTTGGCGGCACCGGTGAAGTAGGTGCTCGGCAGTGAGATCCGGCCCGAGTTGGCCCCCGTGTACACGGTCCGCCAACTGCGCCCACCGTTGGTCGAATAGTCCACCGAAGCAATCAGGGCGCCGCCGTCGGCGTCGTGCGCCGCCCAGCGCACGAGCACCGTTCGCCGGGTCCCGATCCGACCCCGGCGGGGCGCGATCAGACGGACGCTGGGCACGTGCGGACTGCGGGGCGCGCTGGCGATCACGCTGCCGTTCAGCGTTACCTGTGCCAGTTCGGCGCCAGCGGCCGGGACCGTTCCGTGAAACATCGCGACCGGGGTGGAATGACCCCGCCCATCGAGATGGCCGTAGGTCACCGTGAGCGGCACGTTGCCGACCACGGCGCCGGAAGCGTTGCGAATCAGTGCGCGATATGGGGAGGACGACGGTCCCGTGTCGGTCGCGGTGGCCGGTTCGATCTGCGTGATCGCCGTCGTCGCGCCCTCGCTGACGCCGGTGATCTGCACCTGCGGGCCCGCGGCCTGGGTGGCCAGCAGGCGGGACAGCACTGCGGCGGCCGCGCGCTTGAGGAAGAAGATCCAGTCACTGGCGACCGAGTCCCACGTATGGGCCGACAACCACGAATTCGTCTCGGGATAGTTGTCGGTGCAGTACGACATCAGGTCGTACTCGTCGGTCGGCTGGGTGGGCAGGTCCTGCGAGATGATCTTGTACGGGTTGGTCAGCGACCCGCCTGACCCGGGATGGCGGTCGAGGCCGATCGCCTGCATGTGACCCTTGGCGTCCGGCACGCCCTCCCCGTTGCCGCCACATCCGCCCGTGGTGGCGTCGGCGTGCGGACGGCCCAGGTCGTGGAACATCTCGTGCGCCACCGACGTCAGCGGACGGTTGGCGTCGACCTGGGACACCGGGCTGTTGGCGCTGGACTCGCACAGCGCCCCGCCATTGGCGTTGTCTGAGCACGCGCCCGGCCAGCCCGAGTAGCCGTTGATCTGGGAGTAGCCGCTGTGAACTCCGATGGTGGCGACCTTCACCGTGTCCGGGATCACCGGTTGGTTGTTGGTCAGCCAGTTACCGATCAGCGTCGTGGCGTACCCGTTGGGATTGGCGCACGGCGTCGAGGCGTCACCGGGCTTGCAGGTGGTGATCGAGTCGATGTTGATCGTCCCCTGATAGGGAGACGGGAGCACTGCGACCGGCGAGAGGTTGGCGGCCGCGTCAAACGCGGTCCACGGGCTGGGGAACGACGGTGCCCCGGCGGTGCCGTTGATCTGCGCGGTCGACTCCATTGCCACCGAGCGGACGATGAATAGGCCCGTGCTGTTGAGCTGGAAGGTGGTGCCGGTCTGCTCGGCCAGCCGGCAGAAGAGCGTGGAGCACTGACGGTCCAGCCGGCTTCCGACCAGCACGGGCACCGCGAGCAGCGAGTAATTGGCCGGCTGATCGACCCAGTTGGCCGGCAGGGTGAACGTGAACGCCGGGATCGCACCGTCCACCGGGCTGTAGCCGATTCGCATCGCATGCGTGGTGAACGGTGGACCTAGCTTGACGTCGAGCGGTCCGGTCTGGGAGAGCAGCGGCGAGCCGGGGAGCTCGTGGCCGTCACGAAAGCCGTAAAGCTTCATCTGCACGTTCGGGACATCCGTGCCGTTGGGGGCCAGGAGGGCCGAGGCGTAGACCCGGGCCACGGTTGTCCCGAACTGCTGTAGCCAGCTGGCCTTGTGCGCGTTAGGGTCCTGCTGATCGTTGTTGAGCGCGAACACACCGCCCGAGTTCGCCGTCGTGGCGAGATGCCCCAGGGCCGGGTGGTTGACGTAGACCAGCCCGCTCGGACGAGGCGGGTCGGGCACGACCCCCTGGGTCACGTCGATGCCGACGGCGTGAACCTCGCTGGTGAACAGAGACGACAGGTAGCCGAGATTGGCGCCGGCCTTCGCCGCGGCCGTCCCGCACCAGAACCGGCTCACTCCCGCCAGCGTTGCCGACAGGTCGCGTCGACGCGCGTGGGCCGTGCCGGGGCCTGATGCTGCCACCCTCACGGTCAGGTGCGTGGTGCTGGTGAGACCGCTGGAGTCGGTCACCCGGAGCCCGATCACGTGTGACCCCGGGGTGTCGAACACCTTGTAGGCGACGGGGGTCGAGACCGGACACGTCGCCGCGAACGACCCCGAGCCGTCGAAGTCGTAGGCATAGCCGGTGATTGACCCGGTGCCGGGACGCGATCCCCCCGGATCGAGGACGAGGACATGGCCGACGGCAGGAACGCCTCCGACAAGCCCGAGGCTCGGGACCGGGGGTGGTGGCGGCGTGGTCGTCGTCGTCGGGGTCGACGCCGGCAGATAGCGCCCGATCTTGGCCGTGGTCGCGCCGGCGGGGATGCCCGCCTCGGTAAACCACAGCGCGCCGTCGGGCCCGGTCGTGATGCCCGTCGGGTGGCCGCCGGCGGTCGGAATGGGGAACTCCGTGATGTGACCGGCGGTGTCGATCCGGCCGATCCGGTCCCCGGCCGCCTCGGCGAACCACAGCGCGCCATCGGGGCCCGTGGTGATGCCCTCGGGATCGGAGTTGGCGTTGGGCAGGTTGTACTCGGTGACCTGGCCGGAGGTGGTGATCCGGCCGATGCGGTTGCCCAACACCTCGGTGAACCACAACGCCCCGTCGGGGCCGGCGACGATGTCGAACGGATGGCTGGACGCGGACACCGAGTAGCTCGTAAACGCCCCGGTCTGCGGCAGCGCCGGGTTGACCTTGACGATCGAGTCGAGGCCGGTCTCGGTTAGCCAGATGTTCCCGTCGGGACCCCTCGTGATCCCGGTCCCCTGGGACGACGCACCCGGGAGCGCGAGGCACGTGCGCGTGGCCGAGTTGAGGCTGGGATCGATCCGGCACACATCGCCCGGGGTGACGTACCAGAGGTTGCCATCCGGCCCCGCGGTGAGGGAGACCCCCGGCGCAGGGGAGGCCGTCGGCCCGTAAGCGAGCGCGCCAGTTGTCGACGCTGCGCTGATGGACCCCGTGGGGGCATTCCCGGAAGTCCCCTGGAGGTAGGCGACTGTTCCGTTGGGCGAGGCCGCTATGCCGGCGCTGCCCGCGCCGTTAGCCGTAGGGGTGTAGGCCGTGGCGACACCGGCAGTCGTCATCGCTTCGATCTCCGCCTGCTGGGTGGTGTACCACAGCCGCCCGTCATGCCCGGCGACGATCTGCGACGGCGTGTAGCTGGGCTCCGCGATCGGGAACTCCTGAAAGCCCGAGCCGGCCGCTGGGGCTCGGCCGGGCGCGCCAAGCGAGACCGCCGCGACTGCCACCACGGCAGCCGCGACCGCCAGCCATCGCAAGCCCCGGCGAGCGCCCTCGTTCACGACTCCTGACGCTATACCGGCGGGATGGCGCCGTCAACGCCGCGGACACGCGCCCGGGTAACAGCCTTGGCTAACCGCGCCCCGACGATCGCTTTCGCTCCGCCGCTGACATGCGTCGCGCGACTGCTTCGGCGACGAGGTGAGCACGCGCGTCGGCGTCGGCGCGTGATGCCTATGCCGCGATAGGGATCGCCAGCCCTACCCTGACCGCCGCCATCGCAATGGGGACGGAGGACGCCGT
The DNA here is from genome assembly GCA_049591655.1 of Solirubrobacteraceae bacterium. Taxonomy (GTDB): domain Bacteria; phylum Actinomycetota; class Thermoleophilia; order Solirubrobacterales; family Solirubrobacteraceae; genus Palsa-465. Next base: position 8,399 of record JBAWFG010000150.1, read on the forward strand.
GGCCGGTGTCCCGGCGGAGGACCGCTTGGCCACGAACGGGATCTCAGGTGCTCGCGGGGGTGTAGTGCGTCCAAGCCTTGACCGCGTACGTTTAGACAGCGCTGATGTGGCCGATGTTAGGTGCGATGACCTGACGCAGTCGCTCCTCCCCCCGCAGTCTGAGAACCACTACCGCGAAGGCCGTTCCCGTGAACCTCGATACACAACCGCCGGACCCTGTGCCTGATGGCGTTGGTGAGCGTGATTCCCGCGTCGCCTCGATGCGCCGCCGAATCGCGATCAGCGTCGGTGGAGCTCTC
>JBAWFG010000151.1:0-7946 GCA_049591655.1 Solirubrobacteraceae bacterium
CACGAGCCCATGCACGGTGGCTTCGTCGGGCCGGGGATGCTCGACGCCGCCTGTCCGGGGGAGGTGTTCACCTCACCCACACCGGACCAGATGCTCGAAGCGACCAAGGCCGTCGACGGCGGCGCCGGAGTCGTCCACATCGTCAAGAACTACACCGGCGACGTGATGAACTTCGACATGGCCTCGGAGATGGGCAAGGCCGAGAACATCGAGGTTGAGACGGTGCTGACCAACGACGACGTGGCCGTGGAGGACTCGCTCTACACGGCCGGTCGCCGCGGCGTCGGGGTGACCGTGCTGGTGGAGAAGATCTGCGGAGGCGCCGCCGAGGACCGCCGCAGCCTGCAGGAGGTCGCGGAGTTGGGCCGCCGGGTCAACGCCCAGGGCCGGTCGATGGGCATGGCACTGACGCCGTGCATCACGCCGGCATCGGGCGAGCCCAGCTTCGAGCTGGCCGAGGATGAGGTCGAGATCGGCATCGGCATCCACGGGGAGCCGGGACGGTTTAGAGAGAAGATCGGGCCGGCCTCCCAGGTCGCCGAGCGGTTGATGTCGCCGATCCTGGAGGATCTGCCGTTCTCCTCCTCAGACCGGGTCCTGGCGTTTGTCAACGGGATGGGCGGCACGCCGCTGCTCGAGCTCTATGTGGTCTACGCCGAGGTGGCGAAGATCGCACAGGCCCACGGACTGACGATCGAGCGCAACCTGGTCGGCAACTACATCACCTCATTGGAGATGCAGGGCTGCTCGATCACGCTGCTCAAGCTCGACGACGAGATGGTCCGCTACTGGGACGCACCGGTGAACACCCCGGCATTGCGCTGGAGGGCCTAGGGGCAGTGGCCGTCGATCGCGACAGCACCGTGCAGTGGATGACCCTGTTCGCGGGGGAGATGAGCGAGCACCGTCAGGAGCTCGTGCGCCTCGACACCGCGATCGGGGACGGCGACCACGGGACCAACATGAACCGCGGCATGACGAAGGCGATGGAGAAGCTCCAGAGCTCTGAGCCGGCCGACCCCGGGGCCGTGCTCAAGACGGTGGCGATGGCGCTGATCTCCAGTGTCGGCGGCGCCGCCGGTCCGCTGTACGGGACGCTGTTGCTGCAGATGGGCACGGCGCTGGCCGGGCAGGAGCAGCTTGACCTGCCCGCCTACGCGGCGGCATGGCGTAAGGGCCTGGAGGGCGTCCAGTCTCGTGGCAAGGCAGAGCCTGGCGACAAGACGATGGTGGACGCCCTCACCCCGGCCGTGGCCGCCCTTGAGCAGGCGCCGGACCTCGGCAGCGGGCTGACCGCTGCCGTGGATGCCGCCGAGCAGGGCATGAAGGCGACGATCCCGCTCGTCGCGCGCAAGGGACGAGCCAGCTACCTGGGCGAACGCAGTGCCAATCACCAGGACCCCGGCGCGACCTCCACCTATTACCTCTTCAAGAGCGCCGCCGAAGCGTTGGCGGACTGAAAGGACGCACATGGCCAAGTACGCAGCAGCACTCGATCAGGGCACCACCAGCTCCCGAGCAATGATCTTCGACCACTCGGGACGCGTCGTGTCGGTGGCCCAGAAGGAGCACGAGCAGATCTATCCCAAACCGGGCTGGGTCGAACACGACGCCAAGGAGATCTGGGCCCGGTCCCAGGAGGTGCTCGACGAGGCCCTGTCGGCGGCGGACGCAAGCGCCGACGACATCTCCGGCCTGGGGATCACCAACCAGCGTGAGACCACGCTGGTGTGGGACCGCAACACCGGCGAGCCGGTGCACAACGCGCTCGTCTGGCAGGACACCCGGACCGACAAGCTCGTCGACGAGCTGTCGGCCGATGGCGGCCAGGACCGGTTCCGGGCCAAGGTCGGTCTGCCGCTGGCGACCTACTTCTCGGGTCCCAAGGTGCGCTGGATCCTCGACAACGTCGACGGCGCGCGGGAGAAGGCCGAGGCCGGCGACCTCGTGTTCGGCAACATGGACACCTGGCTGCTCTGGAACCTGACCGGCGGTACCAACGGCGGACTGCACATCACCGACGTCACCAATGCCAGCCGGACGATGCTGATGGACCTCAGCACGCTGGCCTGGGACGAGGAGATCGCCTCGACGATCGGCGTGCCGATGTCGATGCTGCCGGAGATCAAGGCCTCCAGCGAGGTCTATGGCGAAGTGCGCAGCGGCGGCGCCTTCCAGGGCGTCAAGATCGCCGGCGACCTCGGCGACCAGCAGGCGGCCACCTTCGGCCAGACCTGCTTCGACGTCGGCCAGGCCAAGAACACCTACGGCACCGGTAACTTCATGCTGATCAACACCGGCACGGAGCTGGTGCAGTCCAAGTCCGGCCTGTTGACGACGGTTGGCTACAAGATCGGCTCAGACGATGCGATCTACTGTCTGGAGGGGTCAATCGCGATCACCGGGGCGCTCGTGCAGTGGCTGCGCGACAACCTCAAGATGATCAAGGCGGCCCCCGAGGTCGAGGAGCTGGCGGCGTCGGTGGAGGACAACGGCGGCCTGTACATCGTGCCGGCGTTCAGCGGCCTGTTCGCGCCGTACTGGAAGTCCAATGCCCGCGGCGTATTCGCCGGCCTGACGCGGTACGTCACCGCCGGCCACGTCGCCCGCGCCACGTTGGAGGCAACGGCCTTCCAGAGCCGGGAGATCGTCGACGCGATGGCGACCGACTCCGGCGTGACGCTCGACTCGCTCAAGGTCGACGGCGGGATGGTCCACAACGACCTGCTCATGCAGTTCCAGGCCGACCTGCTCGGCGTGCCGGTCATCCGCCCCGAGGTCGCCGAGACGACAGCGCTCGGCGCCGCCTACGCGGCGGGTCTGGCCACCGGACTCTGGAACAGCCAGGAGGACCTGCGGGAGAACTGGGCCGAGGACAAACGCTGGGAGCCCAAGATGGACGCCGCCAAGCGCGACGAGTACTACAAGTACTGGAAGAAGGCCGTCACCCGGACCTTCGACTGGTTCGGCGACTGAGGGACATCCCGGTTGCGACGTGACGGAGCTCGAGGCGGCCTCCGGGCCGCCTCGAGCAGCCCGTGCACCGGCAGATGTACGCTGATCAGATGCTCACGCTGAGCACCGACGTCCTGGTCATCGGTGGCGGAGCCACCGGGTCCGGCGTCGCTTGGGACGCGGCACTGCGGGGGCTCGACGTCATCCTCGTCGACCGCCTCGACCTCGCCGAGGGGACGAGCGGTCGCTTCCACGGCCTGCTGCACTCCGGCGGACGCTACGCGGTCAAGGACCCGCGGGCCGCCGAGGAGTGCATCGCGGAGAACCGGATCCTGCACCGCGTCGCCGCCGACTGCGTCGAGGCCACCGGCGGGCTGTTCGTCACCACCCCCTGGGATGACCCCGCCTACGCCGACCGGTTCGCCGAGGGCTGCCGTGCGACCGGGGTCGACTGCGAGGAGATCTCCCCGGCTCAGGCGCTGCGCGACGAGCCCCGTCTGCACCCCGGCATCACCCGCGCCTTCCGCGTGCCGGACGCCAACATCGACGTGTGGAAGACGGTGTGGGCGATGAGCCACGGCGCCCAGCAGCGCGGCGCCCGGATCCTGCCCTATCACGAGGCGACCGCCATCCATCGTCAGGGCGACGAGGTCACCGGCGCCCGCATCCACGACGCCCGCACCGGCGAGGACCTCGATGTGCACGCGCGCGTGACCGTCAACGCCGCCGGCGCCTGGGCCGGGCGGATCGCCGACATGGCCGGGATCGAGGGCGTGCGGGTGCTCCCGGGCCGCGGGATCATGATCGCCATGAACCACCGCCTGGTCAACACCGTGATCAACCGCTGCCAGATGCCGACCGACGGCGACATCCTGGTGCCGATCCGGACGGTCTCGGTGATCGGAACCACCGACCAGCACACCGACGATCCCGATGACCACACCGTGAACCAGTCCGAGGTCGACGCGATGCTCGACGACGGCGAGAAGCTCGTACCCGGCTTCCGCGGCGCTCGCGCCCTGCGGGTGTGGACCGGGGTTCGGCCGCTGTTCGAGGACGCCAAGGCATCAGATACCGACACGCGCGACGTCACCCGCGCTCACGCCCTGCTTGATCATTCCCAGCGCGACGGCGTCGGGCGGTTCATCACGATCACCGGCGGCAAGCTCACGACGTTCCGGCTGATGGCCGAGGAGACGGTCGACGCGGTGTGCCGCTCGCTCGGTGAGACCCGGCCGTGCACAACCGCGACCGAGCCGTTGCCCGGGTCGGAGTCCGGCGAGAACTACCAGCTCGGGGAGCGCCTGGCCCGCAAGGAGGCGCGCCTCGTTGACGAGCAGGTGATCTGCGAGTGCGAGCTGGTCCCGCGGGGCAAGCTCGAGGAGGCGATGTCGCGGACCGGGAGCACCAATCTCGACGACATCCGCCGCCAGCTGCGGCTCGGGATGGGACCGTGTCAGGGCGGCTTCTGCATCTACCGCGCGACCGGGATCCTGCATGGACTCGACGGCATGTCGGCACAGAGCGCCGATCGGTCGCTGCTCGATTTCCTGCAGGAACGCTGGAAGGGCATGTGGCCGGTGCTCTACGGCGATCAGCTGCGCCAGGCCCGGCTTGATGACTGGATCTTTCAGGGCGTGCTCGACGTGGAGCACCTGCCGTCGTGACCCGGGCCCTGCACTTCGACGCGGTCGTGATCGGCGCCGGGACCGCCGGTCTGGTGGCCGCCACCCGGCTCGCCGAGGATGGGGCGCGCGTCTGCGTCCTGGCCAAGGGCGTCGGATCCACCCACCTGGCCCCGGGGACGATCGACGTGCTCGGCTATGCCCCGGACCGGGTCGCCGAGCCGGCGAAGGCGGTCGAGCAGCTAATCGCCGCCCGCCCCGACCATCCCTACGCACTCACCGGGTCAGCGGCCCTGGGCGAGGCGGTGACCTGGCTGCAGCGCACGGCGCAGGACGGTCCGCTGCCCGGGTACGCTTACACCGGCTCGCTGGAGCACAATCTGCTGCTGCCGACGGCGGTCGGCGCCCTGAGACCGTCCGCGCTCGTCCCCGAGACGATGGCGGCGGGCGATGCGGCAGGCCTGCGCCGCGTGGTGATCGTCGGCACCCCGGCGCTGCGCGATTTCCATCCCAGCCTGTGTGCCGCCAATCTCCTAACGGTCGGGATCGAGGCCCGCTCGGTCAGCCTGGCGCTGTCGCTGGAGCGCGCCGACATGAGCACGCTGGGGATCGCCCGCCACTTCGATGACCCGGACTGGCGGGCGCGGTTCTGCGCCGAGCTGTCGCCGTCGCTCGGCGGCGCCGAGCACGTCGGTCTGCCGGCGATGCTCGGGCTCACCGACCCCCATGCCGTGCTGACCGATCTGCAGCAACGCCTCGGCCGGGGGGTGTTCGAGATCCCGACGCTGCCGCCGTCGGTTCCCGGAATGCGCCTCTACGAGATCCTGCGTCATGCGCTGCGGGCGGCCGGCGGACGGCTCGTGCTCGGCGCGGAGGTCACCGGGTCCGAGCGTGACGGCGCGCGGCTGACGAGCGTCGCCACCCGGGCGGCGGGGCGTGACAAGCACTACGCGGCCCCCTGGTTCGTGCTCGCCTCGGGCGGCTTTGCATCCGGTGGCATCGAACTCGACTCGCGCTGGGCGACCCACGATCGGGTGCTCGGACTGCCCCTGCGCGGACTACCCGGCGACGGCCAACCGCGATTCGTCAGCCGCTACTTCGACGAGCAGCCACTGGCCCGCGTCGGCGTCGCCGTTGATGGCGAGCTGCGGGCCGAGGGAGTCGAGAACGTGGTCGTCGCCGGCGCGGCACTCCCCGGAGCCGTGCCCTGGCGCGAGGGCTGCGGCGAGGGTGTGGCGCTTGCCAGTGCGGTCCGCGCCGCGCAGACGGTGGCTGCCGCGTCGGGCGCGGCGACGGGAGCGGCCGCGTGATTGCCACCCACGACGCGGGAGGCCCGCGCCCATGAGCACCGGCGACCTGATCGACATCGCCGAGCACGAGCTGCTGCGGGGGTCGCTTGACCACTGCGTCAAGTGCACGATCTGTGAGACCGCGTGCCCGGTCTCCAACGTGTCCCCGCTGTTCCCGGGACCGAAATACGCCGGTCCTCAATCAGAGCGCTACCGCGTCGCCGGCGATCCGTCGGTCGACCTGTCGGTCGACTACTGCTCGGGCTGTGGGATCTGCTCCCAGGTGTGCCCGCAGGGGGTCAAGATCGCCGAGATCAACGCCCAGGCGCGCCACAAGCTCAAGCGCCAGAAGGGCATCCGGCTGCGCGACCGGATCATCACGCGCCCCACCTGGCTGGGCCGGGCGGGAACTCCGGTGGCGCCACTGGCCAATTTCTCGCTCACGTTCCGCCCGGCCCGGATCCTGGCCGAGAAGCTGCTCGGCGTCCACCGCGACGCACCCGCACCGCGGTTCGCCGGACGCCGGTTCAGCCGCTGGGCGCGGGGACATACCAGTCCGGCGGCGCGTCGCAAGGTGGTCTACTTCCACGGCTGCGGGACCGAGTACTACGAGCCGTGGGAGGGTGAGAAGGTCGTCGCCATCCTCGAGCACAACGGGTTTGAGGTGATCGTTGGAAAGCAGGACTGCTGTGGGCTGCCGCTGCAGTCAAGCGGCCTGTTCGACGACGCCCGCAAGGTCGTCCGGCGACTGGCCGGCAACCTTGCCGAACATCTCTCAGACCCGGACACGATCATCGTCGGCAACGCGACGAGCTGCACACTGATGCTCAAACGCGAGGCCCGGGAGATCCTCGGCCTGGAGGAGGACCCGGTCCTGCGCCAGGTGTCCGAGCGCACCTATGACATCTGCGAGCTGCTGCTCGAGCTCCACGACGCCGGAGAGCTCAAGACCGATTTCTCACCGGTCCCGGAGACGATCGCCTACCACGCTCCATGCCAGCAGCAGGGTCATTGGATGGGCAAGCCGGCGCTCGATCTGCTCGCCCTCATCCCCGGGCTGCAGGTCAAGGAGATGAACGCCCGGTGCTGCGGCATCGCCGGGACCTATGGGCTGAAGGTCGAGAAGTACGACATCGCGATGGCGGTCGGCCGCGACCTGTTCGATCAGGTCCAGGCCTCGGGGGCCACCACCGTGGCCTGTGATTCGGAGACCTGCCGCTGGCAGATCAGCCACGGGACCCAGCGCGCGTCCGTGCACCCCATCGACTTCCTGCACCGGGCCTACGGCCTGGACCACTAGGCGCGCGTATCGACGACCATGGTGGGGATCGTCGTCGTCTCCCACAGCGGGGCGCTCGCTGACGGTGTGATCAGCCTGGCCCGGGAGATGGGTGGCGCCGAGCTGGCGCTGGAGGCCGCGGGCGGAATCGAGGACTCCGACCCCGCCCACCCCGTGCTCGGCACCGACGCCGAGCGGGTGCGCGCCGCGATCGAGCGGGCGATGTCACCCGACGGGGTGCTCGTCCTGATGGACCTCGGCAGCGCGCTGATGAGCGCCGAGTTGGCGATCGAGTTACTCGGCGACCCGCCCGGCCCGGTGAAGTTGAGCGCAGCGCCGCTCGTCGAGGGCGCGGTGGCAGCCGCAGCAGCTGCCGCCGGCGGCGCCAGCCTGGAGGAGGTCGCGGTCGAGGCCCGGGGGGCGTTGGCGATGAAGTCGGCCCAGATCGACGACTCCGACCAACCGGCCGAGGGGGCCACCGAGTCCCCCGAGGCCGGCTCAGCGCCCGGCGGAGCGCCCGGCGAGGTCCGTGCCGAGCTGCCGGTCCCCAACGCAATCGGGCTCCATGCCCGGCCGGCGGCACGGTTCGTGCAGATCGCCGGTGGATTTGACGCCGAAGTGCACGTCGCGAAGCTCGGCGCCGGAGCGCCGGTGCGGGCCACCAGCCTCACCAACGTCATCGCGCTCGGCGCGCGGCTCGGCGACACGCTCGTGGTCACGGCCGCCGGCGCGCAGGCGCAGGCGGCCATCGACGCGCTGCGCGCGCTCGCCGACTCCGGCTTCGGAGATGGCGTCGGT
>JBAWFG010000152.1:0-7902 GCA_049591655.1 Solirubrobacteraceae bacterium
GACAAGCGGTCGCTGCTGCGCTGGGCCCACGGGGCGCTGCGCCCCGGAGGTGTGTTCGTCAACGCCGAACAGGTCTCGGCCCCAACCCCGGAGCTGACCGAGATCTACGAGCGACGATGGGCGCAGGAGTGCCGGGCGCTCGGGGCGAGCGAGCGCGAGCTCGCCGACGCGCGGGAACGGATGCGCCACGATCGCTGCCTTGACGTCGAGCCCCAGCTGCGGTGGCTGCGCGAGGCCGGCTTCGCCACCGTGGACTGCGTTTACAAGCACTGGCGGTTCGCCGTCATGATCGGAGTCAAGGAGGCCCGATGACCACACGTGATTGGGATGCGACGACCTATGACCGGGTCTCGGCCCCGCAGCAGCGGTGGGCCGCCGAACAGCTCGACCGCCTTGCGCTCACCGGCGACGAGGTGGTGCTCGACGCCGGCTGCGGCTCGGGCAAGGTGACCGCAGAGCTCGTGCGGCGCGTGCCCCACGGCCGCGTCTACGCCGTCGACGCCGCCCCCTCCATGGTCCGCCACGCCCAGGAGGCGCTCGGCGACAGCGCCACCGCGCTGTGCCAGGACCTCGTCGAGCTCACGCTCCCCGAGCCCGTCGACGTCGTGTTCTCCAACGCCACCTTTCACTGGATCGCAGACCACGACGCACTGTTCGCGGCGCTGCACCGCAACCTGAAGCCCGGAGCGCGCCTCGTGGCCCAGTGCGGTGGCCGCGGCAACATCGACCGCTTCCGCCAGCTCTCAGACGAGGTCGCCACCGAGGAGCCCTACGCGCCCTATTTCGCCGACTGGGTCCGGCCGTGGAACTACGCGACCGCCAAGGAGACCGAGCGCCGGCTCACCGCCGCTGAGTTCGCCGACGTGTCCTGCTGGCTGGAGGATCGCCCGACTGAGCTTGATGACCCGCGCAGCTTCATCACCACCGTGTGCCTGGTGCGCCACCTCGATCCACTGCCCGAGGCGCTGCGCCCGCGGTTCGTCGACGCGGTGCTTGAGCGGATCGGCGAGCCGGTGGTGCTCGACTACGTCCGCCTCAACATGACCGCCCAGCGGATCTGACTTCGGATACCGTGGCGAGCCTCATGCCCAGCACAGTCATCCTTCTGCCCGGCGACGGCATCGGCCCGGAGATCATCGCTCCAGCGGTCGAGGTCCTCGACACCGTCGCCCCCGGGCGCTTCACCTACGAGGAGCGGGAGTTCGGCGGCGCGTCGATCGACGCCCACGGCACCGCGCTCACCGACGAGACGCTCGCCGCGTGCCGGGCGGCCGACGCCGTCCTGCTGGCCGCGGTCGGCGGTCCCAAGTGGGACACCACCGACCCGGACCAGCCCCGTCCCGAACAGGGGCTGCTCGGGCTGCGCAAGGGCCTGGGGCTGTTCGCCAACCTGCGGCCGGTCAAGCCGCTGCCGGCGCTGTATGACGCCAGTCCGCTGCGGCGCGAGGTGATCGAGAACACCGACTTGCTCGTCGTCCGCGAGCTCACCGGCGGCATCTACTTCGGTGAGAAGACCCGGACCGCCGACAGCGCATCGGACGCGTGCGTCTACACCCGGGAGGAGATCGAGCGCATCGCCCGGGTGGCGTTCGGCGCCGCGCGCTCGCGGGTGACGAGTGTCGATAAGGCCAACGTGCTGGAGACGAGCCGCCTGTGGCGTGAGGTCGTGCGTGAGCTGCACGCCGCCGAGTTCCCCAACATCGAGCTCGAGCACCTGCTCGTCGACAACGCGGCGATGAAGCTGGTGGCGGCCCCCCGGCACTTCGAGGTGATCGTCACCGAGAACATGTTCGGCGACATCCTCTCCGACGAGGCGGCGATGCTCACCGGTTCGCTCGGCATGCTCCCGTCCGCGTCGTTGGGCGCCGACGGGCCCGGGGTCTTCGAGCCGGTCCACGGATCGGCTCCCGACATCGCCGGCACCGGCATCGCCAACCCGCTGGCGATGTTCCTGTCGGCGGCACTGATGCTCCGCCATGGATTCGGCATGGAGGACGAGGCGGCGGCGGTAGAATCCGCCGTCAATCGGGCGCTGGCCGACGGGCTGCGCACACCCGACCTCGGGGGGGATGCGACAACCGCGCAGTCCACCCGGGCAGTGCTGGCCAACCTGTAGCGCGGCCGATGGCCGCATCGACTCACAACTGAAAGGACAGTCGTGGAACAAGCCGACCTCATCTGGCACAACGGAGAGCTCGTTGCCTGGGAGGACGCGAAGATTCACGTACTGACCCATGGCCTGCACTACGGGACGGGCGTGTTTGAAGGCGAGCGCGCCTACGCCACCGAACAGGGCCCGGCGATCTTCCGCCACGAAGACCATCTCCGGCGGCTGCTCGCCTCGGCCGAGCTCTACTACATGCCGGTCCCCTACAGCCTCCAGGAGCTGCGCGCGGCGACCCACGAGCTGATCGCCGCCAACGGACTGGCCCAGTGCTACATCCGGCCGATCATCTACCGCGGCTACGGCCAGATGGGGCTCAACCCCCTCGACTGCGACGTGTCGGTGTCGATCGCGGCCTGGCCGTGGGGCGCCTACCTCGGTGAGGACTCGGCTGACAACGGCATACGGGCCAAGGTCGCCAGTTGGCGGCGGATCTCCTCGGACTCGCTGATCCCGCACGCCAAGGCATCGGGCCAGTACCTCAACAGCGTGCTGGCCAAGGTCGAGGCCACCAAGGCGGGCTATGAGGAGGCGATCCTGCTCGACTCCCACGGCTTTGTCTCCGAGGGGACGGGCGAGAACATCTACGTCGTGCGCGACGGCGTGATCATCACGCCTCCCCAGACCGCAGGGATCCTCGACGGGATCAGTCGCAAGTCGATCCTGCAGATCGCCCGCGACCTCGGCTATGAGGTCGTCGAGCGCAATCTGGCCCGCGCCGAGCTCTACCTCGCTGACGAGGTGTTCCTGTCGGGCACCGCCGCCGAGTTGGTGCCGGTGCGAGAGATCGACGACCACACGATCGGCGAGGGCGGCCGGGGAGCGATTACCGCGGCGGTCCAGACCGTGTTCGTCGACGCGCTGCATGGGCGAGTCGATCGCTACCGCGATTGGCTGGACGTGGTCAAGGTCCCGTCGCGCTCCGCCGCCGGCTGATGAGCCGGATCGAGCTCTATGACACCACCCTGCGGGACGGGATGCAGGGGGAGGGCATGTCCCTGTCTGCGGGCGAGAAGCTGCGGGTCGCACACCGGCTCGACGAGCTCGGCCTCGACCTGATCGAGGCCGGGTTCCCCAGCTCCAACCCCAAGGAGCTCGAGTTGTTCGGCCTGCTGGGAGGCGAGACGTTTGGCCACGCGCAGATCGCCGCATTCGGAATGACGCGGCGACGGGACACCACCGCCGACGCCGATCCGGCGCTGCGGGTGCTCGCCGACTGCTTCGCCCCGGTGTGCACGATCGTGGGCAAGACGTGGGGATTGCACCTGGAGAAGGTCGTCCGCGTCGACCGTGACGAGAACCTGCGGATGATCGCCGAGTCGGTGGCGTTCCTCCGCGCCGAGGGCAAGCGTGTCATCTATGACGCCGAGCACTTCTTCGACGGCTTCGCCGATGACCCCAGCTATGCGCTGCGCTGCCTGCGCACCGCGGCGGAGGCCGGGGCCGAGTCCGTCGTCTGCTGTGACACCAACGGCGGCAGCCTGCCGCACGTGATCGCCGCCGCGATGGCCGAGGTCGTCGCTGCGCTGGGGCCGGCCGGCGTGCGCATCGGGATCCACACCCACGACGACGCCGGCTGCGGCGTGGCCAACGCGCTGGCCGCCGTTCAGCAGGGCGCGACTCATGTCCAGGGGACGATCAACGGCTATGGCGAGCGCTGCGGCAACGCCAATCTCATCTCGATCATCCCCAACCTCCAGCTCAAGCTCGGCCACGAGTGCCTCACCGACGCCCAGCTGCAGTCCCTGACCCCGACCGCCAACTACATCGCGGAGCTGCTCAACTTCACCCCGGATCCCGACTCGCCGTATGTGGGCCGCAACGCGTTCGCGCACAAGGGTGGCATGCACGTGGCCGGTGTCAGCGCCGATCCCGCGACGTTTGAGCACATCGCGCCGGAGGTCGTCGGTAACCGGCGGGAGATGCTCATCTCCGAGCTGTCGGGTAAGGGCACGGTCCAGTCGCGGGCCCGTGAGGCCGGGATCGAGCTTGACGATGCCACCGCCTCGGAGGTCGTCGAACGCGTCAAGGATCTCGAGCACCGCGGCTATCACTACGAGGCCGCCGACGGATCCTTCGAGCTGCTGCTGCGCAAGGAGACCGGCGAGTACGAGCCGCTGTTTCGGCTCGAGTCCTGGCGGGCCATCGTCGAGAAGCGGGCCGACGGGCGCGTCGAGACCGAGGCGACGATCAAGATCTGGGTTGCGGGCGAGCGCTATGTGCGTACGGCCGAGGGCAACGGGCCCGTCAACGCCCTGGACCGGGCGCTGCGCGAGGCGCTCGTCGAGATCCATCCCCACCTGCGGGACATCGAATTGGTCAACTTCAAGGTCCGGATCCTCGACGAGACCAAGGGGACGGGGGCCGTCACCCGCGTCCTGCTCGACGTCTCCGACGGCGACCGCGTGTGGGGCTCGATCGGTGTCTCTGAGAACGTGATCGAGGCCTCTTGGGAGGCGCTGGTCGACTCGCTGGAGTACGGGATGCAGGGCGGCCGCCAGCGCGTGCCCGGCGAAGCCACGGCGACACCCGGCGTGTGAGCGGCGAGGCCGCCGAGCCCATCCCGGCCGCCCGGCCGGTCATCGGCGCTGCCGAGGAGCAGGCGGTGCTCGACGTGCTGCGCTCCGGCCGGCTGTCGCTTGGCCCCCGGCTGGGCGAGTTCGAGCGGGCGTTCGCCATCCGCGTCGGCGCTCCGCACGCGAGCGCGGTGTCGAGCGGCACCGCGGGCCTGCACTTGGCGCTGCGCGCGGTCGGTGTCAGCGATGGGGACGAGGTCGTGACGAGTCCGTTCAGCTTCGTCGCCAGCGCCAATGCGGTCGTCTTCGAACGGGCCCGGCCGGTGTTCGCCGACATCGACCCGGTCACGCTCAACCTCGATCCTCAGGCAGCCGCGTCCGCGGTGACCGACCGCACGACCGCGATCCTGCCAGTGCATATCTTCGGCTTCCCGGCGGACCTGCCCGCATTCGAGCGGTTCGGGCTACCGATCGTCGAGGACGCGTGCGAGGCGCTCGGCGCCACCCATGCGGATGGGACGCCGGTCGGCGGCCGCGGCCACCCCGCGGTGTTCGCGTTCTACGCCAACAAGCAGCTGACCACCGGCGAAGGGGGGATGGTCACCGTCGCCGATCCCGCTATCAAGCAGCAGATCGACTCCGAGCGAAACCAGGGCCGGGCTCCGGACATGGGCTGGCTGGACCACGACCGGCTCGGCTTCAACTACCGGCTATCCGACATCGCGTGTGCGCTCGGGCTCGCTCAGCTGGAGCGCCTGGACGAGATGCTCGCCGGCCGCTCCCGCGTTGCTGACCTCTACCGTGAGGCACTGGCGGGCACCGAGGGCCTGGGGCTGCCGTGTCCGGACGGCGCCGACCGGCGCGGATGGTTCGTGTTCGTCGTCCAGTTGCCGGACGGTGTCGACCGCGACGAGACGGTGCGCGCCCTGACCGCGCGAGGCATCCAGAGCCGCCCCTATCTCCCGGCGATCCACCTGATGACGTTCTACCGAGAGCGGTTCGGTCACCGCGAGGGCGAGTTCCCGATCTGTGAGGATGTCGCCCGGCGCTCGATCGCGCTGCCGTTCTTCCCGGCCATGACCGAGGGGCAGGTGGACCGCGTCGTCTCCGAGCTGCGTGGCATCCTGGATCGGTGATGAGCCGGTTTGCCGAACCCCAGCACGAGGGCTTTCGCCGCCTCAACGATTCGATCGGCTTCGACTGGCGATTGAGTCCGTACGACGTCGACCAGTCGGTCGCCCACGCGGGGATGCTCGCTGCGCAGGGGATCATCTCCGCGCAGGACGGCGCCGAACTGCGCCGCGGACTCGAGCAGGTGCGCAGCGAGCTCGCCGACGGGACGTTCCCGTTCGCCGACGGCGACGAGGACATCCACATGGCGATCGAGCGGCGCCTGACCGAGATCGTCGGGCGCGTCGGCGGCCGCCTGCACACCGCGCGCTCCCGCAACGACCAGGTCGCCACCGATGTGGCGATGTTCGTCCGCGCCCACGCCCACGAGGCGCTGGGGCGGATCCGCCGGCTCGCCGGGACGCTCGTCGATCAGGCCGAGCGTCACATCGACTGGGCGATGCCCGGCTACACCCACATGCAGCGCGCCCAGCCGATCTATCTCAGCCACCACCTGATGGCCTACGTGTGGATGCTGCTGCGTGACGCCAAGCGCTTTGAGGCGGTCGTCGTCGCCACCGGACGGATGCCGCTCGGGGCCGGAGCGCTCGCCGGGGTCAACTTCGACACCGACCGCCGCGCGGTGGCGGCCGAGCTGGGCTTCTCCGGCGTGGCGGAGAACTCCGTCGACGCGGTCTCCAACCGCGACTTCGTGCTCGACTATCTGTCGGCGGCGGCAACCTGCGCCACTCACCTGTCGCGCCTCGGGGCCGAGATCGTCCTGTGGTCGACGGAGGAGTACGGGTTCTGCGAGGTGTCGGACGCCTGGGCCTCGGGCTCCTCGATCATGCCCCAGAAGAAGAACCCCGATGCGGCCGAACTGCTGCGCGCCAAGGCCCCGCGCCTGGTCTCCAACCTGATGGCGCTCCACGGGGTCATGCACGGACTGCCGCTCACCTACAACAAGGACATGCAGGAGGACAAGGAGCCACTGTTTGACTCCTGCGACACGCTCGAGCTGTGCCTCGACGCCGCCGCCGGCATGTTGGAGACGATCCGCTTCCGGCGCGAGCGCCTCGCCGCGGCGGCCGCTGACCAGTTCTTGGCCGCCACGGATGTCGCGGACCTGCTCGTCCGACGCGGCGTCCCGTTCCGCGAAGCCCACGGCGTGGTCGCCGGGCTCGTTCGCCACGCCCTGGAACACGGCAAGCTGCTGTCAGAGCTGGACTCTGCGGAGCTGGCGGCGCAGTCCCCGCTGCTCGACGCAGAGTTCTACCGCCTGCTGCAGGACGGCGCCTGGCTGGAGACCAAGGTCTCCGAGGGCGGCACCAGCCTGCACCGGGTCCGTGAGCAGCTCGCTCGCGCGCGGGCCGCACTGCAGCAGTGAGGCGGGGCTTCTACCGGCGCCCGGTGCTCGAGGTCGCCCGGGACCTGGTCGGCTGCGTGCTCACCCACGAGGACTGCTCCGGGGTGATCGTCGAGACCGAGGCCTACCACCACACCGAGGCCGCCTCTCATGCCTACGTCGGCCTCACGCCGCGGACCCGGACGCTCTACGGACCGCCCGGGCTGGCCTACGTGTACCGCTCCTACGGGATCCATGCCCTGATCAACGCGGTCTGTGAGCCCGAGGGGGTCGGCGCGGCAGTGCTCATCCGGGCGCTGCAGCCACTCACCGGCATCGATCACATGCGCGCACGCCGAGGTCTTGATGCCGAACGCCAGCTGTGCTCAGGCCCGGGCAAGCTCACCCAGGCGCTCGGGATCGGGATGCAGTACAACGACACCGACCTCCGCACCGGGCCGGTCGTCATCTCGCCGCGCCCGCGGGACTGGCGCGATGTACCGATCGCCGTCGACACCCGGATCGGGATCACCCGGGCCGTCGACCTGCCGTGGCGCTTCTGCGCGGCCGGCAGCCGCTACCTGTCCCGCGGGGTGCGCCCGGTCACCGCGGGATCTGTCTCCTAGCCGGCTTCGAGCCGCAACTCAGACGTTGGGCCGGCTCAGCCCGTGCCGCCGCCGCCACCGAGCCCGGCGCCGCCGCTGCTCCCAGTGCCGGTACCGCCGCCGCCACCACCGGTTCCGCCACCCGTCCCGCCACCCGCGGGG
>JBAWFG010000153.1:0-8747 GCA_049591655.1 Solirubrobacteraceae bacterium
GCGCGCACGAGCGCGCGCTGAGCGGACCCCCCGGCGCCGCTCTGACCTACTGGCACGGGTGCTGGTGGCGGTGCCGGCGGCGATCGTCGCGATCACGTTCGTCAGCATCGGCGGGACCGGCTGGGCGGTGTTCATGCTGCTCATCAGCTGGGTGTGCCTGCACGAGCTCTACCGCCTGCTCGCTCGCTGGCGTCCAGCGCCGGTCGTCGGGTTCGCCTCGGCGGCGGCGATGGTGCTGGCGGCCCAGTTCGGTACCCAGAGCGACGTCCTGGAGATCGCGATGGCGACGCTGCCGGTGCTGTTCCTCGTCGTCGTCGCCCGCGGCCAGAGCGGGATGGCGACCGTGTCGATCGCCGGAACGCTGTTGGGGGTCTTCTGGCTGGGGCTGGCGTTCGCCCACGCGGTGCTGCTGCGCAAGCTCGACCACGGCGGCGGGGTGCTGATCGACATCCTGATCGGGACTTTCCTCGGTGACACCGGTGCCTATATCGGCGGCCGCCTGTTCGGCCGGCGGCCGCTGGCTCCCACGATCTCGCCCCACAAGACGGTGGAGGGATTGTTCTGCGGGATGCTCATCGCGATCGTGTCGGTGTTCATCGCCGGACTCGGCCAGGCGTGGCTGACCCGCGGCGATGCGCTCCTGCTCGGGGTCATGGTGGCGATCCTCGGGCCGATCGGCGATCTGTTCGAGTCGTTGGTCAAGCGCGACAGCGGAGCCAAGGACGCCGGCAGCCTGTTCGGGGCCCACGGTGGTGCGCTGGACCGGCTCGACGCCGTCATCTTCACCGTCGTCGCCGGCTATTACGTCTGGGTGTCGCTCCCGCACTGATGCGTGAGGTCGTGCTGCGACTACGCGCCGACGCGTTGGACGTGGTGCTCGACCGGATCCTTCCGCTCGTCCCCGGCGGCGTGCGCGAGCGGCAGCTGGACCGTGAGGAGATCGAGCTGCGGATGCGCGGTGAGGCCCTGCCTGAGCTCGCGGCGTTTCGTCGGGCGTTGGGGCCGCTGCGGGTCGCGATCTCCGAATCGAGCGTCTCCGATGACTTCCGGCAACGGCGGCTCGCCGATTACCGCCCCGATGTGATCGGTGGACGGCTCGTCGTCCGCCCCCCGTGGGCGCCCGCGGCGGCCGCCGGGCTGATCGAGATCGTGCTCGAGGAGGGCGCGGCGTTCGGCGCCGGGACCCATCCGACAACGAGCACCTGCCTGGAGTTGCTCCTGCGCCAGGCTGCCGGCGGCTCGTTTGCCGACCTCGGGTGTGGCAGCGGCGTCCTGGCGATCCTCGCCGCCCGGCTGGGTTGGTCCCCGGTCACCGCGCTGGACCTCCAGCCCGACAGCGTCACCACGGCGGGGTACAACGCGTCGGCCAACGGGGTGGAGATCACCGCTCGCAGTGCGGATCTGCTCACCGAACCACCGCCCGCCTGCGACGCCTTTGCCGCCAACGTGCCGGTGGCGGTCCACGGCGCCCTCGCCGCCGTCTGGCACCAGACCGGGCCGCCGCGCAGCGGTCTGGCCAGCGGCTTTGGCCCCGACCGCGCCGACACCGTCGCCGCTGCCTACGCCGCCTGCGGGCTGGCCGAAGGCGCCCGCCACATCCGTGACGGCTGGGTCGTGGCCGAGCTGGTGGCCCGATGACGGCCGTCGAGGCGTTCCTGAAGGGCACCGGGGACGTCGTCAGCGGAGCGGTGACCGGTAGCGGCGAGCTGCTCACCCTCAAGGACCGGGCGATCGTCGTGTCGGTCACCAGCGCCGGGGGCGGCGCGGCGCACATCGAGAACGCAACCGCCACCGCGCTGCAGGCCGTCTCTGAGGCGCCTGACGGTCCGGCCCAGATCACCCTCGCCGCCGGGCGCACGACGACCGTCCCGTTCGGGGACGGCGGTGAGCTGCACCTCCAGATCCTCCCTCACGGAGCAGCCTTCCCGGAGGTCGTGACGATCACGCTCAGCGCCGACGCCAGCGTCGACGCCAACGCGCTGCCCCCGGACGGCCCAGCGGTCATCGTCGGTCAGGCGTTCACCGGAGGGGTGTGACGGCCCCGTGCACCGCCAGCTGGCCACCGAGCTCGCTCCGGTCGAGGGTCGCCGGGGCCTGGTCATCTCCGCGTCGAAGGAGATCGAACCGGGGGTCCGGGCGATGCTCGTCTTCGCCGAGGGCCTGTTCCGGCTCGATGTCCGGGTGATCGGCGACTCGGTGCAGACCTTCCTGCGCAACCACACCGGCGGTCGTCTCGACGTCGCAGGCGAGTCCGGGGCGCCGGCGGGCACCGTCGTGTTGGGAGCGGCGTCCGCCTACGGGCCGGGCCGGGCTGACCTCGGCTTCACGATCGGTACCGCGCCGGACCGGCTGATGGTCAGGGTGACGATCGGGACCCTGCGCTTCGCGCACCGCGGCACCGTGCGGGTCAGCGCCCAGGCTGTCGTTCGCCAGGCGCCCGTCCCCCGGAGGGCGGGGAGGCCCCGACCCGCAGCCTAGAATCGGCGTCGTGCCACGCCGGATCGTGATCCTCGGGAGCACCGGCTCGATCGGAGTCCAGGCGCTCGACGTCGTGTCCCGCAGCTCCCCGGACGAGCTCGAGGTCGTCGGCCTGAGCGCCGGCAGCGCCTGGGAGCAGCTCATCGAGCAGGCCCGCGCCCACGGGGTGGGGCGGGTGGCGCTCGCTGACCCCGACGCGGCGGCGCTCGCCGCCGAGGCGTGGACCGACGGCGAGGTGCTGGGCCCCCCTGACGGGCTCGTGCGCCTGATCACCGAGACCCCGTGTGACCGGGTGCTCAACGGCATCGTCGGCTCCGCCGGCCTGGTACCGACGGTGGCGACGCTGGGGGAGGGCATCGAGCTGGCGCTCGCCAACAAGGAGTCGCTGGTCGTCGGCGGCGAGCTCGTCACCCAGCTCTCCGAGGCCACCGGCGCGGCGATCATTCCCGTCGACTCCGAGCACTCGGCCCTGCATCAGCTGCTCGCCTCCGAACGGCCGGGAACCGTCGATCGGCTCATCCTGACCGCGTCCGGCGGCCCGTTCCGCGGCGCCTCGGTCGACGAGCTGCGAGCAGCGACGATCGAGCAGGCGCTGGCGCATCCCACCTGGTCGATGGGCGGCAAGATCACGATCGACTCGGCGACGCTGATGAACAAGGGGCTCGAGCTGATCGAGGCCCACCACCTGTTCGGGACCCCCTATGACGCGATCGATGTCGTCGTACACCCCCAGTCGATCATCCACAGCCTGATCGGACTGTGTGACGGGGCGACCCTCGCCCATCTCGGCTATCCGGACATGCGGGTCCCGATCGCCTACGGGCTGCATTACCCCGAACGGGTCGAGCTGCCGGTCGCTCCGCTTGATCTCGCTGCCGTCGGCTCGCTCACCTTCGAGCCCGTCGACGACGAGACCTTCGCCTGTCTGCGGCTGGCCCGCGACGCCGGGGTGGCGGGAGGGACCGCACCCTGCACGCTCAACGCCGCCAACGAGATCGCCGTGCACGCGTTCCTCGGCGGCCGGCTGCGCTTCCTGCAGATCGCCGAGGTGATCGAGGAGACGCTCGACCGCCTTCCCGCCCGGCAGGTCCATTCCTTCGACTCGCTGGCCGACGCCGACGCCGACGCTCGGCGGATCGCCGGCGAACTGGTGCAGTCTCTTACCCGCGCCTGAGGGGCGCTACAGGCAAGCCTGCCACACTCCGAGAGCGATCTATGTCCTACCTCCTGGCATTTCTCGGCTTCGCCGCGCTCATCATCCTGCACGAGGCCGGGCATTTCGTCGCCGCCAAGGCGGTCGGGATGCGGGTCGAGCGCTTCTCGCTGTTCTTCGGGCCACTGCTGATCAAGCGGAAGTGGGGCGAGACCGAGTACGGGATCGGGCCGATTCCCCTCGGGGGCTACGTGAAGATCACCGGGATGAATCCCAACGAGGACATCCCGCCGGAGGTGCTGCCGCGCGCCTACTACAACCAGAAGGTCTGGAAGCGGGTGGTGACGATCCTCGCCGGGCCGGCGGTCAACCTCGCGATCGCATTCCTGATCGTCGTCGGGCTGTTGCTCTCCCAGGGCCGGCAGGAGACGACCGCCAGCGGTCAGCCGGTCTACAGCCGTCAGGTGGAGTCCGTTGGGGCGCCGGCGTCAAGCGTGCTCAAGCTCGGCGACACCGTCGTTGCCGTCGACGGGCGCCGTGGACTGACCGTCCCGCAGATCACCGCTCAGATCGCCGGGCACCGGTGTGCGGGAACGCCGGTGGAGGGCTGCGTCGCCACCACCCCGGTCCGGCTGACCGTCAGGCGTGGCCAGACACTGCAGACGGTCGCCATCCGCCCGCGCTACAGCGCCGCCAACCGCCGGGTCCTGGTGGGGATCGGATTCGGGCCGCAGCTGACCAGCGTCGGGGTTGCCAGCGCCGCATCCCGGAGCGTCAGCTACATGTGGTTCGTCACCTCCCGCACGGTGAGCACGATCGCCCACATCTTCCAGCCTCAGGAGCGCCGGCAACTGCACAGCGTCGTCGGCAGCTACGAGTACACCCAGAAGTCGTTTGCCCGCAGCCCGTCGCTGGCGTTGCAGGTGCTGGCCCTCATCTCGCTGTCGCTGGGGGTCATCAACCTGTTCCCGTTCCTGCCGCTCGACGGCGGCCACGTGTTCTGGGCGGTGGCCGAGAAGATCCGCGGCCGGCGGATCCCGTTCAGCGTCATGGAACGTGCCGGAGTGGTCGGCTTCGCGCTGATCATCATGGTCTTCCTGATCGGGCTCTCCAACGACATCTCGACGCTCGCCGGGCCGGGGTTCAACGTCCGCTGATGCTGCTGTAGCCTCCGCTCCCGGCAGGGCTCTAGTCGGAGGCGAGGAGGAGGCGGAGATGGACAGCAGCACCACGATCGAGGACGTCAGTGGTGGCGTGGACGTGGCGACCCTGCCCCAGGCACTGCGCCAGACGGCCGCCGAGCACCCCGACATCGTCGCCGTCCGGACCCCGGACGACAGCGTCTCGCTGACCTGGTCAGCGCTGCTGGCGCGCGTCGACGCACTCGCCGGGGGCCTGGCCGGGCTCGGCGTCTCCCGGGGCGACTCCGTGGCGATCATGCTCGCCAACCGCCCCGAGTTCCACATCGCCGACCTCGCCGTCGTCACGCTCGGCGCGACGCCGTTCTCGATCTACGTCACCTATCCGCCCAACGAGATCGAGTTCCTGATCAGCGACTCCGGCGCGCGGGTGGCGATCGTCGAGCAGGCGTTCCTGCCGGCGATGCTGGCGGCCCGCGCCCAGCTGCCCCAGCTCGAGCACGTGATCGTCGTCGACGGCGAGGCGCCCGACGGGGTGCTCGCCCTCGCCGACGTCGAGGGTGGGGCCCCCGAGGGCTTTGACGCCGACGCTGCCGCGGCCGCGGTAACGCCCGAGGACATCCTGACGCTCATCTACACCTCCGGCACCACCGGCCACCCCAAGGGGGTGCAGATCACCCACCGTGCCGGGATGTTCACCGCTCGCAAGGTCCGGGAGCTGATCGAGTTTCCCCCCGGCTCACGGGTGATCTCGTGGCTGCCCTCGGCTCATATCGCCGAGCGGATGGCCCATCACTACATCCCGATCCTGTACGCGGGCAGCGTCACCTGCGCGCCCAACCCGCGTGAGGTGCTGTCCTACCTGCCCCAGGTGCGTCCCAACTGGTTCTTCGCCGTGCCGCGGATCTGGGAGAAGCTCAAGGCGGGGCTGGAGGCGATGCAGGCCGGCCAGCCCGAGGAGCAGCGCCGTCCGCTCGCAGAGGCGCTGACGGCGGCGATCGAGCGGGTGCGCCTGCGCCAGTCCGGCAAGCCGGTGCCCGCGGAACTGGAGGCGACGGTCGCCCGTGCCGACGAGCAGATCTTCGCGCCACTGCGCCAGATGCTCGGCCTTGACCAGGCACTGGCCGTCAACGTCGGCGCGGCCCCGACGCCGGTCGACGTGCTCGAGTTCTTCCATGCCATCGGGATCGAGCTCGCCGAGCTGTGGGGCATGTCTGAGACCTGCGGCACCGGGGCCTGCAACCGGCCCGGCGAGGTCCGGATCGGCACCGTCGGCCCGGCGTCGCCGGGGGTGGAGCTGATGATCGCGCCTGATGGCGAGGTGCTGTGCCGCGGCGAGTTCCTGATGAGCGGGTACCGCAACCAGCCGGAGAAGACCGTCGAGGCGATCGACGCGGACGGCTGGCTGCACACCGGGGACATCGGCAGGATCGACGCCGACGGCTATCTGAGCATCGTGGACCGCAAGAAGGAGATCATCATCAACGCGGCCGGCAAGAACATGTCGCCGGCCAACATCGAGGCCGCGGTCAAGTCCGGTAGCCCGCTCATCGGTCAGGCCTGCTGCATCGGGGACCGGCGGTCCTACAACACGGCGCTGATCGTGCTCGACTCCGACTTCGCCCCCCAGTGGGCCCAGCAGAACGGCCTCGGCGACCGAACGCTCGAGCAGCTCGCCGCCGAGCCGGCGATGATCGCCGCGGTCCAGGCCGGGGTCGACGCCGCCAACGAGCGACTGGCCCGGGTCGAGCAGATCAAGAAGTTCTCGATCATCCCCGGCGACTGGCTGCCCGGGGGTGACGAGCTGACCCCGACGATCAAGCTCAAGCGCAAGCCGATCGCCGAGAAGTACGCCGAGATGATCGACGGGATGTACGCGTAGGCGCCCGGCTCCGCCGAGGCTAGCCCACGGCGCGGAACACGATGACCTCTGAGAAGCTCGTGCCGTCGACCTGGTAGGCGTAGCACCCGGGGCCGGTGACCCGGCTGTAGGACAGCCAGGCCCGCCCGCCGCCGGCCACCGCGGGCGCGTGACCGCCCGCGTCGAGCAGTTGCAGCTCGTCGTAGGGGGTCGCTCCCTCCCCAAAGCCGAGCGGCGCGTTGCCCGCGAGCCCCCGCCCGCGGATGAGCAGTGGCCCGCTGTAGTCGCCCCTCGCCGTCCAGGTGGTCTTCGCCCCCAACCAGGGACTCCCGACGAACGAGCGGAACCCCACCTCGGTACCGCCGGACTCCGCCACGGGACCGGTCGCATGCAGCGTCACGGGACAGGGGCCGCCGTCGTCGGCGGGGAGGTGAAGCGGGCGGCGCAGGGCGGTTGGCACCCCACCGGAGCACGTTCCCTGACACAGCTCATACCTGCCGTAGCCAGTGCTGCGGGTCAGGTGAGCAGCGGGGGCCGAGGAGGTGGTTGATGGCGTGCCGGTGGCGGCTGTGGCCGGCGTTGGGGCCGTGGAGCCGGTGGCGCTGCTCGACGACCCGCCGCCGGCCGCGCAGCCGCCGAGGAGCAGAGCGACGGCCAGGGCGGCGCCGGCGCAGTGAAACCGGCGTGAGAACTGGTGCGCTACGGGGTCGCCGCCGCGATCGACCGGGAGAGCAGCTCCACCGGGTGATAGATCGGCAGGGGGCAGCCGAGCTGGCGCAGATGCACGTCGAGCTGGGCCGCGCAGCCTGGATTGCCGGCGGCGATCGCCTGGGCGCCGGTGTCGATCAGATGCCGGGCCTTGCGCGCTCCGAGCGCCGCCGCTGCCTCGGGCTGGACGAGGTTGTAGATCCCCGCCGAGCCGCAGCACAGATCCTTCTCGGTCCCGACCTCGACGAGCTCGAGCTCCGGGATCTGGCCCAGCAGCTCCCGAGGCGGCGTGCGGACGCCCTGCGCGTGGGCGAGATGGCAGGCGTCGTGGTAGGCGACCCGCAGCGGGACCGGGCCGCGCGGAGCCCGCGGCGCCACCGCGGCCAGCACCTCGGTGACGTCGCGCACCCGGGCTGAGAACTCCCGGGCCTCGGGGGTGCCGAGCAGCTCGCCGTACTCCTTCATCGCCGAGCCGCAGCCGGCCGCGTTGATGATCACGTGGTCAAGCCCCTCAGCGCCGCCCGCCTGCGCAAACGCACGGATCGTCTCCTGCGCGCGGCGGATGGCGGCGGGCTCGGCGCCGCTGTGGAACTCGAGCGCCCCGCAGCAGTCGGGCAGGGTAGGGGCAAGGACGTCGAACCCCTCCGCGGCAAGGGCGTGGACCGTCGCGCGGTGCACGCCGGGGTAGAACACCCGCTGCACGCAGCCGAGCAGCAGGCCCACCCGCCCGCGCGACTCACCGACCGCCGGTGTGAATTCCGGCACTCCGGCCTTCGCGGCGCGTCCGACCGGGGCCTGAGGCGCGACCTTGGCGACCGCCGCCAGGCGGTCGGGCAGCCGCTTCTCCATCCCGAGACGGCGTGAGACCGCGAGCATCGGCGCCAGCGCACGCAGCCGGCGGGGGTGGGGGAGGGTCTCAAACAGCAGCCGGCGCAGCGCTCGCTCACCCGGCGTGCGGCGATGGTTGCGCTCCACCTGCGGGCGCACGCGCTCGATCAGCCGGTCATAGCGGACGCCGGAGGGGCAGGCGGTGACGCACGCCATGCAGCCCAGGCAGCGGTCGAAGTGGGTGACCATCTCGTCCGACAGCGGCTCACCGCCGTTGAGCCCGTCGTTGACGAGCACAATCCGTCCCCGCGGCGAGTCGGCTTCGGCACCCCAGAGCGCGTAGGTGGGGCAGGTCTCCAGGCAGAAGCCGCAGTGCACGCAGTCGTCGATGATCGACTGCTCGGGAGGGCGAGTGAGGTCGAACGCGGTCATCAGATGCCTCCCACGAAGATTCCGGGATTACAGGTGCCGGCCGGGTCAAAGCGGGCCTTGACCCGGCGCATGAGTTCAAGCGCCGGCCCGTCGGTCGCCTCGCCCCAGCCCTGCAGCGTGGCCCGGGCGCTGGCGGGAGCGTCGCGGA
>JBAWFG010000154.1:0-8571 GCA_049591655.1 Solirubrobacteraceae bacterium
TCGTTGACCAGCCGCGGGACGCGCTCGGCCGGAGTGTCGGCCGCACAGTCGAGCACCGTCCGCGCCAGGCTGGTCACCGGCACGCCGAGCTGGACGCGGGCGTCGGCCCGGGTCAGACCGGTCGCAAGGTGGACGGTGATCCCCTGCGGGCGACGGTCACCGGCCACGAGCGTCACATCGAAGTGACCGGGCCAGTGCCGGGTCAGCCCCCATAACGCAAGCGCCCCCGCATGGCTGAGCAGCGCCCGCTCGCCGCAGGCCAGCACCGCCGCCGCGGCGCGCTCCACTGGCGTCACCGGCGGGCGCCCTACGGCATACACGCCCTTATAGACCCGGAACAGGCGACCGTGTCCGACCCGCTGCGCGATCCCGCGGTCGTCCATGCCGAGGCCGAGCAACTGACCGCGGGTGATGTTGCCGTTCTGGCGGGCGGCGATCCGGGAGGCCGCCTGGTCGCGTGTCTTGGAGATCCCAGTGCCCATATGACTGAGATCTCCAAGGCTCCCTGCTGTGGCCCCCCGCGGGGGTGGTTGTCACAGAGTTGTTGCGGCTGAGGAACGGGTCGGGTGGGGCTGCCTGCTTGCCGGCGCGGGCGGCGACAGACAGTCAGCCGCTTTCAGGCCGGGTCACGGCGAGGATCCTGCTGAGGAGATCACCCTATGGGGACGTCCCCATAACGGCGATCAGGGGAACTTGGGGCGGCAGCTATCGAATTGCTGCGACGTGCTTGCACGCCGCGGTCATCGGTCTCGGGTTGCCCAACGTGACCTGCCCGGACCCCTTCGCGCCGAATTGCTCGACGGTCGAGCCGGTGACACTCGTCTGCTTGAACGTCACGCTGGCGCGCCAGCGGGCACCCGCGCCGACGCCTCCGACAGTTTTGATAGATCCGCTCATCGGCACGAAACTCGAGCCGGAAACAAACGTGCCAGGGGTCTCCGTGTAGCTGACGCAAACAACCCCGAGGCCCGGGGCCTTGAGCTTCACCACGGCGAGCCCAGTCACAACGCCGTTGCCGGCGATGTTCCGCTGCACCGTATACGAGCCTCCCGTCGCAATCTTGGTCAACGGGACGCCGGTCATCAGGGCAATGAAGGTCGCCACGGTTGCCGCGCGTGCACTGAGCTTGACCGAAAACTGGCCGTTACCCTGAATTCCCACGGTCCTCGAGCCCTGTGAACGGCCGTGGTTGGTCTCTGTGTAACTGAGCTTCGCAGCGAACGGCTTGCTGTTTGCGACCTGTGCTCGCCGCGCCCCAGCCGCGCCCGACAGCCCCAGCACAAGGGCCGCGGCGATTGCCGCAAGCAGAAGAAAAGAGAGACGAGCGCGCCGCATGATCAGTCAGTCGGAGGCGGCAGCCTATCGTGCACCGCAAGCGCGTGGACAAATTTCGGTTCTCGCGTCAAAGGGGCTCCCACCTCCGGTTACCCCGCAACTTTCCGGCCACGACACCCGGCGGCGGGGTCGAAGGTTTCGGTGTCCATGCCGGTCAAACCTCCGAGCGGTCGGGACGTGATCTCCTCAGCAGGACTCTTGCCCTGACCCGGTCTGGAAAGGAGCCACCTGTGGGTCCCCACGAGCGCAGGGAAGCGGCCTAGCCCCGCTCGACCCCTTCCGCAGCCGCAGTTGCCGCGGGCGGCATGCACGGCTGACGGACCAGGTGATGGCGGGGCCCGGGGCGCGCTCCGGACCGATGCGGCACCAGCTCCCCACGCAAAAGCGGGGCCGGCTCTCACCCAAGAGCCGGCCCCGCGGTTACATCAGATCCGTCTGAGGGGGAAGCGTTATGGCGTCGGGAGGTCGTTCCCCGCGCCGGCGCAATATCCTGCGCCGCCGGCCGCCTGGTTTGACCACAGTGACTGGACGGCGAACGTCTGTCCGTGGTTGCCCTTGATGTCGTTGATGGCACCCGGAATCGGGGCCGGGGGTCCGCTCGCGGTGGCGAGGTTCTCGCCGACCCAGGCGCACTTGTCGCCGTTCTCGTTGGCGTCCAGGGCGTCGTACCAGCCGCCGATCTGGGTGGCGCTGGTGCCGGTGCCGATCACGTCCTCGGCGCCGGGATCGGTGACCGTCTCCTCGATCTCGTGGCCGAGCACGATCGAGAAGCCGTCGAGCTTGCCGGCCGAGCCGGTGTTGACGGCGTTCTCACCGCAGACGTTGCTGCCGCTGGAGTTGATCGCCAGCGCGTAGGGCATGTTGGTGTAGGAGATGCCCTTGGTGATGCCGTTGTAGATGCCGCCCTCAAGCCCAGGGTAGGTGTAGTCGTGGAAGGCGCAGTAGCCGGTCGACAGGGCGTTGGGGTCTGAGTAGTTGGGCGGCTGGGCGATCACGATGTCGGCGTTGGCCAGGTCGGTGATGTGGAAGTGGCTGACCGCCCGGGCCGCCTCGGCGGCGAGGTCGGTGTAGGTGTTGCCGCTGCCCGGCGCCGCCGTTGACGACGTCTTCTCCAGGTTGGTGATGGAGTTGGTGTCATCGGTCCAGATCCCGCCGAGCTGGTTGGCCGGGTTGGCGATGTGCTGCTGGGCGCCGTTGGCGGTCTGGTAGTACTGGGTCTGCACCCCCGCCCATTGGGTGCCGCCGAGCTGGTAGACCCAATTGGCCATGTACTTGCCGGCGCCGTCGGGGTCGCACTTGAGCGTCGCGCTGGTGGTGCCCTCGGTGATCGACTCGGCGCTGCACGGCTGCGAGGCGGGGAAGGCGCCCGGCTCACCCCAGCCCCAGTAGACCATGTAGATCTTGGGGTGGGTCTGCACGTGACCGCCGTAGTAGGCCATGTTGGTCGGGTAGGGCAGCGTCGTCGCCGGAGCCTCGGGGAGGCCGCAGCTGGAGAACGGCGCGGGGAGCATCCCGTTCTCCGGACACGGCGGGGCGGGCGGCTGCAGGCTGCCGACCGGAGCGAAGGTGTGCTGCTGCCAGATCTGCTGCTGGGCCTGGATCTCCTTCTGGAGCGTCGGCATCAGGATCGGCTTGGCCGAGGCGCTTCCGGCGCTCAGCAGGCCGGCGACGACCGCGGCCGTGGCGGCAATCGTCGAAAGGCGGTAACGGCGATGTGACATCTGTCCTTACCTTCCCTGTGGGAGCGTTCGTGACGGTGGACGACCCGGCGATCGGTGCCGGCGTGGTTCCTGAAACGCACCCGGGGAGAAAAACTTGCGAAAACGTGTCAGTCGCGCTGATCGCGGGCCAGGCCCACGATCCGGGCCACCACCTGTTCCAGTGACAGGTCGGTGGTGTCGACTGTGACCGCATCCTCGGCGGCCCGCAGCGGGGAGTGCTCCCGGGCGCGGTCACGCTCGTCCCGGATCGTCTGCTCTGACAGCACGGTCCCCGGGTCGATGCCGAGCTCGGCGGCGCGCCGCTGGGCCCGGGCCTCGGCGCTGGCGGTGAGGAACACCTTGACCTCGGCTGCCGGGGCGACGACGGTGCCGATGTCCCGGCCCTCGGCGACCCAGTCCCCGGACCCCATCAGCCGGCGCTGCTCGGCGACCATCGCGGCGCGCACCCGCGGCTCGGCGGCGGCGACCGAGGCCGCCTCGGAAACCTGCGGGGTGCGGATCTCGCTTGACACGTCGACGCCGTCGAGCCGCACGCCGTCGCCCAGCTCGATCCGCACGCGGTCGGCCACCGCCGCCGGGGGTGCCCCGGCGCGCAGCGCCGCCAGGGCGACAGCGCGGTACATGGCGCCGGAGTCAAGATAGGTGTAGCCGAGCTCGGCCGCCACGGCGCGGGCCACCGTTGACTTGCCCGCACCCGCGGGCCCATCGATGGCGATCACCATCAGGCGCCCGCCAGCGTCCGGATGTCGTCGGCGAAGGTTGGGTAGGAGACGCCGGCCGCCTCCATCCCCACCACCTCGACACCCTCCTGGGAGGCCAGGCCGGCCACGGCGCCGAGCAGCGCCAGGCGATGGTCGCCGTGGGCGTCGATCCGTCCGCCGCGCAGGCCCCCGGCGCCGCGCACCACGAATCCGTCGGGCAGCGCCTCGATGTCGGCCCCGAGCCCGCGCAGCCCCTCGACGACGGTGGCGATCCGGTCTGACTCCTTGACCCGCAGCTCGGCGGCGCCGCTGACCCGCGTCTCGCCCTCGGCAAAGCACCCGAGCAGTGCCACCAGCGGCAGCTCGTCGATCGCCAGCGGCACCTCGTCGGCGCCGACAGTGGTGGCGACGATCGGCCCGTAGCTGACGTCGAGGTCGCAGGTCGGCTCGGCGGCGGTGAACGTCCCGGGGGCCTCCAGCTCGCCGACCACGATCGCGCCCATCCGCTCCAGGATCCGCAGAAAGCCGGTCCGCGTCCAGTTGACGCCGACGCCCTGCAATACGAACCGCGCCCCCGGCACCAGCACCCCGGCGGCGATCAGGAAGGCGGCGCTCGACAGGTCACCGGGAACGTGGACGTGCTCGATCTCCAGCTCATCGGCGTTGCCGACCGCCGAGGACCAGGTGCCGTCGGGCTGCTGACGGCGGTGAATCCGCGCCCCGCCGGCGGCGAGCATCCGCTCGGTGTGATCGCGGCTGGCGACCGGCTCCACCACCGTCGTGCCGTCGGTGGCCAACCCGGCCAGCAGCACGCATGACTTGACCTGGGCCGAGGCGACCGGCAGCTGGTACTCGATCCCGCGCAGGTTGGCCCCGGTGACCGTGAACGGCGGGTAGCGCTCGTTGGTGGCCGCCACCTCGGCGCCCATAAGGCCGAGCGGCAGCGCGATCCGGTCGACCGGGCGCCCGCGGATCGAATCGTCGCCGTCAAGGGTGAAGGACCGGCCCGCCTGAAAGGCCAGCCAGCCCGGCAGCAGCCGCATCAGGGTGCCGGCGTTGCCGACATCGATCGCGTGGGCCGGCGCCTGGGCGTTGCGCATCCCGCTGCCGCGGACGAGGATCTCGGCGCCGCGGTTCTCGACGATCGCGCCGAGCTCGCGCATCGCCGCCAGCGTCGAGCGGGTGTCGGCGGCGTCGAGGTAGTTGGTGATCCGGACCGGCTCGGCGGCCATCGCCCCGACGATCGCCGCCCGGTGCGAGATCGACTTGTCGGCCGGCGGGGTCACCGCGCCGCGTAGCCGCAGGCCGGGTCCGAAGCGGGCGTTCACGGGCGGGCCACCGGGAAACCGAGTCCGGCGACGAGCTCCTGGGCGCGGTCGGCGGCGCTTGCCCCCGCGATCCACAGTGCCACCACTCCGGCGCTCATGTCGGCGGCCGGGTACAGCGCCATGTCGGCGATGTTGACCCCGCAGCGACCGAGCTCGAGCGCCAGCTGGGCCACCACACCGGGCCGGTTGGGCACCGACGCGCGCAGCTCGTGCAGGTCGTCGCCCGACAGCTGGGCATCGAGCAGCCGGTGGCGGTCGGTGGCCGCGGCCTCGTTCCAGTCGGTGATCGCCGCGGCGTCGGCGGCGGTCAACGCCGCGCGGACGTCGCTGAGCCGCTCGATCGTGCGGTCGATCTCGGCCGCGAGAGCGTCCCGGTTGGACAGGTAGATGTCGGTCCAGATGGCGCTCGGTGCCCCGGCCACGCGCGTCGCGTCCCGGAAGCTGGGCCCGGTGGCCGGCAGCCGGCCGTCGGCGCCGGCCAGCGCGCCGGCGGCCTGGCCGACGAGCACGTTGGCGAGCACGTGGGGCAGGTGTGAGACGGTGGCCAGCAGCCGGTCGTGGGTCTCGGCGTCGATCGCCGTCGGGTGCGCGCCGATCCCGTAGAGCAGGCGGTGCAGGCGCTCGTAGAGCACCCCGGAGGTCTCGGCACTCGGGGTCAGATACCAGGTGGCGCCGGCGAACAGGTCGGCGCGGGCGTTCTGCACCCCGGCCGTCTCAGCGCCGGCGAGCGGATGGCCGCCGACGAACCGCGGGTCGGCGTGGGCGGCCACCACCTGGCGCTTGGTGGAGCCGACGTCGGTGACCACGCAGCCGGGCGGCGCCGCGGCCAGGGCGTCGCCCACCATCTCCGACACGCCACCGACCGGGACGGCGACGAACACCGCCTCGGCATCGGCGACCGCGTCGCTGACCGACGTCGCGGCCCGGTCAAGCGCCCCGCGCTCCAGCGCCTGCTCAAGTGCGTCGGGCGATGCGTCATATCCGGTGACCGCGGCCGACAGCCGCTCCCGCGCGGCGAGCGCCACCGAGCCGCCGATCAGCCCCACGCCGAGAACCGCAAGCCGCATCCGATCGCGAGTGCGGCTACGCCGCCGCCCGGCGCGCCCGGACCGCGTCCGCCAGCTGATCGAGCACCGCGACGGTCGTGTCCCAGCCGATGCACCCGTCGGTGATCGACTGTCCGTAGGTCAGCTCGCGCCCGTCGCCGAGGTCCTGGCGCCCGGCGACGAGGAAGGATTCGATCATCACCCCGACGACCGCCCGCTCGCCCGCCGCGACCTGATCGGCGACGGCCTGGGCGACGGCCGGCTGGCGCTCGGGCTGCTTGGCGCTGTTGTCGTGGGAGAGGTCGATCATCACCCGCTCGGGCAGCCCGGCGGCGCGCAGCAGTTCGATCGCGGCGGTCACCGAGGCGGCGTCGTAGTTGGGTGCCCCCTTGCCCCCGCGCAGAATCACGTGGGCGTCGTGGTTGCCGCGGGTGTGCAGGATCGCCGGCATCCCGCTGACGTCGATCCCGGCAAACGCGTGGGCGACGCCGGCGGCCCGCACCGCGTCGACCGCGACCTGGACGTTGCCGTCGGTGCGGTTCTTGAAGCCGACCGGCATCGACAGACCCGAGCCGAGCTGACGGTGGATCTGGCTCTCGACGGTGCGCGCCCCGATCGCGCCCCAGCAGACGGTGTCGGAGATGTACTGCGGGGTGATCGGATCCAGGAACTCGCAGCCGACCGGCAGGCCGAGGGCGAGGACCTCCAGCAGCAGCCGGCGGGCGGTGCGCAGCCCGGCGTTGACGTCGCCGGATCCGTCGAGATGCGGGTCGTTGATCAGGCCCTTCCAGCCGATCGTCGTGCGCGGCTTCTCGAAGTAGACCCGCATCGCCAGGCACAGCTCGCCGGACACGCGTCCGACCTCGGCGGCGAGGCGCTCGGCGTAGTCACGGGTGGCGGCCACGTCGTGCACGCTGCAGGGACCGACGACGACGAGCAACCGGTCATCGCGCCCGTCGAGGATCGCCTGGACCTCGCCGCGGCCGCGGACGAGGACGTCGGCGTGCTCGTCGGTGAGCGGCAGCTCCTCGATCAGCTCCCGCGGGGCGGCGAGCGGCACCAGCCGCTCGATCCGCTGGTCGCGGACCGCGTCGCTGCGCTCGGTTCCGGTCAGCGTCACGTCAGGCCGCGCGTCCGGTCAGGGCGTCGGCGGTGGCGTCCCACAGCGTCTTTCCCGCGATGGCGGCAGCCGCCTGGACGCGGTCCAGGTAATCGCCGAACTCACTGGCCTCCAGCTGCTGGGCGGCATCGCAGATCGCCTCGTCGGGGTTGGGATGCACCTCGACGATGATGCCGTCGGCGCCGGCCGCGGCCGCCGCCAGTGACATCGGCATGACGAGGTCCCGGCGTCCGGCGGCGTGGCTGGGGTCGACGATCACCGGCAGGTGGGTCTTCTCCTTGAGCACCGGGATCGCCATCAGGTCAAGCGTGAACCGGTAGGCGGTCTCGAACGTGCGGATGCCGCGCTCGCACAGCATCACCGACTCGTTGCCCTCCTTGAGGATGTACTCGGCGGCCATCAGCAGCTCCTCCAGCGTGCTCGACAGGCCGCGTTTGATCAGCGCCGGGCAGCCGCTGCGGCCGATCTCCGACAGCAGGGTGTAGTTCTGCATGTTGCGGGCGCCGATCTGGATGACGTCGGCCACCTCGAGCACCGGCTCGAGGTCACGCGCGTCCATCACCTCGGTGACGATCGGCAGGCCGGTCTGTGCCTTGGCCTCGGCGAGCAGCCGCAGACCCTCCTGGCCGAGGCCGTGGAAGGCGTAGGGCGAGGTGCGCGGCTTGTAGGCGCCGCCGCGGAACATGGTGGCGCCGGCGGCGGCGACGATCCGGGCGGTATCGAGGGTCTGCTCCCGGGACTCGACGGTGCACGGGCCGGCGATCATGGTGAAATGCGGCCCGCCGACCTGCCGGCCGGCGATCTCCAGCACCGAGCGCCGCCCATGCGTGATCTCGCTGGAGGCGAGCTTGTAGGGCTTGAGGATCGGCATGATCCGGTCAACGCCGGGGGTGCCCTCGAGCTCCAACCGGGCGATGTGCTCACGGTCGCCGATCGCCCCGATCACCGTCAATTCCTCGCCCTTGATCACATGCGTGCGAGCGCCGGCGCCCTCCACGCGGTCGATGACGGCCCGCACCTCCTGCTCGGTGGCCGACGGTTTCATCACGATCATCATCTGCACAATCCTTTCCGCAACGCGCTGAGAACTCTACGAAAGCCAGGAGCCGGAGCTGGTGACCGCGCCGTGAAGCCACGGGCGGGGAGCGGTGACGGCGCTCGGCCTCCTGTCGAGTCTCCGCGCCGGCTCGCGCGGGAAAGGGGGCTGTAGCCGAGCGCCTAGCTAAATCGCCAGGCGTAGAAGCGCGCGTAGGAGGACCAGCCGAAACCGGCGTCGGTGCTGCAGGACGTGCGGGCAGGGTCGCTCATGCGCTGGCCGGT
>JBAWFG010000155.1:0-3372 GCA_049591655.1 Solirubrobacteraceae bacterium
GCGCTGCTGCGCGGGGAGCGGTTTTAGATGACTGCGCTCGGGTGGCTCACCATCTTCCTGTTCGCGGGCGTCCTCACCGCGCTCGCGCTGCCGCTCGGCCACTACATGGCCGCCGTCTACACCGGTCAGCGGACATTCGCCGACCGGCTGCTCGGCGGCCCCGAGCGACTGCTCTACCGGGTCCTGCGCGTCGACGTGAGTCGCGGCCAGGACTGGAAGGGCTACGCCAAGAGTCTGATCATCTTCTCGCTCGCCGGCTGGCTGGCGCTCTACCTCATCCTCCGCACCCAGACGTTGTGGAACTTCACCGGCCTGAACCCGATGGGCTTTCACTCGGCGCCGTGGAACGTCACGTTCAACACCACGTCGTCGTTTGTGACGAACACCAACTGGCAGTACTACGGGGGAGAGACCACGCTCTCCAACTTCAGCCAGATGGCCGGCCTGACGGTGCAGAACTTCCTGTCGGCGTCGGTCGGCATCGTGGTCGCCGTCGCGCTGATCCGCGGCATCGTCGGCCGCAGCGGCAAGAGCCTGGGCAACTTCTGGCAGGACCTGATCCGCACCGTCCTGTACGTCATGTTGCCGATCTCGTTCGTGGTGGCACTCGTGCTCGTCTCCCAGGGCGCGATCCAGACGTTTGCTGCCCATCTGACCGCGCACGGCATCACCGGACTGACCCAGTCGATCGCGGTCGCCCCCGCCGCCTCCCAGGAGGCGATCAAGCTGCTCGGCACCAACGGCGGCGGCATCTTCAACGTCAACTCGGCACACCCGTTCGAGAACCCGACGGCGTTCACCAACTTCGTCGAGATGCTGACGGTGCTCATCATTCCCGCCGCGCTGGTGTTCAGCTACGGCCGGATGACCGGCAACCGCCGACAGGGCTACACGATCTACTCGACGATGATGATCATGTTCCTGGGCGCGGTGATCGTCTGCTACATCGCCGAGGCCCACGGATCCCCCGCCCAGCACGCCGCCGGCCTGCACACCGGCGTCATTCACGGCTCGAGCGGCGGCAACATGGAGGGCAAGGAGCAGCGCTTCGGCATCGCCGGATCGGCGCTGTTCGACGTCATCACCACCGTCACCTCATGCGGCGCGGTCAACAGCACGATCGAATCCTTCACCGGGATCGGCGGCGCGGTGCCGTTCGCCAACCTGTCGGCGAGTGAGGTCATCTTCGGCGGCGTCGGCACCGGCCTGTACTCGATCCTGCTCTACGTGCTGCTGGCCGTGTTCATCGGCGGCCTGATGGTCGGCCGCACGCCGGAGTACCTGGGCAAGAAGATCGAGGCGCGGGAGATCAAGCTGGTCACCCTGGGGATCCTCATCACCCCGCTGGCGGCGCTGTTCTGCAC
The DNA here is from genome assembly GCA_049591655.1 of Solirubrobacteraceae bacterium. Taxonomy (GTDB): domain Bacteria; phylum Actinomycetota; class Thermoleophilia; order Solirubrobacterales; family Solirubrobacteraceae; genus Palsa-465. The sequence goes on from JBAWFG010000155.1 coordinate 1,365, forward strand.
CGCCATGGCCACCGCGTCATCGGCCGGCCGGGCGTCGATCTCGGCGCTCGGCGCAGGGCCCCAGGGCTTCTCAGAGACGTTCTACGCCTATCTCAGCCAGGCCAACAACAATGGCTCGGCGTTCCCCGGATACACCGGCTTCATCCAGCCGGCGGCGGGCAACCTCGGGTCCCACGGCGTCACCTTCGCCGACCTGCTGGGCGGCTTCGACATGTTGTTCGCCCGCTACGTCCCGATCCTGTTCGCGCTGGCGGTCGCCGGCTCGCTGGCCGGCAAACGGGTGAGCCCCGCCGGCCTGGGAACCATGCGGACCGACAACCCGACGTTCGTCGTGCTCCTGATCGGCGTGATCGTGCTCGTCGGCGCGCTCACCTTCTTCCCCGCCCTGCTGCTCGGACCGATCGTGCAGGGCCTGACCGGACACCTCTACTGATACCCATGGCACTCAAGAAAGACATCATCAGCTCACTTCTCGGGATCCTCGTCCTGACCCTGCTGCTGGGGATCGCGTACCCCGTGATCATCACCGGCATCAGCCAGGTCGCCTTCCCGGGCAACGCCAACGGCCAGCAGGTGTTCGTCGGCGGCCGGCTCGTCGGCTCCAAGATCATCGGCCAGTCGTTTGCCGACCCCGTCGTCAAGAACGGCAAGGTCACGCTGGACAAGAACGGCAACCCGGTCACCACCCCGGACCCGCGCTACTTCCAGACCCGGCCGTCGGGCACAACGCCCGCCAACAACGCGGCGGCGAGCGCGTTCGCCAACTACGGGCCCAACGACAAGGCCACCCTGCAGGCGATCACCGCCAACATCCAGTCCTACCTGGCGCTGGAGAAGCCCTACAACCCCGGTCTGACGGTGGCCACGATCCCCGTCGACGCCGTCAACACCTCGGCGTCGGGACTTGACCCCCACATCTCGGTCGCCAACGCGGACATTCAGGCCCACCGCATCGCCGCGGTCCGCCACCTGTCGCTCGCTGAAGTGGACCGGATGATCTCCACCTACACCTCCGGCCGCGGTCTCGGGTTCTCCGGTGAACCCGCCGTCAACGTGCTGGAGCTCAACCTCGCCCTGAACCGCCTCTCCCAAGGACGCTGATGTCAGTCGCAACTCCTCAGACCCACACGCCGATGCCCGCTCCGGGCTCCGAGCGCCGGGCCATCTCGCTGTTTCGCCCCGACATCGTCCGGCGCGCGCTGATCGACAGTCTGATCAAGCTCGATCCGCGGGTGCAGATCCGCAACCCGGTGATGTTCGTGGTCGAGATCGGCGCGGCCATCACCACCGTCACCTGGCTGATCCAGGTGTTCGGCGGCCAGGCGCTCGGCGGTGGCGATCCGGCCTGGTACACGTTCGTGATCTCGTTCTGGCTGTGGCTGACGGTCATCTTCGCCAACATGGCCGAGGCGTTCGCCGAGGGTCGTGGCCGGGCCCAGGCCGACACCCTGCGCTCGATGCGTCAGGAGACGGTCGCGGTGATGCGGGACGGGTCCACCAAGCAGGCCGCGCAGCTGACCCTGGGTGATGTCGTGGTCGTCGAGGCCGGCGAGCTGATCCCCGGCGACGGCACCGTGATCGAGGGCATTGCGTCGGTCGACGAGTCAGCGATCACCGGCGAGTCGGCCCCGGTCATCCGTGAGTCCGGCGGTGATCGCAGTGCCGTCACCGGCGGCACCCGGGTGCTGTCGGACCGGATCGTCGTGCAGATCACCCAGGAGCCCGGGAGCTCGTTCCTTGACCGCATGATCTCCCTGGTGGAGGGCGCCTCGCGGCGCAAGACGCCCAACGAGATCGCGCTCAACATCCTGCTGGCCGGCCTGACGCTCATCTTCATGATCGTCGTGGCGACGCTGCGGCCGTTTGGCCTGTTCGCCCACACCCCGATCTCCGAGACGACGCTTATCTCGCTGCTCGTGGCGTTGATCCCCACGACGATCGGTGCGCTGCTGTCGGCGATCGGGATCGCCGGCATGGACCGGCTGGTGCGCCGCAACGTCCTCGCCCT
>JBAWFG010000156.1:0-9649 GCA_049591655.1 Solirubrobacteraceae bacterium
GAAGAAGCTCGGCGACCGCCACGAGATCGTCGTGCTCGATCCGCGCCCGGATTTCACGTTCATCCCATCGCTGATCTGGCTGCCGTTCGGCGGCCGACAGGCGAAGGACGTGACGTTCGCACTCGCGCCGGTCTACGCCCGCAAGGGGATCCGCTTCATCAACGAGGCGGCCGAGAAGATCGACCCGGACGCTCACACAGTGACAACCAGCTCCGGCCAGGAGCTCGCCTATGACCGGCTGTTCGTCGGCACCGGACCGCGGCTCGCGTTCGAGAAGGTGCCCGGCCTCGGCCCCCATGACGGGCACACCCAATCGGTGTGCAACCTCGAGCACGCCCTCCTCGCCCGCGATCAGTGGGACCGGTTCCTGCAGAACCCCGGCCCGGTCGTGATCGGCACCGCCCAGGGGGGCTCGTGCTTCGGCGCCTCCTATGAGTTCATGTTCAACGCCCACCATCAGATCAAGAAGGCCGGCCTCCAGGACGTCGCGCCGGTGACGTTCATCACCGCCGAGCCGTTCCTCGGTCACTTCGGCCTCGGTGGCGTCGGCAACTCCGAGCAGATGATCAACCGGTTCTTCGACAAGCTCGGCATTCAGGGACGTCCGAACACCGTGATCAAGGAAGCCCGAGACGGCGAGATCGAACTCGAGGACGGCACCATCCTCCCCGCCGCCTACTCGATGATCGTCCCGCCGTTCACCGGCGTCGACGCCGTTCGCAACACCCACGGTCTTGGCAACCCGATGGGATTCATTCCCGTCGACGAGCAGTTCCGCCACACCGAGTTCCCGGAAATCTTCGCCGCCGGCGTCGCAATCGCGATCGCCCCACCGACACCGACGCCGGTCCCGGCCGGAGTGCCGAAGACCGGGCAGATGACCGAGACGATGGCCAAGGTCGCCGCGCACAACATCGCCGCCGACATCGACGGTTCAGACCGGCACCTGCTCCCGATCGGCGACCTCGACGCCATGTGCATCCTCGACGCCGGCTCGGGCGGCGTGATCTTCAAAGCGAACCACGTGCTGTCGACCAACGGCCACGACAAGCATGCCCATGTGATGGCCGGCCCCCAGGCCCACTGGGCCAAGGTCGCCTTCGAGCACGTCTTCATCGGCAGCCGCAAACGCGGCGTCCTCGCCCTCTAGGTCCCACCACGGCAACGAAAGACAATGACCAATATCGAAACCCCCACCCCTCACGCCGTCGCCGACCCCACCGGCAAGGACCGGACTGACCAGCCGCCGTCAAACGCGACCGGCTCGGTCCGGCATGCCGTCAAGGTCGGTCCGATCGGCCGTCTGGGGCACTACACCGCGACCCACTTTCGCGTCGTTCTCATCGGCTGGCTGCTGGTCGCGGTGGTGTTGGGGTTCTTCGCGCCGCGCGTCGAGACCGCCCTGTCGGGTGCTGGGTGGGAGACCACCGGCTCGCAATCGGTTCAGGCCCGGCAGTTGATTGACAGGAACTTCGCCGGCCTGTCCAGCTACGGGCTGATGACTGTCGTCCATTCACCGACCACGACCGTCAGCGACCCGTCATTCCAAACCACCATCGCGCGTGTTGAACAGACGCTGCGCGGCGACGGCGCGGTCAGCACTGTGATTGCGCCCACGGCAGGTGTGTCGATCTCCCGTGACGGGCACACCGCGATCGTGCAGGCCGGCGCCGCGCGTGATTCCAACGCGATGGTCGTGGCGGCGGACCGGTTGAAGGGAAAGCTGTCGGCGCTCTCGGCCGCCGGCGTGCAGGTCCATCTGACCGGCGCGTCGGCCATGTGGTCTGACTTCAACGCCGCCAACCGCTCGGCGATGCTCAAGTCAGAGGTGATCTCCTGGCCGGTGACGCTTCTGATCCTGTTGGTCGCGTTCGGGTCGCTCGTCGCCGCGGGGCTGCCGCTGATGCTGACGATGGTCGGACTGATGGCCGCCGCCGGCTCGCTGTATCTGACCACGCAGCTCATGCCGGTCTCGATCTGGGCGATGAACTTCGCGCTGATGTTCGCGCTCGCGCTCGGGATCGACTACGCCCTGTTCATCGTGCACCGCTTCCGCGGCGCGTACTTCGGCTCGCACCTCACCGCCGAGGAGGCCACCGCGGTCACCATGGACACCGCCGGCAAGGCGGTCCTGTTCTCAGGCGTCACCGTCCTCATTTCGTTGAGCGCGGTGATGCTCGTCCCGAGCCCCGCGTTTCGCTCGATGAGCCTCGGGATCATGCTCGCCGTGCTGTTCGTCCTGGCGGCGACGCTCACCCTGTTGCCCGCCGTGCTGGCAAAGCTCGGCCCCAAGGTCGACAAACTGTCGCTGCCGTGGGCCCATTCCGGCGAGCACCGCTCCGCGCGGTTCGCCGCCTGGGGTGAGCGCCTGTGGAGGCGCCCGCTCGCCTACGGAGCGGTCGCGCTGGCGATCCTGCTCGCGCTGGCCTTCCCGGTCACCCAACTGAAGACCGCGATGCCGTCGATCAAGGTCGTTCCGACCTCCGACAGCTCGCGGATCGGCTATCAGCAGGCGCAGGCCGCCTTCGGCCCCGGTGCGACCGGCCCGCTGCAGATCGTCACATCAGCCTCGCGCGCCCCCCAAGCCCTGGGGATCGCACAGCACGACCCCGGCGTCGCCGCGGTGATGCCGGTGCAGACACGCAATGGCCATGCGCTGATCACGGCGATTCCCAGGCAGGACCCCTCCAACCCAGCCGTCGGGCAGACGATCGACCGCCTCCGGGCGGCGCTCCCGTCCGGCTCGCTGATCGGCGGCGCGGTCGCCGAGAACCACGACCTTCAGAACGCGCTGTCAGCCAAGACCCCGCTCGTGATCGGCGTCGTACTCGGACTCGGGTTCCTGCTCTTGCTGATCGCGTTGCAGGCTCCGCTGCTCGCCGCGGTCGGCGTGCTCACCAACCTGCTCGCCACCGGCGCCGCGTTCGGCGTCGCCAAGCTCGTGTTCCAGAACGGCGACCTGCACTCCCTGCTGGGGTTCCAGCCACAGGGGTTCCTCGACGCGTGGGGACCGGTGTTCTTCTTCGCGATGATCTTCGCCATCTCGATGGACTACACCGTGTTCCTGCTCTCCTCAGCCAAGGAGCACTGGGACCGAACCCACGACCCCAAGGAAGCGATGGTCGGCGGCCTCGCCCACTCCGGCCGTGTGATCTTCGCCGCCGGCGCCGTCATGGTCGCCGTGTTCTTCACCTTCGCGCTCTCCGGGCCACTGCCGCCCAAGGAGATGGGAGTGATCCTCGGCGTCGCCGTGCTCCTCGACGCAGCGCTCGTGCGGCTCCTCCTGCTGCCGGTCCTGCTGCGGCTGATGGGCCGCTGGGCCTGGTACCTCCCGCGCTGGGCCCGGCACATCCTCCCCAACGTCACCTTCGGACACGCATAAGACCAAGGACACACGATGAGCTACACCGCCACCGCCCAACCGATCAACGGCACCCTCCGACACGAGATCGACGTCAACGGACGCCACACGATCATCACCGACGAGCCCGCCCGCCTTGGCGGAACCGACACCGCCCCAACCCCCCACGAACTGCTCGCCGCGGCACTCGCATCCTGCGTCTCGACGATGCTCGTCCTGTACGCCAAACCCCGCGACATCGACCTCGGCGATCTGCAGGTCGACGTCGACTATGACGCTGACACCAGCCCGAGAAAGGTGGAGATCACCATCCACCTCCCCGCCCATCTCACCGCCGATCAGGTCAAGCGACTGGAGAAGGTCGCCGAGACCTGCCCCGTGCGGCGCGCCCTCGAAGCCGGGTTTGAGTTCAACGAACGACTGGTGAGCACGCCGTCACCGACCAGCGTGGGCGTGTAGGCCCGCCGCGGCCAGCGCCGGACCACCGGCGCCTCGCCCGCTGCGGGCGGCCCCGGTACCTCAGTAGTCATGCGCGTCCGGTAGCGGGGAAATCCCGCACGGCGCGCACGAGGCGCCGACGTAGATTGTTGACGTGCCCCAGTCACCTCGGCGATTTCAGCGGTCAGAGCGCCGGCCGCCGCCGAGCCCGGCCCCCCGATCGCGGGAAATGACGCCGCTGCCGGACCTGGTGCATGGGCATGCTCGTGGCGGCCCGGTGCGGACCGAACGCCCGGTGTACGTCGACCTGCTGCCGCCGTGCAATGTGGCGTGTCCCGCCGGCGAGAACATCCAGGGGTGGCTCGCCCACATGCAGGCCGACGAGCCCGAGCTGGCCTGGCGGCTGCTGACCACCGACAATCCGTTCGCCGCGATCCACGGACGCGTCTGTTACCACCCCTGCGAAACCAACTGCAACCGGGCCAGCCTCGACAGCGCGGTGTCGATTCACGCCGTGGAGCGCTACCTGGGTGACCTGGCGCTGGAGCACGACTGGCAGTTCACGCCGCCCTCCGTGCGCACCGGCAAGCGCGTGCTGGTGGTCGGCGCGGGGCCCAGCGGGCTGTCGGCCGCCTGTCACCTGGCGCGGCTTGGCCACGAGGTGGAGGTCCGCGACGCCGGCGCCGAGCCGGGCGGGATGATGCGCTACGGGATCCCGAGTTACCGGCTGCCTCGGGACACGCTGGGCGCCGAGGTGGCACGACTGGCCGCGCTCGGCGTGACATTCACGCCCAACCACCGGGTCACCGATCTTGACGCTGAGCGACGCGAGGGGGCATTCGACGCGGTGTTCGTGGCGGTCGGCGCGCACCTGTCAAAGCGGGTGGAGATCCCCGCCATGGACGCCGGCACGATCGTCGACGCGGTGTCATTCCTGCGCGACGTGGCGTCCGGCGAGCACCCCGTGATCGGCCGCCGAGTGGCCGTCTACGGCGGCGGAAACACGGCGATGGACGCCGCCCGAACCGCGCGTCGACTGGGGGCCGAGGAGGCGGTGATCGTGTACCGCCGCACCCGTGCGCAGATGCCGGCCCACGAGGAGGAGGCACAGGACGCCGAACGGGAGGGGGTGCGGATCAACTGGCTGCAGACGATCAAGGCGTTTGAGGGTGAGCAACTGCAGGTGGAGCGGATGGAGCTCGACGAGTCGGGCTTCCCCCAACCCACCGGCCAATTCGAGACGCTGGCGGCCGACACGGTGATCGTGGCGGTCGGCCAGGACACCGACACCTCGTTCCTGCACTCCGTTGGAGGTGTGGAGTTCGAGCGCGACGGCACCGTCCGGGTGTCCAGGTCGCTGATGACCGGCTGCCCGGGAGTCTTCGCCGGAGGGGACATGGTTCCCGCCGAGCGCACGGTCACCGTTGGGGTGGGCCACGGCAAACGAGCGGCGCGTGAGATCGACGCCTGGTTGCGCGGCGAGCAGTCCGAGCGAGCACCCAAGCATCCCCAGGCCGACTTCGAGATGCTCAACCTGTGGTACTTCGGCGATGCGCTGCGCCGCCCCCAGCCGGAGCTTGCGCCGGCCGAGCGCGCCGGTGGCTTCACCGAAGTGGTTGGCGGGCTGCCGGCGTCTGATGCCAGCTTCGAGGCCCATCGGTGCCTGTCGTGCGGCAACTGCTGCGAGTGCGACGGCTGCCTGGGAGCGTGCCCCGAGGACGCGGTGATCAAGCTCGGCCCCGGCCTGCGCTACCGGTTTGATTACGACCGCTGCACGGGTTGCCGGGCCTGTGTTGAGCAGTGCCCGGTGCATAGCATCGAGATGCTGCCGGAGGGGGCGCCCCTACCGCCGGAGGCGTTCATCGCGCCTGGCGCTCCGGAGGCGATCGCCGAGGGCCCGCGGTGATGGCAGTCACCGTCGACGGTAACGAGGCAGCGGCGTCGGTCGCCTACCGGCTGACCGAGCTGTGCAGCATCTATCCGATCACCCCGTCCTCGCCGATGGCGGAGTTCGCCGACGAGTGGTCAAGCCACGGGCGCCCCAACGTGTGGGGAACGGTGCCGGCGGTGGTCGAGATGCAGAGTGAGGCCGGCGCTGCCGGGGCCCTGCACGGTGCGCTGCAGGGTGGCGCCCTGGGGACGACGTTCACTGCCTCCCAGGGGCTGCTGCTGATGATCCCCAACATGAACAAGATCGCCGGCGAACTGACGGCGGCGGTGTTCCACGTCGCCGCTCGTTCGCTGGCCGCGCAGGGATTGTCGATCTTCGGCGATCACTCTGATGTCATGGCGGTGCGCCAGACCGGGTTTGCCCTCCTGGGCTCGGCTTCGGTGCAGGAGGCCCACGACCTGGCGCTCGTCGCTCACGCCGCCACCCTGCAGTCCCGGATCCCGTTCCTGCACTTCTTCGACGGGTTCCGCACCTCGCACGAGCTCAACACGATCCACCCGCTGTCCGACGACGATCTCCGCGCGCTCGTCCCCGAGGATCTCGTCCGCGCCCATCGCGCGCGGGCGCTGTCGCCCGAGCGGCCGTTTATCCGCGGCACGGCCCAGAACCCGGACGTCTACTTCCAGGCCCGGGAAACCGTCAACCCGTTCTACGCGCGGGTCCCGGGGGTGGTGCAGGGGGCAATGGATGCGCTGGCGCAGCGCACCGGCCGGCAGTACCACCTCGTGGAGTACGACGGGCATCCCGAGGCGGAGAGGGTGATCGTGATCATGGGATCCGGCGCGGAGACCGCGCGGGAGACGGTGGCGTACCTGCAGGCCCGGGGTGAGCGGGTCGGCGTGGCGCAGGTCCGCCTGTACCGCCCGTTCCCCGCCGCCGAACTGGTGGCCGCCCTGCCGGCCAGCGTGCGCCGAGTCGCCGTGCTCGACCGCACCAAGGAGCCCGGGTCATTCGGCGAGCCGCTGTTCCTCGACGTGCTGGCGGCGCTGAGCGATGCTCATGCCGACGGGGTCCGCGACGTCATGCCGCTGGTGACCGGCGGCCGCTACGGGCTGTCCTCCAAGGAGTTCTCCCCCGGGATGGTCGCGGGGGTGCTGGCGGAGCTGGGGGGCGAGCGTCCGAAGCGGAGGTTCACGGTCGGCATCAACGATGACGTCTCGTCGACCAGCCTCTCCTATGACGCGGCACTTGACATCGAACCGCCGCAGACCGTGCGGTCGGTGTTCTTCGGACTCGGCTCTGACGGCACGGTCGGCGCGAACAAGAACACCATCAAGATCCTCGGCTCCGAGGAGGGGCTGCACGCGCAGGCCTACTTCGTCTACGACTCCAAGAAGTCAGGCTCGCAGACCGTCTCGCACCTACGCTTCGGACCGGAGCCGATCCATGCTCCCTACCTCATCGCTCAGGCGAGCTTCGTCGGCTGCCATCAGTTCGGCCTCATCGAGCGCGACGAGGTTCTGGAGCGCGCGGCGCCGGGGGCGACGCTGCTGCTCAACTCTCACCTGGCGCCCGAGCGCGTCTGGGACGCCCTGTCTGCGCCCGTGCAGGAGCGGCTGCTGGCCAAGCGGATTGCGTTGTATGTGATCGACGCCAACCGGATCGCCCGCGATGCGGGCCTGGCCGGGCGGACCAACACCGTGCTGCAGACGTGTTTCTTCGCGATCTCCGGCGTGCTCGAACCGGAGCGGGCGATCGAACGGATCAAGTCCTCGATCGCCAAGACCTACGGGCGGCGCGGAGCCGAGGTCGTGGAACGCAACCAACTGGCCGTCGACCGCTCGCTCGAGGGGCTGCACCGCGTGACGCTTCCCGACCACGCCGACTCGACCCGCCGGCCACCGCGCATCGTGCCCGATGACGCGCCGGAGTTCGTGCGCACGGTGACCGCCGCGATGATGGCCGGGCACGGCGATGACCTGCCGGTGAGTGCGCTGCCGGTCGACGGCACGTACCCCAGCGGCACGACCAAGTACGAGAAGCGCAACATCTCAGACCGTGTGGCCGTGTGGGACTCCGAGCTGTGCATCCAATGCGGCAACTGCAGCTTCGTGTGTCCCCACAGTGTGATCCGCTCTCGCTACTACGACCCTGGTCGCTTGCAGGACGCGCCCGCCGGGTTTCACTCGGCGCCGCTCAACGGCCCCGGGCTGCCGGACACCAGCTACACGTTGCAGGTGTATGTCGAGGACTGCACCGGTTGTGGACTGTGCGTGGAGGCCTGCCCGGTGTCGGCAGGGGGCGATCCGATCCACAAGGCGATCAACCTCGCCGACCGCGCGCCGCTCGTCGCCGGCGAGCGGGAGAACATCACGTTCTTTGAGCAGCTGCCGGAGGCGGACCGGTCCCGGGTCGATTTCGGCACCGTGCGGGGCACGCAGTTCCTGGAGCCCCTGTTCGAGTTCTCCGGCGCGTGCGCGGGCTGCGGCGAGACACCGTATCTCAAGCTGCTCTCGCAGCTGTTCGGCGATCGCCTGACTGTCGCCAACGCCACCGGTTGCTCCTCGATCTACGGGGGCAACCTGCCCACGACGCCGTGGACGGTCGACGCCGACGGGCGCGGGCCGGCGTGGTCAAACTCGCTGTTTGAGGACAACGCCGAGTTCGGCCTGGGACTGCGCCTCGCCGCCGATCGCCACACCGAACTCGCCCGGCGCCGCCTGTCAGAGCTGCGCGACGCGGTCGGCGCGGAGCTTGTCGACGAGATCCTCGCCGCACCGCAGCTGCGTGAGTCGGAGCTGCGCGAGCAGCGCGAGCGACTTGCCCGGCTGCAGGACCGGCTGGCCGAGCTCGACGGGCCGGCGGTGGTGGACCTGCGCAGCGTCATCGACCACCTGATCCGGCGCAGCGTCTGGATCGTCGGCGGCGACGGCTGGGCCTATGACATCGGCTCCGGCGGCCTCGATCACGTCCTGGCCAGCGGGCGCAACGTCAACGTGCTGGTGCTCGATACCGAGGTCTACTCCAACACCGGCGGCCAGATGTCGAAGGCCACCCCGCTCGGCGCAGTGGCGAAGTTCGCCGCCGCCGGCAAGACGATGCCCACCAAGGACCTGGCGCTGCAGGCGATCGCGCTGTCCAACGTGTACGTGGCGCGGGTGGCGATGGGGGCCGACCCCCAGCAGACGCTGAGCGCGATGCGTGAGGCCGAGGCCTACGAGGGCCCCTCGCTCGTGATCGCCTACAGCCACTGCATCGCCCACGGCTACGACATGCGTGACGGACTCGACCAGCAGTACCGTGCGGTGGCCAGCGGCCACTGGCCGCTGCTGCGCTACGACCCCGCCGCGCGCACCGATGGCGGCAACCCGTTCCTGCTGGACTCGCCCCGGCCGCGGATGTCGCTCGCCGACTACCGCAAGGGCGAGCTGCGCTTCCGCGCGCTGACCAACGCCGCACCCGAGGAGGCCGAGCGACTCCTGGCCCATGCCCAGCATGCCGCCGACCTGCGCTGGGAGACCTACGAGGAGATGGCCACCCGCCCCGCCCACCAGTTCCCTGCCGATACGAGGGCGGACACCGATGGAGCTTGAGACGCGATATATGGGCCTGACGCTGCGCAACCCGCTCGTGGCCTCGCCCTCGCCGCTCTCCCACACGCTCGACGGGGTGCGGAGACTGGCGGCCGGGGGCGTGGGCGCGATCGTGCTCTTCTCGCTGTTTGAGGAACAGCTGCGCGAGGACGCCGCGCACACCGCCGAGCTGGCGGAGGGCCCCGCCAACAGCTTCGCCGAAGCACTCGACTACTTCCCGGAGATCATGAAGGAGGATCCCGGCCCGCGCAGCTACCTGAGCCTGCTGGAGCGTGCGGTGGCCGCCGTCGACATCCCCGTGATCGCGAGCCTCAACGCGGCCACGAGTGAGGGCTGGACCGACTGTGCCCGCGCCATGCAGGATGC
>JBAWFG010000157.1:0-8927 GCA_049591655.1 Solirubrobacteraceae bacterium
CCAGCACCAACGGACGGAGCACCACCCCCCGGCGCACCACCACCACCCGCCGCGCCGCTGGGCGCCCGCGGGGACGGCGTGGCGGCAACACCCGCGCCAACCAGGCTCTGGAACTGGTGCGCAGCCAGCCCGGGATCACCATCCCCCAGATCGCTGAGGCGCTCAAGATCGAGCCCAACTATCTGTACCGGGTGATGCCCAAGCTCGCCGAGGACGGGCAGGTCAGCCGCGAGGGTCAGGGCTGGCACCCCACCAACGCATCGTGAGTCCGGGCTCCCGCGAGGCGGGAGCCCAGATCACTCCCCGATCGCCCGGACGGCGACGGGTCCCGACCGGGACACGGCACGATGCCGCCGCGACACCGAGGTGTGGTCGCGGCGGGCATCAGTGCCGTCACCTCTAGATCAGGCCGAGCTCCTTGACGGCGTCGCGCTCCTCGTTGAGCTCCTTGACCGACGCGTCGATCCGGGCACGGGAGAAGTCGTCGAGCTCCAGGCCCTGGACGATCGAGTACTCGCCGCCTGAGCAGGTGCACGGGTAGCCCGACAGGATGCCCTCGGCGATGCCGTAGGAGCCGTCAGACGGGATCGCCATCGAGACCCAGTCACCCTCCGGCGTACCGTGCACCCAGTCGCGCACATGATCGATGGCCGCGTTGGCCGCCGACGCGGCGCTCGATGCCCCGCGGGCCTCGATGATCGCCGCACCGCGCTTCTGCACGGTCGGGATGAAGTCGCTCTCGATCCAGTCACGGTCGCCCACGGCCTCAGCGCCGTTGGTGCCCTTGACCCTGGAGTGGAACACGTCGGGGTACTGGGTGGCCGAGTGGTTGCCCCAGATGGTCATGTTGGTCACGTCGCTGATGGCGGCGCCGGCCTTGCGGGCGACCTGCGCGATCGCGCGGTTGTGGTCCAGACGCATCATCGCGGTGAACCGCTCCTTGGGCACGTCGGGTGCGTTTGACTGTGCGATCAGGCAGTTGGTGTTCGCCGGATTGCCGACCACAAGTACCTTCAGGTCCGACGCGGCATGCGCATTGAGGGCTTCACCCTGAGGCTTGAAGATGCCGCCGTTGGCCTCCAGAAGGTCACCGCGCTCCATGCCCTTGCTCCGCGGGCGGGCCCCGACGAGCAGCGCGATGTTGACCCCGTCGAACGCCTGATTGGGATCGTCGTAGATGTCAACGGAGCGCAGCAGCGGGAACGCGCAGTCGTCCAGCTCCATCGCCGTACCCTCCGCGGCCTTGACGGCGGCGGGGATCTCCAGGAGTGAGAGCGAGACCGGGGTGTCCGGTCCCAGCAGCTGACCGCTGGCGATGCGGAACAGGAGCGCGTATCCGATCTGGCCGGCGGCGCCGGTGACTGCAACTTTGACGGGGCTTGTACTCATAACTGAACGATCACTTACCTTTCTGTGTTGCTTCGCTGCTATCTGAGAAAACTAGGCATCGAAGTCCAAGCCATACACATCACCGAGCTTGGCTTTGAGGTAATCGACGAACGGGGTGACAGCGATGGGGCCACCGACCTCGCGTTCGAGCAGTTCGGTGGTGCTGAACTTGGCTCCATAGCGGTGCACGCGCAGACCCAGCCATGCGCGCAGCTCGGCAAGCTCACCGGCGGCGAGCTGATCCTCGAGCCCGGTGATCTCGGCGTTGGCGCGCTCCCACAGCTGGCCGGCGATCAGGTTCCCGAGCGCGTAGGTGGGGAAATAGCCGATCAATCCCTCTGACCAGTGCACGTCCTGCAGGACCCCATCGGCATCGTTGGTCACCCTGATTCCGAGGTACTCCTCAAAGCGTGAGTTCCACGCCTCGGGTAGATCGGAGACCGCCAGGGTGCCGTCGATCAGCGCCTGCTCCAGTTCGAAGCGCAGGATGATGTGCAGCGCGTAGGTCGCCTCGTCGGCCTCGACCCGGATGAAGGTCGGCTTGACCCGGTTGACGGCTCGGTACAGCGTGTCCGCGTCGATCCCGGCGAGCTCGCCTCCGGCCAGTACCGCGATCCGCGGGGCGAGCACCTGTGAGAACGGGCGCCCGCGGCCCACCATGTTCTCCCACAGCCGGCTCTGTGACTCATGCAGGCCCAGCGATCCGGGGTCACCGATCGGGGTGCGCCGCAGAGCGTCGGGGAGCCCGGCCTCATAGAGCCCGTGCCCGCACTCGTGCATCGCGCCAAACAGCCCGGTCGGGAAGAAGTGTTCATCCCAGCGGGTGGTGATCCGCACGTCGCCGCCGCCGATGCCCATCGCGAACGGGTGCACGGTGTCATCCATCCGCCACGCATCGTCGGTGAAGCCCATTCGGGCGACGGTTTCACGCACGAGCTGGCGCTGACCCTCGACCGGGAAGCCTGCGTACAGAGGGCGCTCGTCGACCTGGTCGGCGGCTGCGATCCGGGCGATCATCGGGACCAGCTGGGCCTTGAGCTCAGCGAACACCTCGGCGACCTTGGCGGTCGGCATCCGGGGCTCGAATTCGTCAAGCAGCACGTCATAGGCACATTGAAAGTCCGCGACACCGGCGTGGCAGTCGACGTATTCACGGGCGAGCGCGAAGTTGCGCTCCAGATAGGGGGCATAGGACTGAAAGTCGGAGTCGGCGCGGGCCTGAACCCAGGCGGCCTGGCCGACCGACGATGCGCGCGCCAGCTCGGCGGCCAGCTCCGGAGGCACGCGCCGCGCCTTCTCCCACTGGCGCTGGGTGAGCGCGACCATCCGGACGTCATCGTCATCGGGGTCAGAGCCGTCGAGCTCGGTGACCGCTGCATCGAGCAGGCGACCGGTCTCGTCGGCGATAAACATCTCGTGGCTGATGCGCGCCAGGGTTCCGAGCGCCTCGGCGCGGGCCTCGCCGCCGCGTACCGGCATCACCGTCTGGCGGTCCCATTGAGCCAGGGCCATCGCATGAGTGAGGTCCGCGAGCTCACCCAATCGCTGTTTGAGCACGGTCAGGCGCTCACTCATCTGACATCTCCTGAAGTTCGTTGCGCGCTGAGGCGCCTGTGCGACCATTGCAGCATGTTGAGGCGAACCGGCTCGATCAAGCTGTTCGATGCGTTTGGCATCCGGATCGGTGTCGACCTCAGCTGGTTCCTGGTTCTGTTCCTGATGATCTTCATGCTGTCAGGCGCCTTCCGGGCGACTCTGCGCAGCTCTGACGGGGTCGCATATCTGACGACCGTTGTCAGTGTGCTGCTGCTGTTCGGCTCGCTCATCGTGCATGAACTGGGACACGCGCTCGTAGCGCGTCGGCAGGGAATCGAGGTCAAGCAGATCGATCTTTTCCTGTTCGGAGGACTCACCCAGATGAGCCGTGACGCCGCGACTCCGGGAGAGGACTTCAAGGTCGCCGTGGCGGGGCCGCTGGCCACCGCCGCGGTGATCCTAGTCTGTCTGGCGATCGACCTTCCGATCGTCGGCATCCACCGCCTGGGTCACGCGGTGCTGCTCGCCTCCGACATCCAGATCACCCCGGTGCAGCTGTCGCTCAGCTGGCTGTTGACGATGAACGTGCTGTTGCTGGTGTTCAACCTCGTCCCCGCCTTCCCACTCGACGGGGGACGCGTTGCCCGCTCGGCGCTCTGGAAGGTGACCGGGGACAAGCGGCGGGCCACCCAGGCGGCGGCGCGGATGGGCCAAGCGTTCGCGCTCGTGCTCGCCGGGTTCGGGCTGTGGTGGGTGACCTCGTCGTCGAGCTTCGGAGGGCTGTGGCTGCTGGCGCTCGCCTACCTGCTGTGGGGATCGGCCCGCGGCGCGCTCGTGCAGGCGGCGCTCAACGAGCGCATCGAGGGGGTGCGGGTCGCCGACATCATGGACGTGCATCCGGTGTCGATCCCGTCCCGGACCCCGGTCGGCCAGGCCATCGAGGAGTATTTCCTGCGTTACCGGGCCGACTGGCTGCCGGTCATCGACGGCGCCGGCCACCTGCTCGGGATCGCCCGGCGCGAGCGCGCCCAGGCGTCGCTGGACGCCGGCGAGGGCTGGCTGACCGTCGACGCCGTCTTGGAGGACGCCGAAGCGGCGAGTTGGCGCATCGACGAGGACCGCCCGATCGTCGAGCTGCTGTCCTCCGAGACGCTGGGCCGCCTCGGTGCGCTGATGGCGGTCGATGCTGACGGCGTGCTGCGCGGGGTGGTCACCGCCGACCAGGTGCGCCGGGCACTCCAGGCGGCGTTCGGCCGGGGCGCGACCTGAGCGCAAGACGCCCCGGGTCGCCGCTCATTTATATTGCGGGGAGTGCCTTCCCACGACGTACTGATCATCGGCGCCGGGCTTGCCGGACAGCGTGCGGCCCTCGCGGCCGCCGAAACCGGCGCGACCGTCGCGATCATCTCCAAGGTCCACCCGGTGCGCTCGCACTCGGTCGCCGCCGCCGGCGGGATCAACGCGGCGCTCAATCCGGAGGACTCCTGGGAATCCCACGCCTTCGACACGATCAAGGGCTCGGACTACCTCGGCGACCAGGACGCGATCGAGGTCATGTGCCGCGAGGCGCCGGACGAGATCCTGTGGCTGGAGCACGCCGGCGTCACCTTCCACCGCAACGAGCGCGGGAACCTCGGAACGCGTGCGTTCGGCGGTGCATCCGCGGCGCGCACCTACTACGTCGCCGACATCACCGGCCACGCGATCCTCCACGTGCTCTACGAGCAGATGATGAAGCACGCGGCGACCGTCGACCGCTACGAGGAGTGGTTCGGCACCGACCTGCTCCAGGACGACGAGGGGCGCTGCATCGGCGCCGTCTGCCGCAACCTGCGCGACGGCCGCCTGGAGGTGTTCAACGCCAAGACGACGATCCTCGCCAACGGCGGCGCCGGCCAGGCCTACAAGCCGACGACCAATGGGCTGATCGTGACCGGCGACGGAATCGCCCAGGCCGCCCGGATCGGCGCCCGGCTGATGGACATGGAGATGATCCAGTACCACCCGACGACACTCGCCGGCAACGGGCTGCTCATCACCGAGGGCGCCCGCGGTGAGGGTGCCTGGCTGCTCAACGCCAAGGGCGAGCGGTTCATGGAGAAATACGCGCCCAACAAGCTCGAGCTCGCCTCCCGTGACGTCGTGTCACGCGCCGAGCAGACCGAGATCAACGAGGGCCGCGGTTTTCCCGACGGCACCGTCGCGCTTGACATCACCAAGGTTCCCCGCCGTCGCGTGCTTGAGGCGCTGCGCGAGATCGTCAACATCGGCCGTGACTTCGCCGGCGTCGACATCACCCGCGAGCCGATCCACATCCACCCCGGCCAGCACTACATCATGGGCGGGGTCAAGACCGACGTTGACGGCCAGACCACCGTCCCCGGCCTGTACGCGGCCGGGGAGGTCGCCTGCGTCTCGGTCCACGGCGGCAACCGCCTCGGCGCCAACTCCCTGCTCGACACGCTCATCTTCGGCCGCCGCTCCGGCGAGCACGCCGCCAAGCAGGCACTCGGCATGCCGATGCCGACGACGCCGGCCACTCGGGTCGCCGATACCGAGAAGGCGTTCAACGCGATCATGAGCCGCCCCGAGGGCGGGCGCCGGGTCGCCGCCATCAAGGACGAGCTCGGCGACACCATGAACAAGTACTGCGCTGTGTTCCGGGACGCCGAGGGTCTGGAGAAGGCCCATGAGATCGTGCGCCGGCTCAAGGAGGAGGCCCCCCACGCCACCATCGACGACCACGGCACCGTCTTCAACCAGGACGTGATCGGCGCGATCGAACTCGGCTACATGCTCGACGTCGCCGAGGCGATCGTCGTCGGCGCCAAGGAGCGCAAGGAGTCACGCGGCGCCCAGTTCCGGACCGACTTCCCGGAGCGCAAAGACGAGGAATGGCTCAAGCACATCGACATCACCTTCGAGGGTGACGGCGTTCCCAAGGTGAGCTACTCCCCGGTGACAATCACCAAGTGGGAGCCCCAGGAAAGGACGTACTGAGTGCCTGAGTACCTGCTCAAGATCCGCCGCTTCGACCCCAAGTCCGGAGAGGCCGCGTACTGGGACGAGCACATGGTGGATCTGGGTGAGCGCAACTCGGTGCTCGACGCCATCCTCAAGGTCCGTGACGAGGTCGACGGCTCGGTCGGCATCCGCTGCTCCTGCCAGCAGGCGATCTGCGGCTCGTGCGGCGTACGGATGAACGGCAAGCCGGGGCTGGCCTGCAACACCCACCTCGAGGAGGCCGCCGCCCGCAATCACGGCGCCGGCTGGAACGCGTCGGAGTACGGCGACACGACACCCGCCGGGGTGATCGAGGTCGAGCCGATGGGCAACATGCCGGTCATCCGGGACCTGATCGTCGACATGGACGCGGTCCACTGGAAGAAGATCCAGCGCGTCACGCCGTACCTCGTCAACAAGCAGCCGGTCCCCGAGCGCGAGTACATCGTGCCCCACGAGAACATGGTCGACGTCACCCAGACGATGGCCTGCATCCAATGCGGCGCCTGCGTCTCGGACTGCCTGTCGATGGAGATCGACCCGCTGTTCGTCGGCCCCGCCGCGCTGGCCAAGGCCTACCGGTTCGTCGGCGACCCGCGCGACGCCGAGCACCATGAGCGACTCAAGGACCTGTCCGAGGACGAGCACGGCATCTACGACTGCACCCACTGCTTCAACTGCATCGATGCCTGTCCCAAGGACGTGGCGCCGATGAGTCAGATCATGCGCCTGCGCCGCCGGGCGGGCAGCGACGAGAAGATCGTCGACCGCAACAACGGCCATCGTCACGAGGACGCGTTCGTCACCCTGGTGCGGGACTACGGCCTGCTCAACGAGGCCGAGCTGCTGCCCCGCAGCTACGGCGGCAACTCATGGTTTGCCAAGTTCCACCCCGCCGCGGGCAAGGAGCTGCTGAGCTCGCTCTCAACGGTGATCACCAGCGTGATGCGCGGCAAGATGAGCCCCAAGATCGCCCTGTTCGGCCACAAGCTGCCGAAGTCCGATCTGGAGGCGATCAACAAGATCTATGAGAAGGTCGAGAGCCGCCCGGATCGCGTGGAACTCAACCTCTACGTGAGCGGATACGAGGACGAACCCGAGTCCGCCTCGACCGAAAGCGAGACGTCATGAAGGTCGCCTACTGGCCGGGCTGCGTGAGCCGCGGGTTCACGCCGGAGTTGCACGGGTCGATGGCCAAGGTCGCGCCACTGCTTGATCTCGAGCTGATCGAGCTCGACCGTGCCTGCTGTACGGGCGCGGGCGTGATCGCCGAGCACAACCAGGAGCTCGCCGACACGCTCAACGCCCGGACCTTCGCGCTGGCCCAGCAGACCGACGGCGCGATGATGATGAACATCTGCTCGACCTGTCAGGGCGCCCAGTCCGAGTGCCAGGAGCGGTTGGACGCCAACACCGAGTACCGCAGCCACATCAACGAGAACCTCGCCGGCGAGGGCCTCAGCTACGAGAAGGGGCTCACCAACAAGAACCTCCTCTGGATGCTGGTGGAGGAGATCGGGCTCGACACGCTCAAGTCCAAGGTCAAGCGCCCGCTCACCAACCTCAAGGTCGGCCCCTTCTACGGCTGCTACATCATCCGTCCCGCCGAGCGTCTCGGGGTCGACGAGGAGCATCCGCGTGACCGCTATATGCACATGGTCATCGAGACCCTCGGCGGCACCGTGATCGACTATGCCGGCGTGCACAAGTGCTGCGGCTTTCCGATCATCACCATGAACAAGCAGGCGTCGCTGGCGATGGCCGGCCGTCACATCGGTGACGCGATCGACGCCGACGCCGACTGCCTCGTGGTGCCCTGCCCGCTGTGCCACCTCAACCTCGATCTCCAGCAGCCGCTCGCCTCCAAGCAGGTCGGGCGTGAGCTCGGGCTGCCGGTACTGCATCTCCCGCAGCTGCTCGGTCTGGCCCTCGGGCTGGACCCCAAGGAGCTGGGGATGAGCAAGCACGTGGTCAAGCCGACGTCGGTCATCGACTGGACCGCGTCGGTCGTCGCCGGCGCCCCGGCCTGAGCCCAACCGGCTGACAGCGCGCCCGGGCAAAGGAAAGGGCGCGAGACATTCTGCCTCGCGCCCGATCAGCCCTTCTCCCTTGCCCGTCCCTCATGCCGTCTGCGCGGCAGGAAGTTGTGATGTCTTCATTCTGCCCCGGCTGACACCGAAAAACGTCCCCTTGGCGGGGTGAACTTAGGGGGGAAACGGGGTAGTTGATCGGGTGAGACCGTCTCACCCGATCGGTGGGGTCATCCCCCGATCGGATCGTCGCTCACAGGGGGGGATCACCGCAACCGATGACGATCGTCGCCCGGCAGCCCATCTCAGTGGCGGTGGCGCAGTTTGAGGACATCGTCAACCGGGGCCTGCAGTCGCTGATCGAGACCGACCCCCATCTGCGCCTGGCCGCGATCGATATCCCGCCCGAGGAGATGACCGCGTTCCTGGAGGCCGACGAGCCCGACGTCGCGATCCTCAACTACGGCTCGCTGTCGAGCCCGGCGGAACTGCGGGAGCTGCACGCTCGGTTCCCCGACGTTCGCTTGACCGTCCTGGCCAACAACCCCTCTCCCGCTGAATGCCGGCAGATGATCGGGTTCGGGGCCACGGCCTGCCTGGCCAAGACCACCGAGGCCCGCGATGTCCTGCACACGATCCACCTCGCCTCCCGGGGAATGCACGTCCTTCCCATCGCCAGCGGTGCGAGCCCGGAGGCCGGCGACCCGTCCGTCCTCACCCCGCGAGAGGCCGACGTCCTCGAACTGCTTCAGGGCGGCGACTCCAACGCCGAGATCGCGGCCGCCCTACAGGTCGGGGTGGAGACCGTCCGCACCCACGCGCGCAACATCTACCGCAAGCTCGGGGTCAGTACCCGACGGGAGCTGCGCTCGTCGATCTAAGCCGTTGTTCGGCTCTGGCGCACAGAAATTCAGGTGGTGAGGGTCGGCGCCGATTAGGGGCGCATGAGATCCACGCGCCTGAGTGGCC
>JBAWFG010000158.1:0-3955 GCA_049591655.1 Solirubrobacteraceae bacterium
TACCCAGACGGGCCCCTTAAACATCACCGCCGCAAACATTTAGTTTCTGCCAGGTCGTGCGCAGGGGTGATTGGGCGCCGCACGGGCAGCTGATTGGTCGATCTCTCAGGGCCTGGCACGGAAAATCGACCAATCAGGCGCCGTGGGGGGCATGGCCCCGCGGTTGCAGCGGGCATGGCCCCGCGGTTGCAGCGTGCATGGCCCCGCGGTTGCAGCGGGCGTGGCCCCGCGGTTGCAGGGGGCATGGCCCCGCGGTGGCAGCGCGGGTTGCGCTACTCGTCGACGTGACTGGGGTCGCCGACGCCGGAACGGCGCCGTTCCTCGACCGTCGCCTTGATGCGCTCCACGGTCTCGTCCGACATCCGGCGGATCTCCCAGTGCGTCAGCTTGATCAGGCGCATCGGCGAGCTGGCGATCACGTCGGCGTTGCGTGGCCGGCGCTCCAGCAGTCCCATCTCACCGATCAGGTCGCCGGGCCCGACCTCGGCGATCTTCTTCCCGTCCTGGAGCACGTCAGCGGTGCCCTCCTCGATCGCGATCAGCTCGACCGAGTAGTCACCCTCCTTCATCAGCATCTGCCCTTCGGCGGCGCTGGTCTCGGTGGCGAACGCCGCCAGGCGCTTGGCCTCCTCGGCGGAGAGCTCCGAGAAGATCGGTATCGCGGTCAACCGGTTGGGGTCCATGGCTCCAGATCCTCGTTGTGCTCGATTGTGGTTGCGACTCTAACCGCAGTCTTCCCCGTCACGCCGGAAACTGTCGCGCCGGGCTCTGACAGGTTCCTCTACAGCGCCTGGACCTCGGCGGTGACTTCGCTCACCGACGACTTGGCGTCGCCGAACAACATCGCCGTCTTGGGGTCGTAGAACAGCGGATTGTCGATGCCGGCAAAGCCGGACGCCATCGATCGCTTGAGCACGATCACCGAGCCGGACTTGTCGACCTCCAGGATCGGCATGCCGTAGATCGGGCTGCCGGGCTCGTTCTTGGCCGCGGGGTTGGTCACGTCGTTGGCCCCGATGACGAGGGTGACGTCGGTGCGGGAGAACTCCGGGTTGATGTCGTCCATCTCGCGCAGCAGATCGTAGGGGACGTCGGCCTCGGCGAGCAGCACGTTCATGTGCCCGGGCATCCGTCCGGCGACCGGGTGGATCGCGTACTTGACGGTCACCCCCTTGGCCTCCAGCGCGCGCTCGAGCTCACGCACCGCGTGCTGGGCCTGGGCGACCGCCATCCCGTAGCCGGGGGCGATCACGACCTGCCGGGCGTAGGAGAGCTGGATGGCGACATCCTGGGCCGAGGTGGAGCGCACCGTCCCGCCGGTCTCCCCGCCGCCGCCCGCGGGAGCGGCGATGGCGCCGCCGAAGCCGCCGGCGATGATCGACGGGACCGAACGGTTCATCGCCTTGGCCATCTGGTCGGTGAGGATCGTGCCGGAGGCGCCGACGATCATGCCGGCGACGATCAACGCCGTGTTGTCAAGCGCGACGCCCGTTGCTGCCGCTGACAGACCGGTGAAGGCGTTGAGCAGGGAGATCACCACCGGCATGTCGGCGCCGCCGATCGGCAGCACGACCATGTTGCCCAGCAGCCCCGCGGCGACCAGGATCCCCAGGATGAACAGCGCCTGGGAGTGCGTGCCCGCCGCGAGCACCACCGCCGACACGACGCAGACCGCAAACAGCAGCCCGTTGATGATCGCCTGCCCCGGCAGCTTGATCGGCCGGCCGGGCAGGATCTCCTGCAGCTTGCCGAAGGCGATGTTCGACCCCCAGAATGAGATCGATCCGACGATCGCGGCAAACAACGTCGGGATCTCGATCTTCAGCGCCCACGGATGCAGGCCCACGAAGAAGTGGTGGCGGTACTCGACCCAGGCGATCAGCGCCACGGCGCCGCCGCCGACGCCGTTGAACAGCGCCACCATCTGCGGCATCGCAGTCATGTGCACCCGCAGCGCGGCCGGGATGCCGACCGCCGTCCCGATCACCAGGCCGAGCACGATCAGCAGCACGGTGCCCGAGCCGCTCAGCACGTGCGGGGTCAGCAGCGTGGCCACGAACGCGATCGCCATGCCGGTGGCGGCGATCAGGTTGCCTCGGACCGCGGTGCGCGGGCCGGTGAGCCCGCTCATCCCGTAGATGAACAGCGAGAATGCGACGATGTAGAGCGCGTCGACGAAGCTCGTGCTCTGCAGGAAGATGGTTCCGGCGCTCACGAGCGGGGACCCTCCGCAGACTCACCGGGCGCCGAATCGGCTTTAGCCGATTCCTCAATGGAATCCACGTCAGCGGATTTCACGGGTTTGGCCTTGAACATCCCCAGCATCCGGTCGGTGACGAAGAACCCGCCGAGCACGTTGATCGTCCCGAATGCGATCGCGATCACCAGCAGCAGGTGCTCCAGCACCCCGCGGGCGTCGTGCATCAGGAGCAGACCACCCAGCACGACGATCCCGTGGATCGCGTTGGTCCCCGACATCAGCGGCGTGTGCAGCGTGTTGGGGACCTTGGAGATCACCGCGTACCCGACGAATCCCGCCAGGACGACGATGGCCAACTCGGTCATGACACTCATGGGTGTGTCGCCTCCTACTGGCCGGCCGCTGCGCGGGCGCCGTCGTGGACAATCTCGCCGTCGCGCGTGATGCAGGCTCCGGCGATCACCTCGTCGTCGAAATCGAGCGACAGCTCGCCGGTGTCGGAGATCATCAGCCCGAGCAGCGCCTGGATGTTGCGGGCGTACAGCTGGGAGGCGTGCTCGGCCATCGTCGACGGGACGTTGAGCGGAGCGAGGATCTTGACGTCGTGGCGCAGGATCGACTGACCGGGCTCCGAGAGCTCGCAGTTGCCGCCGGTCTCCCCGGCGAGGTCGACGATCACCGAGCCGGGCTTCATCTTCTTGACCGCCTCCTCGGTGACGAGGATCGGCGCCCGCCGGCCGGGCACCGCCGCGGTGGTGATGACGACGTCGACCTTGCCGATCGCCTCGGCCATCAGCTCCTGCTGGCGGGCCTGCTGCTCGGCGGTCAGCTCCTTGGCATAGCCGCCGGCGCCCTCGAGGTCCTCCCCCAGGTCGAACTCCAAGAAGTGCGCGCCCAGTGACTCGACCTGTTCCTTGACCGCCGAGCGGACGTCAAACCCCTGCACCACGGCGCCCAGACGGCGCGCGGTGGCGATCGCCTGCAGTCCGGCGACACCGGCGCCGAGCACGAGGACGGTGGCGGGACGGATCGTGCCGGCGGCGGTCATCAGCATCGGGTAGAAGCGTCCGAGCTCCTGGGCGCCGATCAGCGCCGAGCGGTAGCCGGCGATGTTCGCCTGGGAGGAGAGCGCGTCCATCGACTGGGCCCGGCTGATCCGCGGGACCGCCTCCATCGCGAAGCTGGTGGCGCCGGTCGCCGCGATCGCGCGGACCCCGTCGCCGTTGGTCAGCGGCCCCAGAAACCCGATCACGACCGAGCCCGACCCGAGCCGCACGGTCTCCTCGGCGTTGGGAGCGGCGACCTTGACCACGATGTCGGCCCCGAACACGGTCGCGGCGTCATCGACGAGCTCGGCGCCCGCGTCGGCATAGGCCTCGTCGGGAATCAGCGCCCCGGCGCCGGCACCGCGTTGCACCAGAACCTGGAGCGGCGTGCCGTCCTCGCCGACGCTGCGGCTGAGCTTGGCCACGACCTCGGGGACGAGGGCGACCCGGCGCTCGCCTTCGGTTGTCTCCTTCGGAACTCCGATCCGCATGGGGCGGTGCAACATACCGATCCGGCCAGCGCAACGGTTTCTGGTGTCGATTCAGCTCATGCCGAGCGGCGCGAGGACGAGCGCTGTCAGGACTCCGACAGCCCCGGCCAGACGGAACATCTGGCGGTCTGCGGCGCCCGCCGCCGCGGCAACGGCCGCCGGGCGCGGGTGAGCGGCGTGGTGGTGTCCGACGACGACACGGCTCCGCCGGCCCCGGG
>JBAWFG010000159.1:0-3757 GCA_049591655.1 Solirubrobacteraceae bacterium
GCTCGGCGACCCTCGCCGACCGCGGCGAGCCGCCCACGCAGACCCTGGCGCTGCTCGCCCACACCCTCGGGATGGCGCTCGGCCGTGACCGCGTGCACGGCGCCGCCGAACTGCTGGCCGAGTTCGATCCGGGCCGCCTGCCGCGGGGGCCGGTCACGATCGGCTGACCGCTTAGGGGTGAGTCGCCGCTCACCGGCGAGCCCCTCAGGAGAACAGCTCGTCAAGGAAGCGCTCCCGGGCGCCGAGGAAGGCCCGCGTGAGCCGCACCGGCTCGCAAGCCTCGTAGTCGACCTGCTCCAACCCAGCATCGGTGCAGGCATAGATCGTCGCCTCGGGGTAGGCGAGGATGACCGGCGAGTGCGTGGCGATCACGAACTGGGACCCTGCGCCGACGAGCTCGTGGATCCGGCGCAGACAGGTGAGGCAGTTCTGGGTCGACAGGGCGGCCTCGGGCTCATCGAGCAGATAGAAGCCGTCGGGCCCGAGGCGGTTGATCAGCACCGCCAGGAACGACTCCCCGTGGGATTGCTCGTGCAGGGAGGTTCCGCCGTAGGCGGCGAGGGCCCGCTCGTCGGTCTCGGCGAGCCGCTCGAGGTAGGTCGCGGCCGTGAACAGGCTCTCGGCGCGCAGAAAGAAGTCCGTCCGGGGCCGCCGTGCACCCCGCACGAGCCGGATCGCCTGCCCGAGCGATGTATCCGGCTCCCGGGTCGAGAACGTGAAGTTGGACGTCCCGCCCTCCGGGTTCATGCCGGCTGCGGTGGCGATCGCCTCCAGCAGCGTCGATTTTCCGCTGCCGTTCTCTCCGACGAGGTAGGTCACCTTCGGGTGCAGCGCCAACTGCGGTTGCAGCCCGGCGATCACCGGCAGCTGCCAGGGATGGCCGGTACGGGACTCGTCTGCGGCCGCGGCCGGCAGCGACACGGCTCTGACCAGCGCATCGTCCACGGCTCGCGAGCCTAATGCCCTGGTCGATTCCAGGACCCCGCGCGCTGGCATGAACCGCTCAGCAGATCCCCTCACCGTGCCGATACAACTCCGATGCCCAGACCCATTCGCGTTGCCATCGTGCTGCTCGGCGCCTGGATCGCCGGTTGTGAGCTGCACGCGCTCGGCGTCAGCTGGATTCCGGTCGGGCCCGAGAAGTGGATGCACCTCGTGGTCATGGGCGCGGGCGCCGGCCTGTGCATCGCCCGCGGCATCGTGCGCCGTCACGAGCGCGCAGCGTGGCTGCTGATCGGCGGCGGGGTCATGGCCTGGGTGTTGGGGGAGCTCTACTTCACCGCGGTGCTGTGGAACGACACGTCCCCGCCGGTGCCGTCGCCGGCCGACGCCGGCTATCTGTCACTGCCCCCGCTCGTGTTCGTCGGTCTCGTCGTGCTGGCGCGGGGACGGATCAACGGGCTGCCCAAGACCCTGTGGGTCGACGGCGTCAGTGCGGGGCTGGCCGCGGGCGCGCTCAGCGCCGCGATCGTGTTCAAGCCCGTGCTGGCCGCTGTCACCGGTGGCGAGTTGTCGGTGATCACCAATCTCAGCTATCCCGTCGTCGACCTCATCCTGCTCGGCTTCATCATCGGCGTGCTCGCCGTCGGCGGCCGCCGGGCCGACCGGCGCTTCGGGATCCTCGCGGTGGGGATCGCCTGCTTCTGGGGCGCAGACACGATCTACCTCATCAAGGTGGCGGAGGGCACCTGGGTCTCGGGCGGTCCCTATGACCCCGGGTGGTGGACGATCTCGGTCTGCGCCGCGACGGCCGCCTGGACCGCTCCCCGCGGGCGCGCCACTCACTTCCGGCGCGCGGAGGCGATCAGCGTCCCCATCGCCTCGGCGCTCGTCAGCCTCGCCATCCTCGTCGTGGGGACCGTCATGGACGTGACCGTCCCGGCGATCGCGCTGGCCAGCGGCGCGCTGTTGTCGGTTCTGCTGCGCCTCGTCCTCACCTTCCGCGCCCACCAGACGATGCTCGAGCGTTCCCAGCACGAGGCGCTCAGCGACCCGTTGACCGGGCTGGGCAACCGCCGTGCGTTCGCCGGAGCCCTTGCGCGGCGCCTCGACGAGGATGAGCCGGCCCCCTTGATTCTCGCCCTGTTCGACCTCAACGGGTTCAAGAGCTACAACGACGACTTCGGTCACGCCGCCGGCGACGCTCTGCTGCAGCGTCTGGCCGGCTCGCTGGCCGCTGTCCTGCGCAGCACGGGCGCGGTGTACCGCATGGGAGGCGACGAGTTCTGCGCGCTGCTGCCCGGTGGAGATGAGGGACAGGCACTGCTGCGCGCCGCGATCGCTGTGCTGGAGGATCGCGGCGACGGGTTCTCGATCTCGGCGTCGGTCGGCAGCGTGCTGCTGCCCCAGGAGACTGACGACGTGGAGGAGGCGCTCCGCCTGGCCGATCAGCGCATGTACGCCCACAAGCATCAGGTTCGCCGCGCCGATGCGGCCCAGGAGGTCAAGCAGGCGCTCCTGTCGGCACTCGCCCAGCGTGATCCCGAGCTTTCAGGCCACCTCGACGACGTCGCCGAGCTCGCCGGTCTGACCGCGGCGGCGCTGCGCTGCACCCACGCGGAGGTCGAGGGCATCAGGATCGCCGCCGAGCTGCACGACATCGGCAAGATGGCGATCCCCGAGACGATCCTCCAGAAGCCCGGAGCGCTCACCGATCCCGAGTGGATGGTGATGCGCCAGCACACAGTCGCCGGGGAGCGAATCGTCAATTCCTCGTCGGCACTGGCCGACGTCGCGCCGCTCGTGCGCTCATCGCACGAGCGCTGGGACGGCGGCGGTTACCCGGATGGTCTGGCCGGCGATGAGATCCCCATCGGGGCACGGATCATCGCGGTCTGCGACTCCTACCACGCGATGACCAGCAATCGCGCGTATCGCCAGGCGATGAGCGAGGAGGTCGCGTTGTCGGAGCTGCGCGCCTGCGCCGGCAGCCAGTTCGACCCCGAGGTCGTCGAGGCGTTCCTGCGGCTGCTGACCCCGGCGCAGCCGGCCGGGGCGGTTGCCTCAGCTCCGCGCTGAGAAGTCCGGCCCTCCACCGGGCTCGGGAAGCGGCGGAGCAGCCGTGTGAAGATCCCGAGCAGCGTCTGCTTGCCATACGCGTGGGAGCCGTCGTACATCGTCAGCACCGCCACCGAGACCCGGGTGCAGCCGCGTACCAACAGCGCCACCTGATGGTCGAGCAGGCCGGTTCCATATCCCCAGCCGCCCTTGAAGTACAGCCGCCACCCGCGTTGCGGAAGCTCGCCGACGCCCCAGCGTTGAGACGGGATGATGCTGCGCAGCAGCCGCATCGCATAGGAGCGGTGGCGCGCCACGACGTAGGCGTCGATGTGGAGGAACAGCCGGGTCAGGTCCCGCGGGGTGACGCTCGTCTCGCCCCAGATCGGGTTGGTGGCGAAATGGCTCATCCCGACCCGCCGGGCGAGCGCCGCCAGGCCCGACTGCCCGACGATGTCGAAGATGCGCTGGGCGTCGTCGTTGTCCGAGGCTCGGATCATGGGCCCGAGCACGTTGGTGTCATCGGCGTCCAGATCCCGGTCGCGGACCGTCGGCAGGTCGAGATAGGTGACGAGCAGCATCGCCTTGACGACGCTCGCTGACCATTCAGCGTGATCGGGCCGGTAGGCGTAGAAGCGCGATGCCGTCCGTACCGCGAACGCGATGTCGCCCACCCGGGTATGGGCGTAGGCGAGCGCCGCGGCGATGTCGGGTCGCCACAGCTGATCGATCGTCCGCCCCGTCCCGGGAACCAGGCAGG
>JBAWFG010000160.1:0-4359 GCA_049591655.1 Solirubrobacteraceae bacterium
GGGCGCGATAGAACCGGGGGATGCGCGCACCGCTCATCTCCCCGGCCGACCTCCACCGTCGGCTACGTGCCGACCCGCTCTCGCTGCTCGATGTGCGCTGGGAGTTGGGCTCCGGATCTCAGCCCGAGGCATACGAGGCGGGGCACATCCTCGGTGCGGCGTTTGTCGACCTCGACCAGGATCTCGCCGACCCGCCGGGTCCCGGCGGTCGTCACCCGCTGCCGTCGGCCGAGCGCTTCACGGCGGCGATGCGGGCTGCCGGGGTCTCTGCCGAGCGACCGGTCGTCGTCTATGACGCCGCCCCGGGCCTGGCCGCCGCGCGGGCTTGGTGGCTGCTGCGGTATTTCGGCCATCCCCGGGTCACACTCCTCGACGGCGGGCTGACCGCATGGCAGGCCGTGGGGGGGACGCTGAGGGCCGGCACCGAGGTGCCCCCGCCGGGAACATTCACGGCCCAGCCGGGCCACATGCCCGTGCTCGACGCCGCCGGCGCCGCTGAGCTCACCCGCCGCGGCGTGCTGCTCGACGCGCGCACCGCCGAGCGCTTCCGCGGCGAGACCGAACCGGTGGACCCGGTCGCCGGTCACATTCCCGGCGCCCGCAACCATCCGGTGGCGCTCAATCTCGACGGCGCGGGGCGCTTCCGAGCGCCCGAACGGCTGGCCGCCGCGTTCGCCCGGGTCGGCGCCGAGCCCGGCGGGGAGGTCGGCGCCTACTGCGGTTCGGGCATCACCGCCGCTCACCAGGTGCTGGCGCTCGAGTTGGCCGGGATGCCCGGCGCGGCGCTGTACCCCGGGTCGTGGAGCGAATGGATCACCGACCCGGTTCGGCCGGTGGCGACGGGGCCTGAGGCCAACGGCTGAAGGCGGGTCAGGCCGCGCTGGTCTCGAGCAACACTCGCGCCACCTGCTCGGGATCGTCGTAGGTGGGTACGTGGCCGCACCCGTGGAGCATGAGCACCCGCGCGCGCGGGATCGCGCGCGCGGCCCGCCGCGCCTGGCGGGGAAACAGCACGCGGTCGCGGTTGCCCCAGGCGACGGTCACCGGCACGGCGATCTGCTCACCCTCGCCGAATGCCATCGGCTTCAGCGACGGGAGCGTGGCGTCGAACCAGGGGGCGCCGGCCAACGCCCTGACACTGGCAGCCGCCTCGCCCGCCGACAACCGGGATGGGTCGGCCACAAACAGGTTGAGGCCCAGCCGCCGCCCCGCGACCGGCGCCATGATCCGGTCGGCGTGCCCCGCGATCCGCCGCGCCGCCCGGACGCTCAGCCACAGTTCGGTACGCGTCAGCGCCGTTTCGGCGGGCGTGGCGAAACCCGCCGGCGACAGTGCGGTCGCTGAGCGGACCAGGCCCCGGGCGGCCATCTCCAGCGCGATCAAGCCGCCGAGTGAGTTACCGGCAACGTGTGGCATGCGCACGCCCAGCCCGTCGAGGAACCCCTCCAGCAACCCGATCAGCGAGTCGACTCCGGGCGGGGTCCCCGGGGGCGGCATCGGCGACGCGCCGAAGCCCGGGAGGTCGACGGCGATCACCTCGTGGCGGGCGGCGAGCCGATCCAGCACCGGCTCCCACATCTGCCAGCGGCTGCCGATCCCGTGCACGAGCAGCAGCGGATCGCCCGCGCCGGCGCGATGATGGTTGAGGTCCATCGCCGCAACCTACCCCAGGCGCACCTTCTCGGACACGGGTTGTGCGCCGTTCCGTAGTATCGGCGGCAGAGGGGTGCGCCGAAATGTCCAATTGTGCGACCGCACACAGATGGCTACTTTGTACGAAACGGACCACGGTGCCGTCGCCGCCACGTCGGTCTCGACGTGACCGATCCCCGGCGAGCACAGAGCGATCTCTGGAGGAATTTCTTCATGGCAAGTACCGAGGCAGCTGAGAGCACCGAGCAGCGGACGCTCCAGGAGCTCGCGCGCCGGCATCTGTGGATGCATTTCACCCGCCTGTCGGCCTACGAGGACCACGAGGTCCCGATGATCGTCCGCGGCGAGGGTTGCTACGTCTACGACGACCACGGCAACCGCTACCTCGACGGGCTGTCCTCGCTGTTCTGTGTCAACATCGGCCACGGCCGAGCCGACCTCGTCCAGGCCGGCGCGGATCAGGCCAAGCAACTCGGCTACTACAACACCTGGTCCTACGCGCACCCGCGCGCGGTCGAGCTCGCGGCGCGCATCGCGGGACTCGCTCCCGGTGATCTCAACCGCGTGTTCTTCACCAGCGGTGGCTCGGAGGCCGTCGAGTCGGCGATCAAGCTCAGCCGCCAGTACCACAAGCTCACCGGCAACCCGCTGAAGACGAAGATCATCGCCCGTGATATCGCCTACCACGGCACGAGCCTTGGAGCCCTGTCGGCGACCGGCATCACCAGCCTGCGCCAGCCGTTTGAGCCTCTGACCCCCGGCGGCTGTCACGTCCCGAACACCAACACGTTCCGGATGCCCCACGGGCTGACCGCCTCAGACCTCGCCGACGAGGTGGCCAAGCGGATCGAGTTCGAGGGACCCGAGACCGTGGCCGCGGTGATCATGGAGCCGGTCCAGAACGCCGGTGGCTGCTTCACCCCGCCCGAGGGCTATTGGCAGCGTGTCCGGGAGATCTGCGACCGCTACAACGTGCTGCTGATCTCCGACGAGGTGATCTGCTCTTGGGGTCGCCTCGGGGAGTGGTTCGGCGCTCAGCGCTATGACTACCTGCCGGACCTGATCACAACCGCCAAGGGCATCACCAGCGCGTATGCGCCGATGGGGGCGCTGATCGCCTCCGACCGGGTCGCCGAGCCGTTCCTGGAGGGCACCAACAGCTTCATGCACGGGTTCACGTTCGCCGGCCACCCGGTGTGCTCCGCAATCGCGCTCGCCAACATCGACGCGATGGAGCGCGAGGGCGTCATCGAGAATGTGCGCGCCAACGAGGCCGGCTTCCGGGACATGCTCGAGTCGCTGCGCGACATCCCAATCGTCGGCGACGTGCGCGGTGCGGGGTACTTCCACGCCATCGAACTGGTCAAGGACCAGGACTCCGACGAGCAGTGGTCCGACGAGGAGTCCGAGACGCTGCTGCGCGGTTTCCTGTCCGGCGAGCTGTACCGGCGGGGGCTCATCTGCCGCGCCGACGACCGCGGCGACCCGGTCATCCAGCTCTCGCCGCCGCTGATCGCCGGGCCCAAGCAGTTCGAGGAGATCGAGAGCATTCTGCGTCCGGTGCTGACCGAGGCCGGGAAGCGCATGCGGGGCCTGTCGGCCTGATGGCCTGAGTTCAGTCGGGACCGCGCACCAGGATGCTCACCGTTCGCGAACTGCTGCGCGGTCTCGACGTCCGCCTCCTCAACGGTGAGGATGCGATCGACGTCCCGGTCCGCTGGGTCCACATGTCCGAGCTGCGCGACCCCACGCCGTGGCTATCGGGTGGCGAGGTGCTGCTGAGCACGGGGATGGCACTCGAGACCCCTGAGCAGCAGCGCGAGTTCGTCGGCCGCCTCGCCGACCACCAGCTGGCGGCGCTGGGGTTCGGGGTCGGGTTCGCGCATTCGAGCGTCCCCGAGGCGGTGTTGCAGGCCGCTGCCGAGCGGGACTTCCCGGTGTTCGAGGTGCCCTACGAGGTCCCGTTCATCGCCGTCACCGAGGCCGCGTTCACGCAGCTGGTCAACGAGCAGTACGCGGTCCTGCGCCGGGCGCTGGCCGCGCACGAGCGACTGGAGCGAGTGGTGCTCTCCGAGCGCGGGCTCGACGCCCTCGCTGGGACGCTGGCGACACTCATCGGTGCAGCGGTGCTCGTGTTTGACGCACGCGGGGGGCCGATGGTCCAGCGCGCGTTCCGTCGCGCCCTGGATCCCGACGATGTGGGCGCGTTGCAGGCCGAGGTGGTCGCGCGCCGGCGTTTGGGCCGAGCGTTTCTGCCCTCCCACGGAGGTCTGGCCGACCGCGCGCTGGCGCTGCCCGTGGCGGCCGACGGAGCCCCGGCAGGGGGGTCGGCCGGGTCCGGCGCGGGAGAGCGAGTTCCCGAGGCGTGGCTGGTGGCGATCAAGGACGGCGGTCCCCTGTCGGACTTTGATCGACTGACGCTGCACCAGGCGGTCACGATCGTGGCGCTTGAGCTTTTGCGTGGGCGGGTGGCCGGCGACACCGAGCGGCGCCTGGCCGGCGACGTGCTCGCCGGGCTCGTCGGCGGCGATCTGGCCGGGATCGAGCTGGAGCGCCGGCTGGAGCCCTTCGGCCTGTCGTCGAGCGTCGCCGCGATCGTCCTGCCGCGGCCCCACGCCGGACGCGGCCGCCCGGCGGTGTTCGAGGACGCGCTGGCGGCAGCGCTGCGCGAGGAG
Source organism: Solirubrobacteraceae bacterium (assembly GCA_049591655.1). GTDB lineage: Bacteria > Actinomycetota > Thermoleophilia > Solirubrobacterales > Solirubrobacteraceae > Palsa-465. The sequence continues at coordinate 4,329 of JBAWFG010000160.1, forward strand.
GCGGCACCGGGGCTGGTGGCGTCCACCGGCC
>JBAWFG010000161.1:0-5913 GCA_049591655.1 Solirubrobacteraceae bacterium
GGCGGATGTTGTCGGCAAAGCGCGGATCGACCTCGTTGAGGACGTCCTCCCCGTCGGCGAGCGACCACATCTCGCCGATCGTCTCGTCGCCGACGCGGATGACGACCCCGCCGATGTCGTCGAGCACTGTGTCTACGGCGACCCGCTTGTCGTGCCAATCGCCCTGACTGACCGGCGGCTTGAGGCCGATCGCATTGCGCTCATCGGTCTCGGCATCGACATAGGTCATCACGTCCCGGGTCCCGGCCTCATGCGCGAGGTCGTAGATCCGCGCCCGGACGTCGACGATCGGCTTGAACGCCGGATGGTTGGTCACGTCTTCGACGCGCTCGCCGTCTATGTAGACGTCGCGCCCGTCGCGGATTGACGCGCGGTACTCGTCGCCGGTGCGGATCATGTCTCGTCGCCCTTCTGGTCGTTGAAGCTCAGCCAGTCTCGTCGGCCCCCCGGCCCCCGGCAAATGCCGATGACCGGACCATTGCATCGGATAGCCCGATCCAGCGTCAGATGCGCCCGCCCGCCACCTCGATCGCCTGGTGATGTGATGCCCGGGCTTGGCGGTTGTGGGTGGTGATCAGCTCCTGAGCCCGAGCCAGGTCACGCGCACGCAGGGCGGAGGCGATCAGCTGGTGCTGCTCGGCGAGCCGGCGCGCGGAACCGGCCGCGCGCCACATCACCGGCGAGAGCACGGACGTCAGGCGCAGCTGTCGGTAGGCGTCCAGCAGCGCCGCGTTGCCAGCCAGGGCGATCGCCGCCTCGTGGAACTCCTCGTTGGCGGCCACCATCCGTTCCACCAGCTCAGGGCCGATCGCCCCGATCGGCGGGACCGTCGTCGCCGCCAGCTCCTCCAGCTGCGCCAGCTCGGGATCGCCGGCCCGGGTCATCGCCATCTGGGCCGCTCCGAGATCGATGACCAGCTTGGCGTCGAAGGCGTCGTCCGAGCGTCGAGCGTCGAGCGCGACCTGTCGGTAGCCGTCCGCGTCGCGAGTGACCAGGCGCTCGGAGAGCAGCTGAGCGAGCGCGAACTCCACCGAGGAGACTGGTGCGGCGAGCGACCGCGCGAGCGCTTCGGGGTCGAGACGCTCGTCGACGGCGACCGCGCGTCGCAGCACGGCGCGGCGGACGTCCCGCAGGGCATCGTCGTCAGCGGCGATCTCCAGGCGGCCGAACCGGCCGCGATAGTAGGCCAGTGGTGCCCCGGAGCCGACCTCGGCGCTGCGCACCGCCGCCAGGAACACCCGGTGGGTCCCGCCGACGACGGTCTCCTGGACCTCGCATTCGATCGTCGCCAGCGCTCCGTCCAGCAGCGGCTGGCCCAGCATGCCGTAGTGCACGCTGATGCCGGCGAACTTGTCGGCGCATGGGCGGGCGAACCGGGCGGCGATCTCATCCTGGCCCTCACGCAGGACATTGACGGCAAACGCCCCGCTGCGTACGACCGCCTCCTGGGTCGGCGCCTGCCGATGCAGACAGGCGGTGAGCATCGGCGGATCGAGCGACAGCGAGGACACCGCGCTCGCGGTCATCCCATGGTCGCGATCCTCATGACGGGTGGTGATGACCGTCACCCCGCTCATGAAGTGCCCGATCACGTGGCGGAAGCGGGTGGCGTCGAACGCCGGGCGCTGATCGGTCGGGGGCACGGTCAGTCAGTGTGCACCCGCCCGCCCTGGAGGTGAATGGCAAACCGCGGTCCGCTGGATCGCCCTATGCGATCTACGGCCCCGCAACCAGCCCGGTGACCTCACGCCGAAACGGCACCGTGTCGCCGCGGTCGGTCTCCTCCTCGAGCTCCTCGGCGAACCGCCGGCCGTCCCATACTGCGGCGGCAATCGTCCCCGGACACCAGCAGTCGCCGACCGCCGTCACACTGCGCAGCCCCGCATCGGCCCACCGGGGCTGGCGCTCCATCAGGCGCCGGTACAGCGTGTCCTCGGGCAGGCGGGCGGTGACGAACACCGCGGCATCGCAGGCCAGGGTCTGCTCACGGCCGGTGAACGTGCACTGCGTCCGCACTCCGTCGGGCGTGGTGGCGGTCACGGCGCGGGAGGCCTGGATCTCGACGCCGAGTTCGAGCAGTCGCCGCTGGATCCGGTGCTGCTCCATCGTCGCCACCGTCCAGCTCGACGCGCAGGTCGCCGGCGTCACCAGCGTCACCCGCCGCTCACCGCCTCCGCGCAGGAGCTCGGCGAGGACGCCACCGAGGTAGTAGTGATCGTCGTCGTAGACGACCACGTGGCCGCCGGCTGGTCGCGCGCCGCCCATCACGTCGTCCGGGGTGAGCACCGGTAGCGATGGGTCACACGGGATGGGATGGGTGTGGTGTCGCCCGACACCGTCGTCGCGCCAGCGGGCCCCGGTGGCCACCGCGATGTGCGTGAAGTCATAGTCGAGAACCTCCTCGGGGGTGATGACCCCCTCGGCCTGCTCCACGGTGCGCAGGCGGCGGATCTGCGCGACTCGGTAATCGACGACGCGGATCCAGGCCGACAGACCGGGCAGCCGCGCCTCCTTGGCCACCCGGCCGCCCAACTTGCCCGACGCGTCGGCCAGGATCACCTCATAGCCACGTTTGCCGAGCGACTGGGCGGCCTCCAGACCGGCCGGCCCACCCCCGACCACGAGCACCTTGGCGGCGCTGCGCCGCGGGCGCATCCGTTCGGGATGCCAGCCGCGGCGCCACTCCTCGCCCATCGACGGGTTCTGGGTGCAGCGGATCGGCGACATCGTGAAGTCTCCCGACACGCAGATGTTGCATCCGATGCACTCCCGGATGTCCTCCAGGCGGCCGTCGGCGATCTTCTGAGGAAGGAACGGATCGGCAATCGAGGGGCGGGCGGCGCCGATCAGGTCCAGGACTCCAGAGCGGACCATCCGCACCATCGTGTCGGGCGACGTGAAGCGCCCGACCCCGACCACGGGTTTGGAGGTCAGTGCCTTGAGGCCACGGACGTAGGGCTCCTGATCGGCCTCCTGTCCAAAGCGAGCGGTGACCGAGTCGTCCTCCCAGGACCCGAGCACGAAGTCCCATAGATCGGGCAGCTCGCCGAGCGTGCCGACGACCTCCTCGATGTCGGAACGCGTGATGCCGTCCTCTCCGTTGAGCTCGTCGACGGTGATCCGGCAGGCGACGGCGGCGCGACCCGCCGCCTCCTCCAGGGTGTCCTCGAGAATCTCACGCAACAGCCGCATCCGGTTCTGCGCCGAGCCGCCGTAGGCGTCGGTCCGGTCGTTGTAGCGGCGCGAGAGGAAGTGGTGGATCCCACCCAGCGCGTGGCCTGAGTAGACGTAGACGAGGTCATAGCCCGCCTCAATCGAGCGCCGCACCGCGGCACGGTGCCAACGCCGCAGATCGGCGATGTCGGCGGCGTCCATGCGGCGGGCCTGAACCGGCTCGGCGGTGAACGTCGCCACCGGGAGATGCGACGGACCCATCGGCGCCGCCCGGCTGTAGAGGTTGGGGGCGTTCATGCCGTTGTAACAGAGCTCGATCCCCGCCAGGGCGCCGTGCTCGTGGATCCGGTCGGCGATCCGGGCCACCGCCGGGATGTCCTGGTCATCCCAGAGGCGCAGCTCGATGAACGGCGTGATGTCGGAGGTGTGGTGAATCTCGGCCTGCTCGGTGCAGACGACCGCCCAGCCGCCCTCAGCCTTGACCGCCCGCATGCCGGCATGGGCGCTGACGTCGCGGTACCCCATCCCGTTGCAGTGGGGCACCTGAAAGAAGCGGTTGCGAGCGGTGACCGGACCGATCCGCACCGGCTCCAGGAGGATGTCGAATCGCGACGCGGCCATCGCTAGATCCCGGTCTCTGGGTCATCGAGCCCCGGGACCGTCCCAGAGGCCAACGCGGCACGGCAGTGCTGTTCGAAGGCGGCCACCAGCCGGGTTGGCCGCAGGCTCTCCAGGCGAACGAGACCGAGGATCATCGGCCGCGGGTCGCCGGCCAGCGGCACCGTGGCCAGCGGCATGCCGTCGAGCGCGCGGTCGGTGAGCGGCCGGGCGTTGACGATCGTGTAGCCGAAACCGTTGGCGACCATCGTGCGGATGACATCGGGGTGCGCCGAACGGTGGGCGATCAGCGGCTCGATCCCGGCGGCGGCGAACAGCCCACGGAAGTAGCCGCGACTGTGGGGCAGGTCCAGCAGCACCAGCGGCTCGGTCGCGATCTGGTCCAGCGTCACCGACTCCGCCCCGGCCAGTGGATGGTCGCGGGCGAACACCGCGTGAGGGGCGAGGCTGGCCAGCGGCGTGAACATCAGGTCATCGGCGAGGTCGAGATCGTAGGTGAGCGCCACGCTCAGCCTCCCCCCGCGCAGCTGCGACACGAGCTCCTGTTGGCCGCCTTCTACCATCGCCAGCGCGACCGCGGGGTGGCGCTCCCGGAAGCCCTTGCCCAGCCGCGGCATCATCAGCGGCGCGACGGTGATCAGACACCCCAGATGAAGCGTCCCCCTCAGTTCGGCAGTCAGCTCCGAGGCGAAGCGCTCCAGCTCGTCGGCGTCGCGCAGGAGCGCCCGCGCGCGATCGAGGAACTGGCGGCCCTCTGCGGTCGGCGAGATCCCCTGGGCGTGGTGACGGATGAGCAGCTGGACCCCGAGCGCGGCCTCGAGCTGGGCGATCGCGGCTGATACCGAGGACTGCGCCACCGGAATGTTCTGTGCCGCCTCGGTGACACTGCCGGCCTCGGCAGCGGCGCGGAAGTACTCGAGCTGGCGCAGGGTGAAGCGCATCGAAGCCACCGCGGCAGTCTCCCATGCAATGGTCGTGGCGCAATCGATCCTCTCGCGATAGCGTGGCCCGCCGTGGACCAGGTGCTGGCATCGGCGCGCCCGCAGTTCACCGGCAAGGCGGCGGTGGGGATGGCGGCGAGCGCGTTCGGGGTCGCCGCCGCCGGCGCGCGGGACCTCGGCAGCGAGCGCGACCAGACGTTCGGGCTCCACGATCCCGACGGCCGCCTGCTCGCCGTGCTCAAGGTTTCCAACGCAGCCGAGGATTCCGCGGTGCTGGACATGGAGGCCGCCGCGGCGCTGCACATCGGCGCTGCGGACCCGGGGCTGACGGTGGCGCTGCCCTGGCGGACGTCTCAGACCGGCGACCCGGGGCCGGCCCGGATCGGGGATGACCCGGCGGCGCTGCGGGCCCGGTGGCCGGCCGGCGATGGGATGCATTGGCTGCGGCTCTACGACGCCCTGCCGGGGTCAAGCCGAATCGAGGCGACTGCCCTCAGCGACGCCGCACTCGGAGCATTCGGGGCCACCGCGGCCCGCCTGGCCCGTGCGCTGCGCGGCTTCGGGCATCCCAGCGCCCACCGCACGATGCTGTGGGATGTCCAGCACGCGCTCGCCACCCGCTCGATGCTCTCTGACATCCGCGATCCGGTCGCCCGGGACGCCGTCGCCCGGGTGCTCGACGAGTTCGAGCGCTCGGCGCTCCCGGCCTGGCCGGGCCTCCGCGCCCAGGTCGTCCACGGCGATCTGACGGTCGACAACACGCTCACCGACAGCCGGGGCCTCGTGTGCGGGTTGATCGATTTCGGCGATATGAGCCACACCGCGCTGATCACCGATCTGGCCTCGGTGCTCGACTCGCTCGGCACCGGGCGCGACGGCCCGGAGCTGTTTCGGATGGGCCGCCTCGTGCTTGACGGCTACCAGCGTCACACCGAGCTCGAGGAGGCCGAACTCGCCGTGCTCGGGATCGCCTGGGCGGCGCGCAGTGCGGTGACGATCGCGATCAGCTCGTGGCGCGCCGCGCAGGGCCTGGAGGACCCGGCGTTCGCCGAGCGCTACAACGCCCAGTGCCTGGCGATGATCGACACGATGGAGCGGGCCGGCTGGCCCGAGGTCGCCCGGCAGCTCGGCGCCCGCTCGGTGGGCGACGTGGGCGGCGTGCGCGGCATGGGCGGCGGGG
>JBAWFG010000162.1:0-8922 GCA_049591655.1 Solirubrobacteraceae bacterium
GACGAGCACCGGCGAGCGCGCCTGCGCGATCCGCCGCGCCAGCGAGCTGAGCGCCGTCTCGTCGGCGGCCATGCGACCGGTCACGCGGCGCGCAACGGCCGCGGTGGCGCGGTCCTCGTCGGCCTCGGCGTTCCAGTCGTCCATCGGGATCGAGACGAACGCCGGGCCGCGAGGCGGCAGCGAGGCGTGATGGATGGCGCGCTGCAGCGCACCCGGTACATCCTGGGCCCGCGGCGGCTCGTGGCTGTACTTGACGTAGGGCGCAGGGCCCATGACGGCGTCGCGGTTGGTGAGGTTGGCCTCGATCGTGATCTGCGGGCGGACCTGCTGACCGGCGGTGATGACGAGCGGGGACTTGTTGGCCTGGGCGTTGAAGATCCCGCCGACCGCGTTGCCAACCCCGGGCGCGGTGTGGAGGTTGACGTGCGTCGGGCGTCCGGTGGCCTGCGCGTACCCGTCCGCCATGCCCACCACGACGAGCTCCTGGAGCCCCAGCACATAGGTGAAGTCCTCAGGGAAGTCAGCGAGCATCGGCAGCTCGGTGGAGCCCGGGTTGCCGAAGATCGTCGTCATCCCGTGGGCGCGGAACAGGTCGAACGTCGCATCACGCACGCTGGTCATCAGCCGCTCATCCTCTCGTTTCGGTCTCGGCGCGTCGCCGAGCGTGCACCCTAATGGTGACTGGGCCGCGACGCGCAGCCGGGGCGTGACCTACAGGGCCGCCGAGGCCGGCTTCTTGGGCTTGGGCTTGTGCTTGCGCCGGGCAGCGTCCGCCGCGGCCGGCGCGGCGACGGCGGCGCCGGTGACCAGCGACCCGGCGACGAACCGGCGCCGGGTGATCGGGGGCAGCTCGGGATCCTGGTAGGTCGAAGTCCCCGTGATCAGAGCCCAGGCCACCGGCGATCCAGTCGAGGATCGCGCCCGCCTGATCACCGGGAGCGAGGATGTCGGCGGACGTGGTGACCCCGTGCTGCCGGGCGTGGGCGAGGATCCGTGCCGCCTGCTCGCCGCCCATGAACTCCGGAGCGCCGAGATGCAGGTGGGTGGCGGCCGCGATCGCCTCCCACGGGGCGTCGCCGGCGGTGTAGGTGGCGTTGGCGCCGATCACGTGCAGCGCCGGGCGCGATCCGTCCTCGCGGATCGGCACCACGCTGGCCGAGGTCTGAACGCCCTCGCGGCGCAGCAACAGTGTGGTGTCGATCCCGGCGCGGCCGAGCATGGCCAGCAGGACATCGCCGAGGGTGTCTCCGCCCTGGCCGTCGGGGTCGCGCGCACCGGCCGGGCGAGCACGTCGACAACGTGAACGCCGAGGGTGAGCGCCCGCATGGCGGTCACTCGCCGACCGTCCGGGTGGTGCCGTAGCCACGGGCGCTGACCGCATCCGTGAACGCCCGAGCATCGGCGTCGGTGAGCGTGCGTGGCTGCCCGATCGAGGCCGCTCGCCAGAACAGCTCGCAGGCCCACTCCAGCAACTGCGCATTCGCCAGGGCCGCCGCCACGTCGGTGCCGACGGCGATCATCCCGTGGTTGGACATCAGCGCGGCGGTGCGGTCCTCCAGCGCGTCGAGGGTCAGCGCGGCCAGCTCACTGGTCCCGAAGGTGGCATAGGGAGCCACCCGCACCGGACCGCCGAGCGCGAGCATCTGGTAGTGGATCAGCGGGAGCTCGTCGAGCACGCATGCCAGCGCAGTGGCGATCGGACTGTGAGCATGGACGACGCCGCCGGCCCCGTGGCGGGTGTAGGCGCCGAGGTGCAGCTCCAGCTCCGAGGTCGGCGCCAGATCCCCGTCGACCAGCGCGCCGGACAGATCGACGACCACGACGTCGTCGGGGGTCAGATCGGCGAGCACCGCGCCCGTCGGCGTGATCGCCACCAGCTCACCGGCGCGCTCGGAGACGTTGCCCGCCGTGCCGAGCACGAGACCGGCGCGAGCCAACCCCGCCGAGACCTCCGCCACCCGTTCACGTTGCGCCTGGAGTATTTCCGTCACCACCCGTGGACGCTAACATGAAAAAGAGTTCACTTTCAACTTGCTGATGACCTCCGCCTCGGCCGACCTCGACACCCGCCTGCGCAACGTTCCCACGCAGGCACGCAGCCGCGAGCGCCTGCGCCGGGTGCTCGATGCCGCCGATCAGGTGCTCGCCGAGCAGGGCGCGGAGGCGTTCACCACGACCCGGGTCGCGGCGGCGGCCGGGATCCCCGTCGGGTCGGTCTACCGCTACTTCCCCGACAAGCAGGGGATCGTCGAGGCGCTGGCCCTGCGCTACTGGGACACATTCGCCGACCTCGTCGCCGCCGTCGCCGAGAGCGACGAACGTGACCCGCTCGCCGACCCGGCCCGCAGCGTGCTCGACGCCCTGGCCGCCGGCTTCCGTGCGCACCCCGGCTTTCTGTCGCTCTGGTACGGGGGCCTGCGGACCGAACGGATCCGTGACGTCACCCGTCCCACGCGGGACGCGATCGCCGCCTCGGTGCAGCGCATCCTGGCCGTGCACTGGCCCGCCGCCGGCGCGCACCGCCATGCGGTCGTGGCACGGATGGTCGTGGTGGCCGGCGACGGCCTCCTGCGCGAGGCATTCCGCTCCTCCCCGGCGGGCGAGGAACTCATCCTGGCCGAGAGCGGCACGATGCTCGACGCCTACGTGCGCGCGCGCCTGGGTCTGCGATGAGGGCGGTCGACGGATGTCCGTGAAAGACCGAACTATCCTTTCTGAAGTATGCCCACTTTCTGGCGTCTGCTCGGCTTCCTACGCCCCTATCGACGGGCGGTGGTCTGGTCGTTCGTGCTCGCCTTTGGTGCGCTTGTCGGCACCGTCCTGATTCCGTACCTCACCGGCCTGGCGATCAATGCGGTTCGCGCCCACGATCATCACCGATTGATCGTGCTGGTGTGGGCGATCGCCGGGGCCGGGGCGATCCGCCTCGTGTTCAGCGTGCTGCGCCGGCTCGTCGCCGGGCAGGTTTCGCTCAGCGTCGAGCTTGACCTGCGCAACACGCTCTATGCCCACCTGCAGCAGCTCGAGTTGTCGTTCTTTGATCGCCAGCAGACCGGACAGCTGATGTCCCGGGCGACGGTCGACCTCCAGTCGGTGCGCTTCTTCCTCGGCTACGGACTGATCTTCATCGCCCAGTCGCTGGTGACGATCCTGCTCGCCGCCGTCGCGATGTTCGCACTGCAACCGGGCCTGGCCGCGATCTCACTCGCCCCGGTCCCGTTCGTGGTGCTGATCGCCAACCGCTACGGACGCCGCTCCCGCCCCGCCATGCAGGAGGCCCAGCAGCGGATCGCCGAGCTGACCGCCGACACCGAGGAGAGCGTCTCCGGCGTGCGGGTGGTCAAGGCCTTCGCCCAGGAGGACCGGCAGCTCGATCGCTTCCGCCACTCGGTGCAGCGGGTCTTTGACCAGCAGCTGCGTGCGACCCGGATCCAGGCGTTCTACAACCCGATGCTGAGCTTCCTGCCCAACCTCGGCCTCGCCGCGATCCTGCTGTTCGGCGGCCGACAGGTGATCGACGGCTCGCTGTCGGTCGGCGCCTTCACCGCCTTCTATGCCTACCTGCTGATGCTCATCTCTCCGATGCGGACGCTCGGCTACATGCTCGGAGCCGCCCAGCGCTCGACCGCGTCCGGCGCCCGCATCTTCCAGGTGCTCGACCGGGCGCCGCAGATCGAGTCCCCGCCCCACGCGCCGCCGCTGCCCGACGGCCCCGGACGCGTGACCCTGCGCGGCGCCGAGCTGACCTTCGAGGGAGCCACCCACCCCGCGCTCTCCGACATCGACCTCGATGTCCCCGGCGGCCAGGTCGTGGCGCTCGTCGGTGCGATGGGATCGGGCAAGTCGGCGCTCGTCCAGCTGCTACCGCGCCTCTACGACGTCAACGCCGGATCGGTGTCGATCGACGGCGCCGACGTGCGATCGGTGTCGCTGGAGACCCTGCGCGGGGCGATCGCGGTCGTCAACGACGACCCGTTTCTGTTCTCGGCGACCGTGCACGACAACATCGCCTACGCCCGGCCCGACGCGAGCCGGGAGGACGTGCAGCGCGCGGCCGCGGCCGCCCAGGCCGCGGAGTTCATCGAGCGTCTCCCCGACGGCTATGACACCCGTGTCGGTGAGCGAGGGCTGACGCTGTCCGGCGGCCAGCGCCAGCGGATCGCGATCGCCCGGGCGGTGCTCGCTGACCCGCGGATCCTCATCCTCGACGACGCCACCTCCTCGGTCGACGCCTCGACCGAGAGCCAGATCAAGGCCGCGCTTGGGGATGTGCTCGCCGGGCGCACGACGTTCGTGATCGCACACCGGCTCTCGACGATCGCCCTGGCGGACCGGATCGTCGTGCTCGAGGACGGACAGATCGCCGCCGACGGCACCCACGATGAGCTGCTGTCCCAGTCGGATCTGTACCGCGAGATCGTCGAGAAGGGGATGCCCGATCAGGTGTTCCTCACCCGCAAGCCGCTGGAGGTGGCCCAGGGATGAGCACCCCGAGCCGCAGCGCCGAACTGCGACGTCGCCTGCGCCAGACCGGCGGGCGGGGACGCAAGCTGCGCGGATTGGCCGGACTGCTGGCCCCCTACCGCTGGCGGGTGGTGGCGATGTTCACCTCGCTGGTGCTCGCCACCGCGGCCGCGCTCGCCCCCGCGCCTCTGGCCAAGGTGGCGATCGACCAGGGGATCCGGCGTCACGACACCGGCACGCTTGACCTCGTGGTGATCGTGTTCCTGGCGTCGGCGGTCATCTACGGGCTGGCCACCTACGCGCAGACCTATCTCGTCGGCTGGGTCGGTCAGCGCACGCTTCAGGACCTGCGCCTGCAGCTCTACGCCCACCTGCAGTCGCTGTCGATCGGCTTCTACTCCCGCAACCGTGCGGGAGTGCTGATCAGCCGGATGACCAACGACGTCGAGGCGCTGGACCAGCTCGTGGAGGATGGCCTGGCCACCCTCATCCAATCGAGCCTGACGCTGATCGGCGTCCTCGTGATCCTGCTCATCATGGACGTGCACCTGGCACTGCTGACATTCCTGGTACTGCCGATCCTCGCGCTCGGGGGCCTCGCCTTCCGGATCGCCTCCGCTGACGCCTACCGGCTGACCCGCGAGAAGATCGCCGCCATCACCGGCAACCTGCAGGAGACGCTGTCGGGCATTCGGGTGGTGCGGGCATTCGGGCAGGAGCGCCGTCATATCGAGCAATTCGCCGCGCTCAACGACGAGAACCGGGCCGCCAACATGACGACAGTCCGCCTCAACGCCGCCTACTTCCCGGGCGTCGAACTGCTGTCGGCGCTGGTCACCGTCGAGATCCTCGTGATCGGCGGCATCGAGGCGATCAACGGGCAGACCTCGACCGGGGTCGTGTTCGCGTTCATCGCGGCGCTCAACAACTTCTTTGACCCCATCCAGCAGCTCTCCCAGCTCTACACGACCTATCAGTCCGGGATGGCGGCCCTGGACAAGATCTTCGGGCTGCTCGACGAGCAGCCGGAGATCGTCGACGCCCCCGACGCGGTGACGCTGCCGCGCATCCGCGGCGAGCTGCGCTTCGATCACGTCTCGTTCCGCTACAGCGGCGCCGAGGGCGACGGGCCGTGGGCGCTGCATGACGTGGACCTGACCGTCGCCCCCGGTCAGACGATCGCTCTCGTCGGCGAGACCGGTGCCGGCAAGTCGACGTTCGCCAAGCTCGTCGCCCGCTTCTATGACCCCACCGAGGGCGCGGTGCTCGTCGACGGGTACGACCTGCGGTCGGTCACCGGCCACTCGCTGCGCTCGCAGATGGGGATGGTGCCCCAGGAGGGGTTCCTGTTCAGCGGCACGATGCGTGAGAACCTCTCGTTCGGGCGCCCGGACGCCACCGATGCGGAACTGCGCGACGCCGCCCGCGCCGTCGGCGCCGACACGTTCATCTCCGAGCTGCCCGACGGCTATGACACCCAGGTCGGCGAGCGCGGCGTCCAGCTGTCGGCCGGCCAGCGCCAGCTCGTCGCCTTCGCCCGCGCGCTCGTGGCCGACCCCCGGATCCTCGTCCTCGACGAGGCGACCGCCAACGTGGACGTGCACACCGAGTCCCTGATCGAGCAGGGGCTGCGGCGGCTGGTTGCTGGGCGCACCGCCATCGTCATCGCCCACCGGCTGTCGACGATCCGCCACGCCGCGCGGATCCTGGTCATGGAGCACGGGGAGATCGTCGAGCAGGGGACCCACGAGGAGCTGCTGGCAGTCGAGGGCCGCTACTGGCAGCTGTACCGGGACTGGGCGGAGCAGGCCGCCGCCTGACATTCTGTGGCGATGGCCGCCGCCCACGTCACCGAACTGGCACTGACCGCGGTCAAGGGGATGCGGGTCCAGCCCGTCGACGCCGTGACGCTGGGGCCGGCCGGGGCGCGGGGTGACCGGGCGTTCTACGTGGTCGACGACGCCGGGCGGATGCTCAACGGCAAGGACATCCCCACCCTGCAGAGCGTCGTCGCTGACTACGACCCGGATGCGGCGGTACTCGGCCTCACGTTCCCGGACGGCTCCGCGGTGCGCGACACGGTCGCCCACGGCGAGACGATCACCACACGGTTCTTCTCCCGTCCGCGGGAGGCGCAGGTGCTCGACGGACCGTGGGCCGGGGCCCTGTCGGATTTCTTTGATCGGCCGCTGCGGCTCGTCGACAGCGGCACCGGTGCGGTCGACCGGGGACGGAAGGCGGGCGCCTCGCTCATCTCCCGGGCCTCGCTGGAGAAACTGGCCGAGGTCGCCGACCGCGACACGGTCAACGGACGGCGGTTCCGGATGCTGATCGAGGTCGACGGGATCGGCGCGCACGCCGAGGACGGCTGGGTCGGCGGGCGGGTGCGGGTCGGCGAGGCACTGCTGGCGGTGCGTGGCCACGTCGGTCGCTGTGTGATCACCAACCGCGACCCGGCCACCGGGCAGACCGACCTGCAGACGCTCAAGCTGCTCGGTAGCTATCGGCGTGACCTCGACACCACCGAGCCGGTGGCGTTCGGCGTCCACGCCGAGGTGCTGGAGGCGGGGACGGTGCGGGTCGGCGATCCGGTGGCGCTGGATCGGTAGGGTCCTCGCCGATGACCGACTCCACCGAGCACCGCGTCCGGATCGAGGTCGCCGACCACGTCGCGGTGGTCACGCTGACCCGGTCCGACAAGCACAACGCGCTCGATGTGGCGATGTTCGAGCAGATCAACGCCGCCATCGAACGGCTGGCCGCCGAGAGCGGCGTCCGCGCAGTCGTCCTGCACGGCGACGGTCCCAGCTTCTGCTCCGGCCTGGATGTCGTCAGCATCATGTCGGGCGGCGACGGGCTCGAAGGCCTCGTCGGCCGCGTCCGGGGCGAGGTGCCGAATTGGTTTCAGCGCGTCGCCCACGGCTGGATTGACCTGCCGATGCCGGTCATCGCCGCCCTGCATGGAAACTGCTTCGGCGGCGGGCTGCAGATCGCGCTCGGTGCCGACATCCGGATCGCCGCGCCGGACACCCGGCTGTCGGTGATGGAGGTCAAATGGGGCCTGGTGCCCGACATGTCGATCACCCGCACGCTGCCGCGGCTGGTCTCGATCGATGTAGCCAAGGAGCTGACCTACACGGGACGGGTGTTCGACGCCGTCGAGGGCGAACGGCTCGGCGTCGTGACCCGGACCGCCGAAGATCCGCTCAGCGCCGCCCAGGAGCTGGCGGCGCAGATCGCGCAGCGGTCCCCCGACGCCGTGCGCGCCGCCAAGGCGCTGTTTGACCGGGCGTGGACCGCCCCGGCGCAGGAGACGCTGGCGCTGGAGGCCGAGCTTCAGCTGGGTCTGATCGGGTCGCCCAACCAACTGGCGGCGGTCAGTGCCGGCTTCACCAAGGAGCCGGCCGAGTTCGTCGATCCCTGACCCCGCCCGCCCGATTGCGCCCGCCGACAACCGGCTGTGCACGGATCGGCTGGCCGGCCGATGACCCCGAGCCGTAGTATTCGCGGCCACTGAGGCCGACGGGGGGCGTCAGGCCACGGATTCGAGAGAGAGGGGCACCCCATCGCCACCGGAATCGGACAGAGGATTCGCCGTCGTGAGGACCCGCGCTTCCTGCTCGGCAAGGGGCGCTACGTCGATGACAAGCGCACCGAGAACGCGCTGTATGTGACGTTCGTGCGCTCCTACGTGGCGCACGCGCGGATCGAGTCGATCGATGCCGAGGAGGCCAGGGCGATGCCGGGCGTGCAGGTGTTCACTGCCGCCGAGGTCGGGCTTGCGCCCAGCCCGCCGCCGCCGATGATCCAGGTCCACGAGAGCCTGCACCGTCCCCCCGTCGCCGCCGACCGGGTCCGGTACGCGGGCGAGATCGTCGCCATCGTCCTCGCCGAGTCAGCTGCCGCGTCCGTCGACGCGGCCGAGCTCGTCTTCGTCGAGTACGACCCGCTTCCGGCGGTGACCGACATCCGCGAGGCGGTCAAGGACGAGGTGCTGCTGTTCGAGCCCTCCGGGTCCAACACGTGCCTGCGAATCCCCGCGCAGGACCCGGATCCCGACCTCTTCGCCGACTGCGACCTCGTCATCTCCGGGTCCAACGAGAGCCCCCGGCTGCTCGCCCTGCCGATCGAGCCCCGCGCGACGGTCGCCGAGTTCGCCGACGGCAAGCTGACCATCCGGGTGTCGACCCAGACGCCCCACCAGGACAAGCAGACGATCGCCGGCGCCCTCGGCCTGGAGCCGGACCAGATCCGGGTGATTGCGCCGGACGTCGGCGGCGGCTTCGGCGGCAAGGGCGCCGACGTCGAGGACATCCTGATGGGCTGGCTGGCCCGGGAGACCGAGCGGGTCGTCCGGTGGACGGAGACGCGGTCCGAGCACATGGTGGCCATGCATCACGGCCGGGCCCAGTGGGCCGACTTCGAGCTCGGCGGGAGCCGGGACGGCCGGCTCAAGGC
>JBAWFG010000163.1:0-4282 GCA_049591655.1 Solirubrobacteraceae bacterium
GCATCGGCCACCAGCCTGAAGGTCCTGGTCACCAACCCCTGACCAGTCGAGTAACTCTCGAGGAGCGCGGCTCGGCACGGGCCGCGCTCCTTCGAGCAGATCGTCTGGGCCGCGGATGAACACATCACGTGAAACAACATCGACTCCGCTCCGCCCTGCTCACCGGCCTTCTCCTGACACTGGGTGGGGCGGCCTGGCACTACTTCGCCTCACCGACGATCGGCGGGTCGACCAGCTACGTGGTCACCCATGGCGTCAGCATGGAGCCGCGCTTCCACAGCGGGGACCTGGCACTCGTCAGGCCTGCCGCTCAGTACCGCGTGGGGGACGTCGTCGCCTACCACAGCTCGCTGCTGCACATCGTGGTGCTGCACCGCATCTATGCGATCCACGACGGCCGGTACGCGTTCAAGGGCGACAACAACAGCTTCCTGGATCCGGTGCACCCCACACGGGCGCAGCTGATCGGCAAGCTCTGGGTGCACTGGCGTCATGGCGGGGAATTCCTCACCGCCCTGCACAATCCGATCACCGCCGCCGTCCTGATCGGCGTGATCGGCCTTCTGCTGCTCTCCACAGCCCCCGCCACGAAGCGTGGACGGCGCAATCGCCGCAAGCGTCGTGCTGGCGGACCGCGCCCTCATGGAGCGCCACTCGTCATGGCTGAGAATCACACCCCCGCCCCCGCCATCAACCGGACCGCCCTCCTGGGCGCCGCTGCGGCGGCCGGGGCGGTCGCCGTCGTGTTCCTCGGCGTGGCGCTCCTGGCCTTCGCCCGGCCTGTCGATCGCCCGGCGGTTCGCAGCATCCCCTACACCCAGAGCGTGTCTTTCGGCTACCACGCCAGCGTGCGCCCCGGGCCGGTGTATCCGAGCGGCATCGTCGCCCCGGGGGATCCGATCTTTCTCCAGCTCGTCCACCGGCTGGGCGTGGACGTGCGCTACCGGCTGCTGAATGCCGGTTCCCGCGGGTTGCACGGCACCGAGCAGGTCATCCTGAAACTCAGCGAGAGCAGCGGCTGGAGCCGCAGCATCCCGCTGACGCCGGTCCGGCCCTTCAACGGGAATCAGGTCAGGGCGGGCGTCGTACTCAATCTCCCGTCCCTGGTTGCGACGCTCAATGAGATTTCGGCGCAGACGGGCATTCCCGCCACCGGCTCGACGATCTCGGTGACCGCCAGGGTCCACGTCCGCGGATCGCTGGCCGGCGGGCCACTCGCCACGACCTTCGCCCCGGCACTCAGCTTTCAGCTGGGAAGCCTGCAACTGGTACCGGGCGGGGGCTCGGCGACGACCAGCACCAGTCCGCAGGTCGGGCTTCATTTTCGCCAAACCGGCGGCGTGGCGATCCACGCCACAACGGCTGACGACCTGGCTGTCCTGGGGGTCTCGGCACCGGTCAGCACACTGCGCGTCGTCGCTCCGATTGGCTTCCTGATCGCGCTGGCCGGCGCCCTGGCACTGCTGCTGCTCGTCGCGCGCAGCCCGGCGTTCGGGGAGTCCGCGCGCATCCAGGCCAAGTACGGGCACATGATCGTCCCGGTCAACTCCGGCACCGACCTGGGCTGGCCGGCCATTGATGTCGCAAGCATCAAGGCGCTGGCGCGGCTGGCGGAGGCCAGCGGACAGCTGATCCTGCACAACCACGACGACACGGCCGACACCTACATGGTCAACGACGAGGGCTCGGTCTACCGGTATCAGGCCCAATTGCCGAAGGTCGTCTGGGGTGAGTGGTCTGAGCCGCCGGTCCAGCTCGTCGCCTAGTGCCCCCGAGTACTTCTGACTCGCGACACTAGCGACTAAACACTTCCGGGCCATCGCCTAAACGGCCCGCGGCGCTTGTAAACGCACGCCGCGCAGATTGGGTGCTTGCCCTATGGCCGCGGCGCCGGTTTACCGCCAGGCTCTGTCTCCGTCCAGAGGAGTGCGGCCCAGCCGCTCTCTCAGATCACTTCAACTGAGCCGGAGGTAGAGATGAGCTTCGATGACAGCACGACTGACGGGGGCGTGGGCCGGCGGCGGGGCACGACGCGATGGGGGCGCGCAGCCATGGCGGCCACGGCGTCGGTCCTGGCCGCCGGCGCCCTGTCGGCGCCGGCTCTCGCGGCGGCACCGACGGTGCCCGACGCCGGCGCCAACTTCAATTTCCGTACGCTCGGTGACCAGCAGGATCCGACGTTCAACCAGTTGCTGGGCATCAACAACTCCGGCGTGATCGCCGGCTACTTCGGGTCCGGGGACAAGGGCCACCCCAACCGGGGCTACACGGTCACGCCCGGCTACGGGCAGGGCAACTTCCACAACGAGAACGTGAAGGGCGCCGTCCAGACCCAGGTCATCGGCATCAACAACCACGGCGCCACCGCCGGCTTCTGGGTGGACGGCAACGGTGCCAACCATGGCTTCTACGGTCTGCGCGGGCACAAGCTCCAGACGGTCGACTTCCCGACCAACGACAACGCCAGCCCTAAGGTCGACCAGTTGTTGGCGATCAACGACGCCAAGGTGGCCGTCGGGTTCTACACCGACGCCAAGGGCACCAACCACGGCTTCGCGTATGACATCGGCGCCCGTCGCTTCAAGCGGATCAACGTCAACGGCGACACCAACGTCACCACCGCCGGGATCAACAACGAGAACGACGTCGCCGGCTTCGCCACCAACTCCGCGGGCACGACCGAGGGCTATCTGCTGCGGTCTGACGGCAAGCTGTATCGCCTCAACGTTCCGGGCTCCAGCGCCACCCAGGCGTTCGGCGTCAACGACGGCGACGAGGTCGTCGGCTCCTACACAGTCGGCAGCGGCAGCAACGCCGCCACGCACGGGTTCATCTGGTCGCCGGGCTTTGGCTTTGCGACCGTCGACGATCCCAACGGGGTCGGGACGACGACGCTCAACGGCGTCAACGACCGGGGCACGCTCGTGGGCTTCTACACCGACGGCACCGGCAACACCGACGGGTTGCTGGCCAAGGCGGCCAACTGACCCCGCCGGTCATCTGACGACGGGCTCGGATCGGGCGTTGCGCCCGGTCTGAGCCCGACGCAACGCTGGGGCGGGCGGCGTGTGTGCGCCGCCCGCCTCAGACGTTGCGTGCCCCCGGACGTTCCTCGGCCATCTGCGCCACCACGTCAAGCCCTACTGCCCCCAAGAGCTCGGGATGATGATGGGCGAGGTGTGCCTGTGTCGCATCGAAGAGCTGCCCCCCGGAATCGCCCTGGAGTTGCGCCCCGCACTCGCAGTAAGCGATCCGGCTGTGCTCTTCGTTGATCGGGTTCGTCATGTCCTCGGTCATCTGCGACTCGGCTTACGGCATTGCTGCCCGTGTCTCCTGCGCGGTCCCCACGACCACGCACCGGAAACTTGGCAGGGCGGCGTTGGTAATACGTTTCCCAAACGTTGCCGCTCGGGAATGCCCTGCAAAGGGACGCCCCCAACCTAGGGGTTGGCCGGAATCGCGGTCAGCTGGGGACCGTTTGTCGGGTTGCGGGTGAACGTCTCCCCGGTGGGCACGCTGGCCCGGCCGGCATACGTCGGACCCTGAGCGCCGGGGGTGTGGGCGTCGGTGCCGAGGTTGCGGCCCTGCGGATCGAGATGGTTGAGCTTGAGCGGATAGCCACGCTGCCCGTTCTCGCAGTCGGCCAGCCCCTGAGTCGTGATCGCCGCGCCGTAGTTTTGGGTGTGCAGGAACGCGTTGCCGCCGGTGGTCAGCGATGTTGTGCCGCCGCCGTTGGCCGGCGCCGTCGCACCCTGCTGGCTCACGTTGTTGGGCTGCAGCGGGTTTGACTGGTTGAGCAGGACGCGCTGGGCGAAGCCGAAGCTCGTCGCCTCCGACACGTGATCAGACAGGTAGGTCCAGAGGTAGTTCCAGTCGTTGCAGACGGTCTGGTAGGGGCCGAGGTAGCGGACCATCGGGTTGAGGGTCTGCACCGTGCCGGTCAGCGCATTGATCGCCACATTGGTGCCCGGCGCCTGGGCCAAGGTCTGCAACCCGTGCATCACCTGCTGCAGATTCGCGTTCAAAGACGGGGTCCGCACCAGCGTGTTGGTCCCCACCTCAATCGCCGGATTGACCACCGGCAGCGCGTCACGCAGTGCGGCGGTGGCCGGGGCGAGCTGGCCGCCGAGAGTGTTGAGGTCGACCAGGAACGGGCGCTGCACCCGCAACGACTGCGTCGAGACCGCCTCCGTCGACGGCGACCGCGCGATCGTCTGCTCAAGCGAGGACGGGCTGCGACTGATCCCCGCAAACGTCGTCGCCATATCCGTGAACATCCGCG
>JBAWFG010000164.1:0-3991 GCA_049591655.1 Solirubrobacteraceae bacterium
GGCCGAGGCCGGGGCGATCGCGCCCTTGGACGCCTTGGGCGCCTTGGTGGCGGCGGTGGCCAGCGCCGGGGCCACCGTCGGGCTGGCGACCTGGGAGCCCGCCGAGGCCGAGCCGGTGGGGGCCTTGGCGGCCGGGACCGAGAACTCCTTGACGATCTGGCGCGCACTCATCTTCACCGGCTTGGGCACCGGGTACTGGCGGGCAACGCTGCCGAGATGCGCGTAGGTGTAGATGTTGCCGGTCGAGTCCTGCAGCTCGACGTAACGGCCGAGCTGGGCGTTCTGACCGAGCTTGACGATCCGCCCGTCGTTGACGGCGATCACCGGGGAGCCCCGCTTGGCGAAGATCGACGTGCCCCGGCTGGACGGGTTGGAGTCGATCGCCATCGCGGCGTTGCCGCGGGTCACCTTGCGGTTGGCCATGGCAACGACGCCGCTGTCGGCGTACTTGGCCGGTGCGGCGACCGGGAAGTGGCCCTGGACCAGCCCGGTGAGGGCGCCGACGAGCTGGGACGGGATACCGCCGATCAGCTGAGCGCGCAGCAGCACCGACTGGACGTACCAGGTGGCGTGGTTGTAGGCGAAGATCGCCTTGCCGAGATTGCTCGACGCGCCTGCGGCGTGCAGGTAGCGGGCGGCGGTGAAGATCGCGTCGACCGGGTTGTAGGGGTCGGCCACGCCGTCGCCGTTGGCGTCGACGCCCCACATCTTCCAGGTCGAGGGCAGGAACTGCATCCAGCCGACCGCGCCGGCGGTTGACACCGAGAGGTTGCGCCCGTAGTCGGTCTCGATCTCGTTGATCCCGGCCAGGACCTGCCATGGCACCTGGTATTCGATCCCGGCGGCCTGGTAGATCGGGATCAGGAACGGCGGGATCCGGAACGAGTCGATGAAGAAGTTCGG
Source organism: Solirubrobacteraceae bacterium (assembly GCA_049591655.1). GTDB lineage: Bacteria > Actinomycetota > Thermoleophilia > Solirubrobacterales > Solirubrobacteraceae > Palsa-465. The sequence continues at coordinate 904 of JBAWFG010000164.1, forward strand.
TACGCCGATCGCGGCCGGGCCGGGCAGCGACAGGGAGAAGGTGGGGTTCGACTGCGTTGGCACGCCCTTGCCGGTGGGCAGGTTGGCGGCCGGGGTGTTGCGCTTGGTCTTGGGCTGATGGCCGGCGGTGGCCGGCGCCTGGGTCGAGGGGTGCGAGGACTGCTTCTGGCGGCGACCTGGCGAGGACGGCGTGGGGGTGGTGCTCGAGCTCGTGCTGGAACTGGAGCCCGAGCCCTTCTTCGTGCGTGACGGACTGGTCGTCGTCGACGAGGATGAGGGTGAAGTTGAGGTTGAGGTTGAGCTTGAAGAGCTCGGGGGTGCCGGGGATGTCGTCGTGGTGCTCGTCACCGAGGGCACCGAAATAGTTGAGCTCGAGCTCGAGACCGGCTGGCAGGACTCGCTCTCAGACGCCACCGGTCCGGTGATCGGCAGGTTCATCTGCGAGATCGGGGTGCCAGGCGGGACGTCGACGTTGAAGACGAACGTCTGGCCGGCGACCGTGGTCACGGTCACAGTGCACGCCTGGGCCGAGGCCGAGGGGATCAGCGCGAACGCCATCGTGATGAGTGCCGCGCTCGCGAGGACGAGCACGCCGATCAACTTGCGGCGGATGTTCACGGCCGCCCTTCTCCTCCGACCATCATGATCGTGCGCGCTCCCAATGCGTGGACAGAAAAAGCACCCTGCGAGTACCGCCGTGAAGCTACTGACTGGTCCGAATGTTTGCAATTCGGAACCGTCCCGGGCTGCGGGCGCCGATTTCGGGCGATGTGCACTATCGAGATTAACGCCACAGGCAGACCTTCGTTTCGCCGACACGACGAGGATGACGGCCCGTGACCGACACTCAACCTGAAGTTGAGCTTGAGTTTCAGAGCAGCCTCTCCGAGTACGGCTCTGCACGTCTACCCGGTGTCGGTACAGTCCAAGCCATGAGCGATAACAGCAGCTTCAAGGGACGCGTCACCCGGCAGGGTGAGGAGGCGATCGGCCGGCTCGCGCAGGAACTGCTGGAGAATCCGATGGTCGCCGGCGCACTCTCGGCGGCGTTTGAGACGCGCGAGCGCGCGATGCGCGCGCAGGAGGTGGCGATGGGTGCGCTCAATCTCCCGTCGGCCTCAGACCTGGAGCGGCTGACCCGCCGCGTGCGCAGTGTCTCCCAGCGCCTGGAGGGGATCGAGGACAGCCTTGACCGTCTCGATGACCGGGTCGGGCGCGCCGACGCCACACAGGGCGTTGCCGATCGCCTGACCAAGATCGAGGAGACGCTGGCGCGCTTGGAGGCGGCGACCGCCGCCCCCGCAGCCGCGCCCTCCAAGCCCCAGGCGCCCGGTCCCAAGCCGCTGACCTAGTCGCCGGCGCCAGCGCTCAGCGCCGCCAGCGCCAGCTCCCCGAGCCGGTGCTCGGCCGCACGCAGCGCGTCGGCCTCGATACGCCGGCGTGACGGCAGCAGCACGTCGGTGACGATCAGCGCACACCCGGCCTGCAGGCCGCGGCGGCGCGCGAGCGTGAACAGGGCGGCAGTCTCCATCTCGACCGCCAGCGCCCCGTCGTCGCGCCAGGCGAGCTCCTCGCCGTCGCGGCCGTCGTAGAACAGGTCGGTCGAGACGACCGGGCCGTGACGTCCCTCGGTTCCCGCCGCATCGGTGAGCGCCACCAGCAGCTCCGGGCTGGCCGCGACGCGGCCGGTGGCGCCGAGGGCCCGGCTGGTGCCGTCGGTGGCCAGCGCCTCGGTGGCCACCAGCAGGTCGCCGAGGGCCAGGGAGTCGTGCAGCGCGCCGCAGGTGCCGACCCGGAGCAGGCGCCGGGCCCCGAGCGCCGCCAGCTCGGCGATCACGATCGCTGCGCTCGGGCCGCCCATCCCGGTGCTCTGAATCGTCAGCGGGGCGCCATCGGGCGCCTCGCCCGTGTACCCCCACAGCCCGCGGTTGTGGTTGAACATCTTCGGCGTGTCGAGCAGCGCCTGGGCGAGCAACAGCGCCCGCCCCGGATCGCCGGGGAGCAGGACCCGCTCGGCGAGCGGGGCGGTCGGGTGCAGGTGGATTGTGTCGGTCACGGGCGCACTGAGCTTAGGAGGCGCATAGACTGCCCGCCGTGACGGAATTCAGGTCAGCCAAGGAGTTCCGGGAGGTCATGGACCGGACCTTCCAGATCATGAGCGATGACGACGAGATGGGGCCGCGGCTGCGTGATGCCGACACCCCGCAGCGATTCGAGTTCACCGATCTCGATCTCGTCGTCAACATCCGGGCCGGACGCGAGGGCGAGCCCAACCTGGCGTGGGAGTGGTCTGACGACATCAGCTGGGAGCCGAAGGTCAAGATGACGATGAGTTCGGAGACCGCCAACCGCTACTTCCAGGGTAAGGAGAACGTGGCGATCGCGATCGCGCGGCGGCGGATCAAGGCCGGCGGCGACGTCAAGGCCGCACTGGCGATCATTCCGATCACCAAGCCGCTGTACGCGCGCTACCGGGAGATGGTCGCCGCCGACTACCCCCACCTGGAGCTCTGAGGGGTCGCCGCGGTGTCGGGCGGGCTCGCGTCAGGCTGCGATGGCGCTTGCGGCAATCCACGATTGACAGACGGCCGCGGGCCGGGTACACCTTTGGCACGACGCAAGGCAACAGGCCGGAGCGTGGTCTCACCAACAGGTGTGACCGCGAGGCGCCGCCGGAAACGTGACGAGCGCCTACGGCCGACGCAGCGGGCCGTAATGCCCGCGGGCGGCGGGGCCCGGCACTCACCGAGACCCCGTCGCCATCTTGCGTGCTCGCCCCTTCCCGAGGGCTCCGGACGATGACCCACCAGCAGGCGGCGCAGCGCGTCGCGGTCACTCCGGACACCCTGCGGCGCTGGATTCGCCAGGGCCTCATTCCCCAGTACGACGGCGAGTGGACACCGGCGGCGATCGGGCAGGCGCGGGTCGTGGCCAAGATGCGCGAGCGCGGACACTCGCTGCAGGAGATCAAGCGGGCGACCGAGGACGGCAAGCTCGCCCTCGGGTTCATGGAGGAGCTGTTTCCCTCCGGTCAGAAGCACTACTCGATCCGGGCCGCCGCCCGTGAGACCGGGCTGGAGGAGGCGCT
>JBAWFG010000165.1:0-13569 GCA_049591655.1 Solirubrobacteraceae bacterium
ACCAGCGCGGCGGCGACCGCGGCGTAGGTGACCACCAGCCCGGCGTAACCAACCGGGATCCCACCGGCGCCGGTGACCGACTGGGCGGTCGTCATCACCCGGTAGACGACCCAGGGCTGGCGCCCCACCTCCGCCGTCACCCAACCGGCGATGAGCGCCACCGTCGCCGCCGGTCCGGCGATCACGACCGCAAGGTCAAACCAGCGTGAGGCCGGCAGCCGCCGGCGGCGGATCCACACCACGAGGTAGACGACCCCGAGCAACGCCAGCAGCGTGCCGATTCCGACCATCGTCTGGAACGCGAATCGGGTCACGTTGACCGGCGGACGCTGCGCCGCGGGCACCGTCGCCAGCCCGGTGACCCGTGCGTCCCAGCTGTGGAAGGCGAGCAGCGAGAGCAGGTGGGGGACGGCGATCCCGAACTTGACCTGGCCGTTGACATACCACCCGAGCAGGTGCTCCGAGGCGCCCCGGGTCGTGCGGTACAGCCCCTCGATCGCCGCCAGCTTGATCGGCTGCTCGACGGCGATGACGCGGCCGATCCAGTCCCCGACGAGCACCTGGACCGGCGCCGCCAGGCAGGCGATCGTGAGCGGGATCGTCATCGCCACGCGCTCGTAACGGGTCCACCGGCCGCGCAGCCGAGCCACCGCATAGGCGCCCGCCATCAGGAACCCGGTGACCATGTAGCCGGCCACGTACATGTGGACGAGCTCGGACCACAGCATGTTGTTGGCGAACAGGGCGCGCAGCGGGTTGACGTCGACGACCCGGCCGCCGGCGATCCGGAACCCCCCGGGATGGTTCATCCATGCGTTGACGGCGATCACCATCAGCGACCCGGTGAAGCCGGTGATCACGATCGGGATCCCGCTCAACAGGTGGCGGCGCGGTGAGATCCGGTCCCAGCCGTAGGCATAGATCCCGATGAAGATCGCCTCCATGAAGAACGAGAAGCCCTCGATCGCGAACCCCAGACCGAACACGCTGCCGAACGTGGCCGTGAACTGTGGCCACAACAGCCCCATCTCGAAGCTGAGAATCGTTCCGGTGATCACCCCCACCGCGAACAGCGCCAGCACGATCCGGCTCCAGCGGCGCGCCAGCGTGCGGTAGACCGGGTCCCCCGTGCGCAGGGCCAGCCACTCGGCGAACAGGACCATCGCCGGGAATGCGATGCCGAAGCACACCAGTGGGATGTGCACTGCGAACGACAGCGCCTGCATCTGCCGGGCCTCCAGCAGATACTGCTGATGAACCGGGGCGAGGGCCGCAGCGAACACCATGCCTGCCCCTGACGGTAGGTCGCCGGGGCGCCCCGCGCAAGCTTCCCCCGATGCGACACACTCTCCACCATGGAGCTCGGACTCGCAGGCCGCGCCTGCATCATCACCGGCGGGTCCCGCGGAATCGGACTCGAGGTGGCGCGTGGGCTGACCGCCGAGGGCGCGCGGCTGCTGCTCGTGGGACGCGGCGAGGAGCGGCTGCGGGCCGCCGCGTCCGCACTCGACGGCGAGGTCCGGACACTCGTCTGCGACGTGACCGCCGCGGACGGCGGTGACCGCGCTGCCGCCGCCTGCCATGAGCACTTTGGTCGCCTCGATGTCCTCGTCAACAACGCCAGCCGCAGCTCCACCAAGGCGATCGACCAGCTGACCGACCAGGACTGGCAGGACGACTGGGAGATCAACGTGATGGCGCCGATGCGGTTCATGCGCGCCGCCATACCGATGATGGCCCGCAACGGGTGGGGTCGGGTGGTCAACATCTCATCGACCTCGGGCAAGCGCCCCGGGCAGCGCAACGTCGCCTACTCGGTCGCCAAGGCCGCCGAGCTGTCGCTGTCCAAGGCGTATGCGGATGCCTACGCGCAGGACGGGATTCTCGTTAATGCCGTCACGCCCGGGCCGATCGCCTCGGAGCTGTGGCTGGAGCCCGGTGGGCTGGCTGACCAGACCGCCGAGGCCCGGGGCACCACGCGTGAGCAGATCCTTCAGAGCACCGCCGCCGGCCTGCCGATCCGCCGGCTCGGAGGGCCTGAGGAGGTCGCCGCGGTGGTCGTGTTCCTGTGCTCGGAGCCCGCGTCAAACGTGTCAGGGGCGGCCTGGTCGGTCGACGGCGGCGCTAACCCGGTCATCATCTGACCCCCCGCCTAGACTCCCGCCGCGATGACCCTGGCCACGGACGCCATTGGCAAGACCTACCCGCCCACGCTGTATGCCGTCGGCCGCGAGAAGATCAAGGAGTACGCCTCGGCGGTGGGCGAGCACAACCCGCTGCACCTTGATCACGAGGCCGCGCGCAGCGCCGGCTTCGCCGACGTGGTGGCCCCGCCGATGTTCGCGGTCGTCTTCGCCAGCCGGGCGATGATGCCGGCGATGTTCGATCCCGAGGTGGGTCTGGACTTCGCCCGCATGGTGCACGGCTCTCAGGAGTTCACCTGGGGTCCGCTCGTGGTCGCCGGCGATGAGATCACCACCGTCGCGCGGGTGGCCGATATCGCGGAGCGCCGGGGTATGCGCTTCTACGTGTTCGAGACCGAGTCGCGCAACCAGCGACAGGACATCGTCTGCACCGGCGTGTGGACCAACATCGTGAGAGGGAGCTGAGGCCGTGCAGCCCGGAGACGAACTCGAGCTCAAGGTCACCCCCGACCGGTTTCTCACCGTCCGCTATGCCGGTGCCTCGGGGGACTTCAACCCGATCCATATCGACGAGGAATTCGCACGGCAGGTCGGCCTGCCCGGCCGGATCCTCCACGGCCTCTGGACGATGGCCCAGGTCGCGCGCGCTCACACCGAGGCCTTCGGCGGCCCGGACAAGCTCGCCCGGCTGTCGGTCCAGTTCCGCGGGATGGGAGTGATGGAGCACGAGATCACCGTCACGGGCAGCGTGCGTGACGTGGGGGACGAGCGCGCGGTGGTCGACTCCGAGGCTCGTCAGGACGGCAAGCGGATCATCCGCAACGGTGAGGCCGAGATCCGGCTCTGACCGCGACCTACAATCCTCTGGATGCTGACCGAACGCCAGGAGCTGGTCCTGGGCCGGCTCGTCCAGGAGTATCTCGACGCGGGTCTCCCCGTGGGATCCAAGGCGCTGAGCGCCACCTTCGAGTGGGGGCCGTCGACGATCCGCCATGAGCTGGCCAACCTGGAAGAGCTCGGTCTGCTCGCCCATCCGCACACTTCGGCCGGGCGCGTGCCCACCGAGGCCGGCTACCGGTATTTCGTGGACCGGCTGCTGCCCGATACCTCGCCGGAACCGCCGCTGTCGCTGTCACTCGTCCGCCGCGAGCTCGACGAGGCGATGCGGGTCACGACCGAGACGCTCTCGCAGGTCACCAACCTGCTGGCGATCGTCACCGCACCGCCGATTGAGACCTCGACGATCCGCCACGTCGAGGTGCTCGCCCTCCAGCCACAGGTGCTGATGGTCGTCGTCATCACCTCCACCGGCGGGGTTTCCAAGCGGCTGTTCGCGTTCCCGCGCCCGGTCGACACCGGTCTCTCGGATTGGGCGGCCAGCTATCTCAACGAGCGCCTGGTCGGCCTCGGTCTCGGCGCGCGCATGCTGCATCAGCGCCTGTATGACCCGACCCTGCCGCCGACCGAGCGCCACTTCCTGGAGACGGTGGCGCCCGTGTTCACCGAGCTGGAGGAATCGGCCGAGGCGACGCTGTACGTCGAGGGCACCTCCAAGCTGCTGACGATCGGGCGCGTCGGCGACGTCTCCGAGCTCAACCTGCTGATGGAGATGCTCGAGCGCCGGGTCGCGATGCTGGGGATGCTCCGTTCGGCGCTCAGCGCCACCCACAGTGTCGCGGTCCGGATCGGAGCTGAGAACGAAGCTCCGGCGCTGCGCTCGCTGGCCCTGGTTGCCGCCAGCTACGGACTGCCCCAGCGCGCGCTGGGGTCGGTTTCGGTGATCGGGCCGCTGCGGATGGACTACGGTCTTGCGATCCGAACCGTCCGTGAGGCCGCCGCGCAGCTGTCGAATTTCGTCGCGGACGTCTACGACGAACGATAAGCAGCCGCTGCTATGAGTGCTTCACAGATGCCACGCGATTACTACGAGGTGCTGGGCGTTGCCCGCGGCGCCGACGACTCCGAGATCAAGAAGGCCTTCCGCCGCCTCGCCCGGGAGCTGCACCCCGACGTCAATAAGGAGCCCGACGCCGAGGAGCGCTTCAAGGAGGCCGCCGAGGCCTATGAGGTGCTCTCGGATGCCGACCGCCGCGCCACCTATGACCGTTACGGCCACGAGGGCCTGCGCAGCGGCGGCTATTCACCCAACTTCGAGGGATTTGGCTCGGTGGCCGACATCTTCGAGGCGTTCTTCGGCGGCGGCGGCTTCGGCGGTGCGTTCGGCGGCAGCGCCGGTGGGCCCGCCCAGGGCGGCGACGTCGCCGTCGGCGCCGAGATCACGCTGGCGCAGGCCGCTCACGGCGCCTCCGTCGAGGTGTCCTACGACGCGGTGTCACGCTGTGAGCACTGCCACGGCAACGGCGCCGAGCCGGGGACGCCGATCGAGACCTGCGCCAAGTGCTCGGGCACCGGTCAGCTGCGGGTTGTCTCCCGCACCCCGTTCGGCCAGATGGTCCGGGCCGCCGCCTGCGACGTCTGTGGGGGAGAGGGCAAGATCGCCCAGACCCCGTGCCGTGAGTGCTCGGGCCGTGGACGCAAGGTGGAGCACGAGCGGGTATCGGTCGATGTGCCCGCCGGGATCGACGACGGCCAGCGCATCCGGATCAGCGGTCGTGGCCACGCCGGTGACCGCGGCGGGCCCTCCGGGGACCTCTACGTGCAGATCCGCGTCAAGCAGGACCCCCGGTTCGTGCGCCACGAGGACGACCTCGTCACCGTCGTGGACGTCGCCGCGCCGCTGGCCGCGCTCGGCACCACGGTGGAGGTGCCGACGATCGACGGCAGCACCGAGCTGGAGATCCCCGCCGGGATCCAGCCCCACGAGACCTTGACGATCCGCGGTCAGGGGATGCCCGCGCTGCGCGGCCGCCGCCACGGGGACCTGCGTGTCGTCGTCAACGTCGTCGTCCCGCGCCATCTCAAGCGCGAGCAGAAGGAACTGCTCCAGCAGCTCTCCGACAGCCTCACCGAGCACAACCTGCGCACCGACGAGGGCATGCTGGGCAAGCTCAAGCGCGCTTTCGGCGGCTGACGACCGCGGGCCGGCGCCATCCTCCGCCTCGCCGTCCGCGTGCATCGCAACCAGGCCGAGCTGGTGCTCGCCGAGCTGCTGGAGCTCGCGCCCAGCGGCGTGGAGGAGGTGGAGGTCTCGCCGGACGTCATCGAGTACGCGGTCTACGGGGCGCCCGGCGAACTGCCGGCGCTGCCCGACCTCAAGGCGGCAGCCGGCGGCGCCTACGTGGACGTCAGCACCCAGGAGATCGCCGACGACTGGTCTGAGCGTTGGCGCAGCTTCCACCGGCCGCTGGTGATCGACGACCGACTGACGGTGCGCCCGCCATGGGAACCTCCTGCCCAGGCGGGGCTCGACGTCGTCATCGACCCCGGCCAGGCGTTCGGGACCGGCGCCCACGCCACCACCCACCTCTGCCTGGAGTTGCTGCTCAGCGAGACCGGGCGCGGCAGCTGCGTCGATCTCGGCTGCGGCTCGGGTGTGCTGGCGATCGTTGCCGCCCGGCTGGGCTGGGACCCGGTGACCGCGCTTGACTATGACCCCGCGGCGACCGCGGCGACCGGTGAGAACGCCCAGCGCAACGGGGTCACGCTCACGGTGTCGGACTTCGACATGCGTCAGGCGCAGGTTCCGCCGGCCGATCTCGTGCTCGCCAACGTGCTCGCCGGGCCGCTGATCGCCTGGGCTCAGAGCCAGCGTGAGCTGGCGCCCCGGCTCATCCTGTCCGGGCTGCTTGCCACCGAGGCCGACCGGGTGGCCGAGGCATTCGCGCAGCGCGGTCGCCACGAGCGTGACCGGCGCCGGCGCGGGGATTGGGCGGCGCTGGTGCTCAGCGCCTAGACCATTTAGCCCCACACCGCCCGTCCAGCCGCGCCCGCGTGGACAACCACGCCGCCGCGAATCTTGTCCATGCGGCCCATGCTCCGGTCCCTGGTGTGATCCATGCTTACCGCGTCGCTTGTGAATCTGAGCAAAACGGACGGTAAGGAGGTGAACAGTTGCCAAACCCACTCGCGATTGGAGTGACACTCGGTGGCCTACTACTCGACGCAGTCGCGCCGCGGCCCAAGCCTCGGGCCGGATCACCGCAAGAGCCCTCTCTCCTCTCGAAGCGCACTGACCCGAGGACACCGCGACACGATGTCGCGTTCGAGGAGTACGAAGGTCACCCGGTCGCGAGCGGCTATCGCAGCTGAGCCGCTGACGGGGTCACGCGCTACCTTCTCCGGCGCGTGGCCTCGTTCGCGGTCACATTCCTCGGCTGCAAGGTCTCCCAGGCGGATGCGATGCTCACCCGCCGGGCTCTGCTCGCCAACGGTCCCCGGACCCCGTCAGCCGACGAGCGCATACGCGGGGGCAACCACGAGGCGGCGGGATCCGAGGGGGGCGGGAGCTATCCTTTCGGTGCAGAGTTATGACCGTCACCGAGCAGCTGCGCAGCGACATCACCACCGCCATGAAGGCGGGGGAGAAGGACCGCGTGGGTGCGCTGCGGCTCGTGCTGTCCGAGCTCCAGAAGGCCGAGAAGGACGGTGGCGACGATGAGCTGGCCGTGCTGCGCCGGGAGCGCAAGCGCCGCCTCGACGCGGCCACGCAGTTCCGGGACGGTGGCCGCCCCGAGCTCGCCGAGCAGGAGGAGTCCGAGGCTCGGCTGATCGCCGGCTACCTGCCCGCCGAGCTGTCGGACGAGGAGCTTGACCGGATGATCGCCGACGCTGTCGTGCAGACCGGCGCCAGCGGACCGCGGGACATGGGACAGGTGATGAAGGCGGTTATGGCTGCGTCGGGCGGCCGCGCCGACGGTAAGCGGGCCTCTGCCCGCGTCAAGGAGGCATTGACGTCGTAGTGCGCCGCACGATCGAGCTTCAGAACGCAGTCGCCGCCGAGCTGGCAGGCAGCCAGGATGCCGTGCTGCGGACGCTTGAGAGCCATCTCGACTGTGATGTGTTCCTGCGCGGCAACATGCTGACGCTGGAGGGCGAGGAGTCCTCCGTCGAGGCCGCTGCGGCCGTCGTCCGTGAGCTGTCGGATCTGATCGCCCAGGGGCACGAGATCGCGCCCGGGACCGTCGAGGCGGTGACCCGCGCGCTCGATGAGCACGAATCGCCGTCGGAGATCCTCGAGGACGTCGTGTGGCGCCATCGCGCCACCCGCGTCGCCCCCAAGACGGTGCATCAGAAGCGCTACGTGGACTCGATCCGCGCCAACACGGTGACCTTCGGGATCGGCCCGGCGGGAACCGGCAAGACGTTCTTGGCCGTGGCCCTGGCCGCCGCCGCGCTCAGCCGGCGGGAGGTCAACCGGATCATCCTCACCCGCCCCGCGGTCGAGGCCGGCGAGCGCCTCGGGTTCCTGCCCGGCGACCTGATGGCCAAGGTCGACCCCTATCTGCGGCCGCTGTTCGACGCGCTGCACGACATGCTCGATCCCGAGCGCGTGTCCCAGCATCTGGAACGCGGTGTGATCGAGGTCGCGCCGCTGGCGTTCATGCGCGGGCGCACGCTCAACGACAGCTTCATCATCCTCGACGAGGCCCAGAACACGAGCCCCGAGCAGATGAAGATGTTCCTCACCCGGCTCGGCTTCAACTCCAAGATGGTCGTCACCGGCGACATCACCCAGGTCGACCTCCCGCGCGAGCAGGACTCGGGCCTGATCGTGGTCAACGACATCCTCCAGGACGTGGAGGGGATCGAGTTCGTGCGCTTCGGCGAGGAGGACGTCGTGCGCCACAAGCTCGTGCGGCGGATCGTGGCCGCCTACAACGAGCACGGCCAGCGCCAGGCGCCTGAACTGCGCGCCCGCAAGCGGGCCTAGCAGTGGCCCGCCGAGGGAATCGCTGACCATGCTCGACGTCGAGGTGATCGGCATCGAGACCGTGGAATCGGATCCCACCCATGCGCCCACGGCGGTCGAGGTCGAGGAGCTGTGTGCGCTCGCGCTCTCCTCCGCCGGCATCGACGAGGGCCACGTGGCAATCGAGTTCGTCGACGAGGAGCGGATCCGCGAGCTCAACCGCGACTACCGGCAGATCGACTCGGCGACCGACGTGCTGTCGTTCGGGGTCGACGAGGACGGGGCCAGCCTCGGCCCTCGGGAACTGGGCGACATCGTGATCTGCCCGCCTCACACCGCCGATCTGCGTGAGGCGGTCGTCCACGGCGCGCTGCACCTCACCGGAATGGACCACGAGACCGACGACGGTGAGATGCTGGCACTCCAGGCTGAGCTCATGCGATGGGTCAACTAGAGGCTGCTCCCACCCGCTCGGGTTTCGTCGCCCTGGCCGGCCGGCCGAATGTCGGCAAGTCGACGCTGGCCAACGCGATCGTCGGCGCCAAGGTGGCGATCGTCTCCGACAAGCCCCAGACGACGCGCCGCGCGATCCGCGGCGTGGCCAGCGGCCCCGACTGGCAGCTGGTGCTCGTCGACCTGCCCGGCGTGCAGCGCCCGCGCGACGCGCTCACCGAGCGCATGCAGCACCGGGTCGAGCACGAGCTGTCGGATGCCGACAGCTGCCTGCTCGTCGTCAACGCCCAGCAGGGTCTCGGTCCCGGGGACCGCTTCATCGCCGAACTGCTGCGCAAAGCCGGCGCCACGGTCCCGGTGACGATTGCCGTCAACAAGGTCGACCGGGCCGAGAAGGGGCGGATCGCGGCCACGTTGCAGGATGCCGAGCAGCTCGGCATCGCCACCGAGATCTTCCCGGTGAGCGCCCGGACCGGCGCCGGCGTGTCGCAGCTCGTCGACCACCTCGTCGGGCTGCTCCCGCTCGGCCCGCTGTATTTCGCGGCCGGCCAGCGTTCCGACCAGGCGCCCTCGGTCATCCTCGCCGAGCTCGTGCGCGAGCAGGTGCTGGCCCGGACCCGGGAGGAGGTGCCCCACGCCGTCGAGGTCGAGGTGGAGGATGTCTCGCACCCGAGGTCTGATCTGATCCGGATCGAGGCCGTGCTGCTGACCGAGACCGAGTCCCAGAAGGGGATCCTGATCGGCGCCCACGGCCGGATGATCAAATCGATCGGGATGGCCGCGCGGCGGGCGATCGAGCGAGAGCTCGGCAGCCGCGTGCACCTCGAGCTGTCGGTGCGGGTGCGCCGGCATTGGCGCGGTGACGAGCGCGTGCTCGACCGCCTCGGCATCGAATAGCGCCACCAAAGGGTTCGGCTCGGCCCCGGCCCCCGCGGGCCCGCTCGTGCCGTCGCCCCTAGAATCCGGGCGGTGGACGACTCGCAGGTGGCATTCGACGATCGCGGGCTGGTGCCGTGCGTCGTCCAGGACTGGCGCAGCGGCGAGGTCCTCACCCTCGCCTACATGAACGCCGAGTCCCTGGCGCTGACTCGCAGCACCGGTGAGGTGCATTTCTTCAGCCGTTCGCGCCAGGAGCTGTGGCACAAAGGCGCCACCTCGGGGAACACCCTGGCGGTACGGGCGATCCGTTATGACTGCGACGGCGATGCGCTGCTGGCGCTCGTCGAGCCCGCCGGGCCCGCCTGCCACACCGGCGAGCGCAGCTGCTTTCACCGCGGCGACATGGAGCCCCAGGCCCCGGCCGAGGTGCTCCCCGAGCTTGAGCGCACGATCGATAGCCGCGCGCGTAGCCGGCCTGACGGGTCCTACACCGTGACCCTCCTCAACGACCCTGCGCTGGCCGGCGCAAAGGTTCAGGAAGAGGCCGAGGAGGTTGTCCGGGCGGCTCGCGAGGAGTCCGACGAGCGGGTGGCGGAGGAGAGCGCCGACGTGCTCTACCACCTCGCTGTGCTCCTGCGCGGGCGTGAGCTCAGCCTCGCCGACGCCGAGCGGGTCCTGGATGGCCGTCGCCAGCGCTGAGGGTTCGGTGGGTTCAGGCTCCGGGCCGCTGCCGTCGCTGGCCGACGTGCGTGAGCTGGCCCGTGATCACAACCTGATTCCGCTCTACGAGACGTTCATCGACGACTGCCAGACGCCGGTCTCGGCGTTCCTCAAGCTCCGGGACCCGACCCACCCGTCGTTCCTGCTGGAGTCCGCCGAGCAGGGCCGGGTGGGCCGCTACTCGTTCATCGGTGTCCGGCCGCGCAAGGTGTTGCGCTGGTCGCTGGGCGATCCCGGCGACCCATACCGGCTCGCCTCCGAGGAACTGAGTCGGTTTCGCCCGGCGCCGGTGCCGGGGCTGCCGCCGTTCGCCGGCGGCGCGGTCGGGATGTTCGCCTATGACCTGGTGCGCACCGTCGAGCCGCTCGGCGAGCCCAACCCCGACCCGATCGGCGTGCCGGACCTGGCGCTGATGCTGACCGACACGGTCGTCGTCTTCGATCACCTCAAGCGCACGACCACGGTGGTGGCCAACGTCTACGCCGACGAGGACCTGGAGGCGTCCTACCGTCAGGCGCTGCAGACGATCGCCGAGGTTCGCTGGCGGCTGGCGCGGCCGCTGCCGGTCCCGACTCGGCACGCCGAGCGCGACGCGCCCCAGTTCACCTCCAACATGTCCCGGGAGCGGTTTGAGGCGATCGTCTCCCGGATCATCGAATACGTGTTCGCCGGTGACGCCTTCCAGGTCGTCCCCTCCCAGCGCTGGTCGGCCCCGGTACCGGCCGAGGCGTTCTCGATCTACCGCGGACTGCGGGCGGTCAACCCCAGCCCGTACATGTATTTCCTGGACTTCGGTGACTTCGAGATCGCCGGGGCCAGCCCGGAGCCGCTGATCACCGTCAGCGGGCGCCATGTCTCAACCCGGCCGATCGCCGGCACCCGTCCCCGCCAGGCCACCGCTGAGGAGGACGCCGCGATGGCCGAGGACCTGCTCGCCGACGAGAAGGAGCGAGCCGAGCACGTAATGCTCGTCGACCTCGGGCGCAACGACCTGGGGCGGGTCTGCGAGTACGGCTCGGTCAACGTCGAGAGCTTCATGGCGGTGGAGAACTACAGCCACGTCATGCACATCGTCTCCAGCGTCGTCGGGCGCCTGCGCCCCGAGGTCGACGCGCTCTCGGCGCTGCGCTCGGTGCTGCCCGCCGGCACGCTCTCCGGGGCGCCGAAGGTACGGGCCATGCAGATCATCGACGAGCTGGAGCCGGTCAAGCGCGGGGGCTACGGCGGGGCGATCGGCTGGGCCAGCTATACCGGCGAGCTCGACACCTGCATCCACATCCGGACCGTTGTGGTCAAGGACGGGGTGGCTCACATCCAGGCCGGTGGCGGCACCGTCGCCGACGCCAAGCCCGACTACGAGTTCCGGGAGTCGGTGGCCAAGGCGCGGGCGGTGCGTGAGGCGATCGAGCTCGCCGTCGCACAGCCGGAATGGCCGTGACATCGTGCGATCGCCCCGAGGGCGATCGCATTGGCGGATCGCCTTGAGGGCGATCTCGCCGAGGTCGGGACACCCGTAAGATCGCCCTGGGGGCGATCCGGCCGGGACCCTCGTCGGCCAGCCGGCGATCTGCGACAAACTCGGCGGAGCCCGGCGATGCGAGTCGCAAACGCAGCGCCAGAGCTCACTTTTGCGACTCGCGTCGGTCTCATTCCCGGATTTGTCGCGATATGCAGGCCGTGACCCCCCAGCTCCGGCCCGCTTGCCGATACCGTTGGCCCCATGCGCGTCCTCGTGCTCGACAACTACGACAGCTTCACCTACAACCTCGTCCAGTACGTGGGGATGTCGTCGGACCCGCCGCCGGACATCGAGGTCGTCCGCAACGACCGCGCCACCGTCGCCGATCTGCTCATCCGCGGCTATGACCGGGTGATCGTCTCGCCCGGGCCGTGCACCCCCGACGACGCGGGGATCTCGCTGGAGGCGGTTCGCCGGTTCCCGCAGGCGGGAGTGCCAACGCTCGGCGTCTGCCTGGGGCATCAGGCACTCGTGCAGGCGTGGGGGGGAGAGGTGGTCACCCACCACCCGGTGCATGGCAAGACCACGGTGGTCCAGCACGACGGCCGCACGATCTTCCGGGGGCTGCCCAACCCTCTGCAGGTGGGGCGCTACCACTCGCTGATCGCCAGCGCCGAGCTCCCCCCGATCCTCGAATGCAGCGCCTCCGCTGACGGCATCGTGATGGCGGTGCGCCACCGGGAGCTCCCCGCCGAGGGGGTCCAGTTCCACCCCGAGTCGGTGCTCACCGAGGAGGGCCGGGCGCTGTTGGCCAACTTCCTGACGCCGGCGGCCACCGCGGCTGTCGCCGCGTGAGCGCCGCCCTCGTTCCCGGAGGGCGGGCATGAGACCGACCTCGGATCTGCTGACCCGCTCGATCGACGCGCTCGCCGGCGGCAATGACCTCAGCTCGGAGCAGACTGCGGCCGTGCTCACCGAGATCATGCAGGGCAACGCCTCCGACATCCAGATCGCCGCGTTCCTGATCGCGCTGCGCACGAAGGGGGAGACCGTCGAGGAGCTCGCCGGGCTGGCGTCGACGATGCGCCGGTTCGCCGCCGGCGTGTCGGTGAGCCGGCGGGACCTGCTTGACACCGCCGGAACCGGCGGCGGGCGGCGCACCTTCAACGTCTCGACGACCGCCGCGCTGATCGCCGCCGGGGCCGGGTGCCCGGTGGCCAAGCACGGCAACCGCTCGGCGACCGGCCTGTCGGGCTCGGCCGACGTCCTGGAGGCGCTGGGGGCGCGGATCGACCTGACGCCGGCCGCGGTGGCGCGGTGCATCGACGAGGTCGGCTTCGGATTCATGTTCGCCCCCGCCCACCATCAGGCGACCCGCTACGTGATGTCCGTCCGCCGTGAGCTGGCGGTGCGCACGATCTTCAACTTCCTCGGCCCGTTGACCAACCCCGCGGGTGCCACCCGGCAGCTCATCGGGGTCTCTGACGCCGCCTACCTGGAGACGATGGCGGGAGCGCTGGTCCTGCTGGGCACCGAACACGCGCTGCTCGTCTCCAGCCACGACGGACTCGACGAGCTGAGCATCTCGGCTCCCACGCGGGTGGTGGAGGTCACCCAGGACGCCATCACCGCCTACGACGTCTCTCCGGCGCAGCTGTCGCTGGCACTCGCGCCGGCGGACGCGGTTCCGGGCGGCGATCCGCGCCAGAACGCCGACACCACCCGGCGCATCTTCGCCGGCGACCCCGGGCCGGCGAGGGATCTCGCTGTGCTCAACGGCGGGGCGGCGATCTACGCCGGTGGCCGGGCCGGCTCGCTGGCCGAGGGCGTCGCCGTCGCCCAGCGGGCGATCGACACCGGCGCGGCCGCCGACGCGCTTGAACGGTTCGTCGCCGCCACCCAGCGGATGGCGCCCTCGTGACCAACGCGCTGACCCCGATCCTGCAGTCGACCCGCGACGAGGTGCAGCGCCGCCGCCACGCCGTCCCGACCGCCGAGCTGGAGCGCGCTGCCGCACAGCGGGCCGCGGACGATCCGCCGCGACCGTGGGCCGACGCGCTGGCGCGGCCCGGGCTGTCGGTGATCGCCGAGCACAAGCGCAGCTC
>JBAWFG010000166.1:0-3583 GCA_049591655.1 Solirubrobacteraceae bacterium
ATCAACCGTCTGAGATAGGCTGCACGCTTCCATGGCCGCAGAAAGCTCTGAGCGGCGCCTGCGCGGCGGCATCGACCTCGGCGGGACGAAGATCGAGGCGATCGTCGTCGACGAGGAGAACGAGATTTTCGGCCGGGCCCGCCAGCCGACCCCCACCGAGGGCGGCCCCGCCGATGTTGCGGCGCAGATGGCCGACGCGCTCAGCGACGCGGCCAAGAACGCCGGGGTGGCGACGAGTGACCTGCTCGGCATCGGGGTCGGCTCCCCCGGTGATGTCGATGAGCGCACCGGGGATGTCGCCAACGCGCGCAACCTCCCCAACTGGCGCGAGCCGTTCGCCCTCGCCCACACGCTGTCGCAGAAGCTGGGCGCCGATGTGTACGTCGGCAACGACGTGCAGGTGGCGACCGAGGCCGAATTCGAGCTCGGGGCCGGCAAGCCGTATGACTCGCTGCTCGGTGTCATGTGGGGCACCGGGGTCGGTGGCGGCCTGATCCTCGATGGCACCCCGTGGCTGGGCCGCGGCGGCGCCGGCGAGATCGGCCATATGGTCGTGCGCCGCGGCGGCGCTCACTGCCCGTGCGGCCGGCGCGGCTGCATGGAGGCCTACTCCGGGCGCGCGGCAATGGAGGCCAAGGCCCGGCGTGAGGTCGACAAGGGCGCCAAGACGAGCCTGTTCAAGATCATGAAGCAGCGCGGGCGCACCCGCCTGACGAGTTCGGTGTGGTTCAACGCGGTATCGGACGGGGACTCGCTGGCGGTTGAATTGATCGATCGCGCCGTGGCGGCGCTCGGCGCCGGGATCGCCTCCGCGGTCAATCTGCTCGACGTCGAAGCGGTCGTCATCGGAGGCGGCCTCGGGGTGCGCTTCGGCCAGCCGATGGCCGAACGGATCGCCACCGAGATGCACCCGCATCTGTTCAACGACGCACGGCCGCCCGCGGTACGGGTCGCCGGCTTGGGGGACGCGGGGGGCGCAATCGGCGCTGCGTTGTTGGCGCGCCGTACCGACAGTTAGGATGATCTTCGCCCGAGCTCGTGGATGCCGGGGCCCACGAGCATCGATCCCTTTGGCAGGATGCCTACCGCAGCGTCGATGACGCCCGGGAATGAGAAGGAGAAGGAGAGCCGCATCGGCCCGCCACAGAGCAAGACAGGAGGTCCCGGAGGGCGGCCTGCCTCGGTTCAGACGCAACTCGGAGGCGCCGATGGCCCGCGCACGAGCACGACGGCACGCGTAGCTGCCGCCGGCGCGTTGACGCTCGCCCTCGTCGTGGTGGCGCTCGTCGTTCTGGGGGGTGGTTCGACCTATACCCTCAACGCCGAGTTTCAGAACGCCAGCGGCCTGGTCACCGGCGACAACGTCCTGATCGGGCCCGCGGCGATCGGCACCGTCAACTCCATCGGGCTCACGCCCAACGGCCAAGCGGTGATCAGACTGGATCTGCACGGCGACGTCGGCCCGCTGCACCAGGGCACCGTGGCCCGCATCTATGAGGATTCGCTGTCTGGGATCGCCTCCAAGTACGTCGAGCTGGAACCCGGCCCCCGCCAGGCCCCGGCGATCCCCAGCGGCGGCGTGATCGACGCCCAGCACACCTACTCGGCGGTCAACATCGACCAGCTGTTCGACACCTTCGATCCGCTCACCCGGGCGGGGCTGAGCGGTTTCATCCGCGGCGAGGCCGCGTCGCTGCAGGGCCGCGGACTGGACGCCAACCGCGCGCTGCAGTACCTGGCGCCCGGCCTGCAGAGCACCAGTCAGGTGACCGCCGAGCTGACGCGTGATCAACCTGCGTTCGACGGGTTGCTCGTGCAGGGCGCCCAGGCGATGCAGGCGCTCGCCTCCCGCAGCTCGCAGCTCTCGCAGCTGATCGCCAACACCAGCACCGCCACCGGAGCGATCGCCTCCCAGAGCCAGGCACTGCAGCAGGCGCTCGTGCTCGCGCCCGCGACGCTGCGCCGGGCCACCACGACCCTGGCGGGCCTCAACGGCACCCTTGACGCCCTGGATCCGCTGGTGCGCGCATCCAAGCCCGCCGTGCGCCAGCTGCCGGTGTTCCTGGCCCAGCTGCGCGGGTTGATCACCCCATCAATCCCGACCGTCGCCGCGTTGGACGGGCTCGTCGGCAGCCTCACCACGCTGGCCCAGGCGACCCCGGCGCTGGCACAGATCGCCGCGTCGGCGTTCCCGGAGATGGTGCGGCAGTTCACCGACTCGGCCGCGCAGGTCGCCTACCTGCGCAACTACACCCCCGACCTCGTCGGGGCGCTCACCAACCTCGGGCAGGCCGGCGCCTACTACGACGCCAACGGGCACTACGTCCGCACCCAGCCGACGCTGTTCCCGTTCACGATCGACTCCTCCAACCAACTGCAGACCAAGCCGGCCTTCGAGCGCTACCAGGGGCTGCAGAGCACCCGGAGCCGCTGCCCGGGCAGCGCCGTGCAGGCCACGCCCGACGGCTCAGCCCCGCAGTCGGTGCCGGCCTGTGACACCTCGTCGGTGCCCCCAGGACCATGAGACGGGCCGCACTCATCGGCGCTGCCGTGCTCGTGGCGGCGGTCGGGATCGCGCTGGCGCAGAGTTCGCACCGCACCGCACACGGCACCTACCTCGTGCGGGCGATCTTCGACGACGCCTCCTTCGCCGCGCCCGGCGAGGACGTCCGGATCGCCGGGGCCAACGTCGGCAGCATCCGCGCCCTTGGGGTGACGGTCGCCAACCGCGCCGCGGTCACGCTGGCGATCACCGATCCGCGCTTTGCCCCCTGGCACGCCGACGCCACGTGCGCGATCCGCCCGCAGTCGCTGATCGGCGAGCAGTACGTCGACTGCCAGCCCGGCACCGCCGGGGCACCGGCACTGCCGCGGGTGAATCGGGGTCCGGGCGCCGGCAGCTACCTGCTGCCCGTGGTGCGAACGAGTTCGCCGATCGATTCCGACATCGTCCAGAACATCTCGACCCAGCCGGTGCGCCAGTCGCTGGCACTGATCATCGACGAGTTCGGGACCGGGCTCGCCGCCCGCGGCTCGGACCTCAACGCGGTCATCCACCGCGCCAATCCGGCACTCGGCGCCACCGACAAGGTGCTGCAGATCCTGGCCGGCCAGAACCGTGTGCTGGCCCGGCTGGCCACCGATTCCGACGCCGTGCTCGCCCCGCTGGCCGCCGAGCGCGCCCACCTCGCCGGCTTCGTGACCCACGCCAACACGACGGCGGTGGCCAGTGCGGCCCGAGCCCGTGACATCAACCGGACCTTCCATCTGTTCCCCAGCTACCTGGCTCAACTGCGTCCGCTGATGGCCGACCTCGGCCAGCTCGCCTCGCAGGGCACCCCGCTGATGACCTCGCTCGGCCAGAGCGCCTCCGCGCTGGGGCGCCAGTTTGCCAATCTGACCCCGTTCGCGTCCGCGGCGCGGACCGCGCTCATCGACCTCGGCGCGGCGTCGGCTAAATCCCAGCCGGCGCTGGTGGCGACGCTCCCGCTGGCCAAGCAGCTCAACGCGCTCGGGACCGCCGCCGACCCGACGACCGCCAACCTGCGCAAGCTGCTGGACAGCCTCAACTCCAGCGGGGGGA
>JBAWFG010000167.1:0-10931 GCA_049591655.1 Solirubrobacteraceae bacterium
CACCGGCCCCGCACACGCTCGGTCGCAAACCACGGATGCGACAGCTCCGGCGTGATGTGAGGGTGTGGGCCAATGAAGGGCGTCCGGCACCGGGGCTGGGCGCCCTTCAGGCGTCGTCGGGATCGGGCGGCTCGTCGACCCCCGCGCGGTCGGCCCACTCCAGCAGCGGCTCGAGCGAGAAGACGGCGTCGTCGATTCCGGCATGCAGGTCACCGAGGCGGGCGAACCGGTCGGGAACCGTGGCGATCGTCAGCTCCTGCGGCTGGACGTCGTCGAGCTCCTCCCAGGCGAACGGGGTCGAGACGGTGCCCTCGGGCACGCCGCGTACCGAGTAGGCGCAGGCGATCGTGTGGTCACGGGCGTTCTGGTTGTAATCGACGAACACCTTCTCGGGGTCGCGGTCCTTGCGCCACCAGGTGGTGGTGGCATCGGCGGGAACCCGGCGCTCGACCTCTCGGGCGAACGCCAGCGCGGCGCGGCGGACCTCACCGAAGCTCCACCGGGGCTCAATCCGGACATAGATGTGGATCCCTGAGCCGCCGGAGGTCTTCGGCCATCCCACTGCGCCGAGCTCGTCGAGCACCTCGTGGGCGGCGTTGGCGACGCGGCGGACGCGGTCCATCGGGCAGTCGGGCATCGGATCGAGGTCGATGCGCCACTCGTCGGGGTGCTCGACGTCAGCGCGCCGGGAGTTCCAGGGATGAAACTCGACGGTCGACATCTGCACCGCCCAGATGACGCTGGCCGGCTCGGTGACGCACAGCTCGTCGGCGTGGCGGCCGTAGCGCGGGAACGTCACCCGCACGGTCTGCAGCCACTCGGGGGCACCGGACGGCACGCGCTTCTGGTGGACCTTCTCGCCGTCGACGCCGCTGGGGAAACGGTGCAGCATGCACGGGCGCTCCCGCAGCGCGCGCACGATGCCGTCGCTGACGCTGAGGTAGTAGCGGGCGAGGTCGAGCTTGGTCTCCCCCCGCGCTGAGAAGTAAACGCGGTTGGGACTGGAGATGCGGACCGTCCGCGCACCGACCGCCAGCTCCACCGCTTCGCCCTTGGATGCCATCGACGAGGCATCGTGTCATGCCCTTCATATCGTGAGGCGTCAGTAGTTCACGACAGCGACCGATTGGAGCAGTAATGGAGAAGCGCAAGCTCGGAACGCTCGAGGTCTCGGCCCTGGGGCTGGGGTGCATGGGGATGTCGGCCTTCTACGGGTCCGCCGACGAGGGCGAGGCGACGGCGACCATTCACCGGGCGCTGGAGCTCGGGATCAACTTCCTCGACACCGCCCAGCTCTACGGCCCGATGACCAACGAAGAGCTCGTCGGCCGTGCCGTCAGGGGGCGGCGTGAGGAGTACGTCATCGCCACGAAGTTCGCCCGGCGCATCGAGCCGACGACCACGCCCGGGGACCTGTCGACGCTCGGGCCCCTCGACGGGTCACCGGAGCACGTCCGCAGCTCGATCGAGGGGTCGCTGCAGCGCCTGGGCACCGACTACGTCGATCTGTACTACCAGCACCGGGTCGACCCCAACGTGCCGATCGAGGAGACGGTCGGAGCGCTCGCCGAGCTCGTGGAGCAGGGCAAGATCCGTCACATCGGCCTCAGCGAGGCTGCCGCTGACACGATCCGCCGTGCCCACGCCGTGCATCCCATCACCGCGGTCCAGACGGAGTACTCGCTGTGGACGCGGGATGTGGAGGGCGAGATCCTGCCGACCTGCCGGGAGTTGGGGATCGGCTTCGTTCCCTACTCGCCGCTTGGCCGGGGCTTCCTATCGGGCCGGTTCACCTCGCCTGAGGACCTCGACGCCAACGACTTCCGCCGCCACGGACCGCGGTTCACGGGCGAGAATCTCGACGCCAACCTCAAGCTGGCGGCAAAGGTGGCCGAGATCGCGCAGGAGAAGGACATCACCCCGGCACAGTTGGCGCTCGCCTGGGTGCTTGCGCAGGGCGACGACGTCGTGCCGATCCCCGGCACCAAGCGCCGTGAGTACCTGGAGCAGAATGCTGCGGCGGTCGATGTGAAGCTGAGCGACGCCGACCTGGAGCGCATCGACGCCGAGCTGCCGCAGGCCGCCGGCGACCGCTACGACGAGGCCGGGATGGCCGCGATCAACCTGTAGGGGGCCCCGACCGCTCGGTGGCCTGCACCCGGCCGCGTCGGGAGTCGGCCGCTACAGCGAGGTGAGCCCGAGGCTCGTGAGCCCGATCGCCGTCAACCACAGGCGGCGGTCGGTGCTCAGGGCCGCCAGCGGGATGAGCCAGGCGACGTACCAGGGCATGAGCGCCCCGGCTGAGATGAGCAGGCCGACCGTGGCCCAGCCCGCCGCGGTGATCCAGTCAAGCTCGCCGATCCAGACCCGGTGGATGAGCCAGGCGAGGCTGACCGCGTACGCCGCGTGCAGCATGTCGCTGAGCAGCCAGTCAAACCGGCCCAGCCCAAGTCCGTTGAGGACGAAGCCGGGGATGCTGTGCACGCCGCCGCCGGCCTGGATCGAGGTCAGCGTCCCGAGCAGGTGCAGCGGTCCCCAGCCGAACAGGGTCAGGCCCAGCACCGCGAACACCATTGAGGCCAGCGCGGCCCCGGCGATGACGCGCGCCCGGCCGGAGGTGGCGACCCGCCGCCCAGCGCTGGCCGCGATCGCAAACGGCAGCAGGACCCCGGCGGTGAGCTTGACGGCCGTGGCGGCGATGATCATCGCCCCCCCGGTGCCCTCCCGCTGGCGCAGCAGCACGTAGATCCCGGCGACGAGGATCGCCAGCATCAGCAGGTCGTTGTGGCCCCCGCCCACGCCGTAGACGACGATCACCGGGTTGAGCCCCACGAGCGCCACCGCCTTGACGGGATCCATGCCCCGCAGGCGTGCGGCCTGCCACACGAGCCAGACCACGACGAAGCTCGACAGCGCGGCGATCGCCTTATAGGCGAACACGTTGGCGGCGATCGTGAGGCCGGCGAGGGGATAGCTGAGCGCGGTGAACAGGGGCCCGTATGCGGTTGGGGTATGCGTCCACTGGGCCCCGACCAGGTGGTAGAGCGGATCGATCGACATCAGGTTGGGGCCGTGCAGATACGGGTTGATGCTGTACAGCGCGCCGAGCCGGCCGTAGGCGATGTAGCTGAAGAGGTCGGTCGACATCAGCGGCGGTGCGATCAGCACGAGCACGTTGAGGGCCAAGATGCAGCTGAGCACGGCACGGCGCGGCAACTGTCCGATCGCCCGCAGGGCCAGTGCATAGGAGAGGAACATGAGCACGAGCGCGGCGGCCAGGCCGGGCAGCCCGATGTCAAGCCCGACATAGCGAAACGCCCCACCGAGCGCGCCGGGGTCCGGGCGCAGGGAGGCGGGCAGCAGGGTCATCGTGTGGGCCGCCGACAGGGCGATCACCAGGCCGGTGATGAGCAGACCGGCCAGGCCGACCCAGGCGGTGCGGTAGCTGAGGGTCGACGCGGGCCCCGGCGCGACCTCGGGCGGCATCGCTGCCGCGTGAGCGGTGGAGCCGGGGCGCCGGGGGATCGCCGCGGCGGCGCTGTCACGCGCTGAGCGCCCGCTCTCGTGGGGGCGCCCGTGGCCGTTGTGCGTCCGGGAGCTGGTGTCGGAGGTCCCCGCCGCCAGCGCACGGGCATCGGCCGCGGTCAGCTCAAGCATGCCGCGCGTGTGGCCCCCTCCATGCGGCTCGCGAGCCCTCATGCGATCGATGATTGCAGCCGCACGGGCGGAATGTCGGTTGCGGGCGACAGATCGGCCGGATTCGGCCTCTGGTGTAAAGACGGCGTCAGTTTTCATTGGGTTTAGAGGTCCTTCTTGTACTCAGGTACCGACAATTCCCGATCGCGTTACCGCTCGGATCGGCGTCGGTCAGCGGCCGCGCACGATCGACGGCAGTGTCATTACCAGCTTCGGGAGGTCGGCCCGCGCAGCCGACAGGGCCTCGCTGACGGCCGCGGCTGCGCCCGTCTGCAGCGGCGCCCCATGCCCGACGAGCAGCCGGTCGGGCGCGTGGCGGGTGAGCGCTCCCCGGGGCGGGGTGACGCGCAGCAGGGGGTGGAGGCCTAGCGGCCGGCCCAGCGCGAAGGCGGGCACCGTACCGACCGCCTCGGCGACGACGAGCGCGCGGTGCTGGGGCCACCACAGCGCCACCTCGTGCCACCACGGCCGGGAGATGACCGACACCACCTCAAACGGGCTGTCGGCGACGGCCTGGGGCACGCGCAGCAGCGGCACCTCAAGCCGCTGGGCGATCTGGGCACAGTCGCGGTTGTGGCGGTCGAGCAACTGGATGACCGCCGCGGGTCGTCCCAGCTCGCCGGCGGCGCTGAGCGCCACGTCATCCTCAAACGGGTCCACCAGCCACACGCGGCCGTCGGCGAGCAGCGCGTGCGAGGAGCGTTTGAGCCCACCCGACTCCGTCCAGGTGAGCCCGCATTCGTGGCGGGTGATCGCGTCGCTCATCGGCGTTGGTGCGCGGGCAGGGTGGTCTGAGGCATCTGACAAGACCCTAGTTGGTCGATCATCCAGGCCGGGCGGCCTGACGGGGGGCGAGGTCCTCACCCGTAGGATTCCAGGGCACCGTGCCGGACCCTGCCTCACAGCCGCCCCAACTGCCATTCTGGCCGGCCGGGACCGTCCTGACGCTCATCACCGGCGGCTCGCCACCCCACGCGATTCCGGTCTCGGCGGCGGTCCGCGCCGACGACGCGCGGGTGCTGCTCGGGCTGGCGCGTCGCCGCGACTCGCTGGCGCGCCTGCGCGCCGATCCACTCGTCGCGCTCGCCATCACCGCGGCCGGGGACGTGGCGGTGACCGCCTACGGATCAGCGCGGGTCGCCCACGAGGAGCTCGTCGAAGGGGTCGCCGCGGTCGAACTGTCGGTCACCCATGTGCAGGACCACAACCGGGCGACGTTCGTGATCGAATCCGGGATCGGCTGGCGCTGGACCGATCCCGAGGCGCAGCGGCGCGATGCGGAGCTGCGCCGGGCGCTGCGCCAGCTTGCCGGCGGGGACTAGGCGGAGCTGACGGCGCCGTTGGCCGAGGCGCCGTTGAGGTGCCAGAGTCCGTCGAAGCCGACGTGCTCCTCCTGCGCGACCCGGCCGAGACGCTCCCGCGCGTCCTCAAGTGAGATCCCGCACACTGCGGCGACCTCGGCGGTGGCCAGCGGCTCTCCGGCCCACTCCAGCACCTCGCGCACGTCCTCGGGGTCGGGTCGGCGGGGCGCGTCGGGGGCGAGGTTGGCAACCGCGACCTCGTAGGCGGCCAGCGGCTGAAACCCGGGAACGGCGAGCGCGGTCTGGCCGGCGGCGCGCTGCACCTCGTAGGAGGGGCAGGTGTAACGGTGCCCGTCACCGTTGCGGGCGAGCTTGTGGGCCTGGGCCAGGGCGCCTGGGGTCGGCCGGCGCGCGGCGTCGAGATCTGCGCGCAGGAGCTCTTCGGTCTCCGGCTCGGCGATCCATGTCTCCAGCTCGGCGGGATCGAGGCCGGCGCGCTGCGCGGCGAGGGCGTGGGTGGCCGGCTCATCGAGCAGATGGCCGGAGAAGTGCAGGACGCGCAGCGCGCGGAGCATCGCGTGCTCACGGTCGGGGCGGTGACGGCGGACGGCAACGACGGCCCGGCAGGCCGGCACCGTCGCCGACATCCGCGGGCGCAGGCCGGTGTCCATCGGCATGTGGTGCTGCTCGGCCAGGCGCCTGAATGAATCCGACTGACGCTCCGGGGTGAAGCCGAGCTTCTCGTAGACGTCGGGGCTGTCGGCGAGCCCGACCATCCGCAGCTCCCAGTCGAGCTGGTCGCCGTAGAGCCAGTCGAGCCGCCGCCGCGCGGGCTCCGCTGACCACGCGAACGGGCAGCCGGGGTCGGTGAACTCAGTGATCGTCAGTGTGGCCATACCTCTCATATATAGACGCGGCCGGTGGCGCTCCCGCCGGCGTCGCGGCCGTGCGCGCCGCGAGTAGGCTGAGCTGCGATGCCGGAGCTGCCGGAGGCCGAACGCGCGCGCAGCGCATTGGAGACGGTGCTCGGACGTCGGATCACGCGCGTCGACGACCGGGACACCTATGTCTGCCGCCCGCATTCGCCGGGGGAGATCGCCGATGCACTCGTCGGTCACGAGTTGGCGGCCGCTCACCGGCGCGGGAAGTTCCTGTGGATGGAGACGGCCGACGGGCCGGTGCTGGGGCTCCATCTCGGGATGGCCGGCCGGAT
Source organism: Solirubrobacteraceae bacterium (assembly GCA_049591655.1). Classification (GTDB taxonomy): domain Bacteria; phylum Actinomycetota; class Thermoleophilia; order Solirubrobacterales; family Solirubrobacteraceae; genus Palsa-465. The sequence continues at coordinate 6,211 of JBAWFG010000167.1, forward strand.
CGTCGTCGATGGGGAGGCCGACGTCTCGCCGTATGACCGCTTTGCGATCGAGTTCGCCGACGGCAGCCGGATGGCGCTGCGCGACAAGCGCCGGCTGGGCCGGGCCGTGCTCAATCCGGATTTCAGCCACGTCGGCCCGGACGCCGCCGGTGTCGGCCGCGACGACTTCCGCCGCCTGATCGGTGCCGGCCGCACCACCGTCAAGGCCCGGCTGCTCAACCAGAACGTCATCTCCGGCGTCGGCAACCTGCTTGCCGACCAGGCGCTGTGGCAGGCCCGGATCGCCCCCACCCGCTCGACGTCTGACCTCACGGTCGAGGACCTGGACCGCCTGCGCCGGGAGCTGCGCTCCGCCGTGCGCTCGGCGATCCGCAAGGGCGGCGTGCACACCGGACGGTTTGTGCCCGCCCGGGGCCGTGAGGGCCACTGCCCGCGGTGTGGGCATGCCCTGTCCCGGGCCGTCGTCGGGGGCCGCACCACCTACTGGTGCCCCGCCTGTCAGACCTGAGCCGCGAGGTTGGCGACCAACCCAAATCGGGGATGCGTCGCAACCGAAGCCGGGTATTGGGGTAATTCCCGTTACACACCGAAAAACGGTAATGCCGACGATCTCGCCCACATCACCGCTGCAGGAGCTGACTGATCGCTATGACCCCTCGGTCTTTGCGCTGAACCGTCGTTCGGCCCGGGTCCGGCTTGAGGGCGCCGGCCCCGAGCCCGTCGACGTGCTGCTCGACGAGCGGGGCGCACAGCTCGCTCCGGCCTCCGGCCGCCGTCCCGATGCGCTGCTGAGCGCCGACGCCGGGACGTGGGCTGAGATCGCCGACGACGTACGCGGCGGGATGGCGGCGTTCCGTTCACGCCGGCTGAGGATCCGCCACGACCTGCACCTCGGGGTTGGTTTCCTCGCCGCGACTGCGGGGGCGCGGGAGAACGGGCTGCGCTTGCGCGAGGTCGCGACGACCGCGGGGCCGATCTCGGTCACCGAGGCTGGATCGGGTCCGCCGGTGATCCTGATCCACGGGCTCGGCGCCACCAAGGTGTCGTTCCTGCCCACCGTCGCTGCCCTCGCCGAGACCCACCGGGCGATCGCCATCGACCTGCCCGGCTTCGGCGATTCGGTCAAGCCGATCCGGGCTGCGTATGACCCCGCCTACTTCGCCGGGGCGGTGACCGCCCTGCTCGACGCCCTCGAAGTTGACCGTGCCCATCTGGTGGGCAACAGCATGGGGGGCCGGGTTGCGATCGAGGCCGGCCTGCGCCACCCCGACCGGGTCGACCGCCTCGGTCTGCTCGCTCCGTCGCTGGCCTGGTTGCGCAGCCGGCCGTGGGCGCCGCTGCTGCGCCTCGTCGAACCGCGGCTCGGACTGATCCAGCCGGCGCCGCGGCTCGCCGTCGAGACGATCGTCCGCCGCGTCGTGCCCGGCGCCGAGGAGGAGTGGACCGCTGCCGGGATCGACGAGTTCCTGCGCTCCTACCTCACTCCGCGCGGTCGCTCTGCCTTCTACGCGGCGGCGCGCAACATCTACCTGGAGGCGCCCCGGGGCCGCAACGGCCTGTGGACACGCCTGCCCGAGCTCCAGGCGCCGAGCCTGTTCGTCTGGGGGCGTCGTGACACGCTGGTGCCGATCGGCTTCGCCGACCACGTCCGCGCCGCGCTGCCTGCCAGCGAGCACCTCGTGCTCGACGGCGGCCACGTGCCCCAGCTGGAGAGCCCCCAGCGCACCCATGAGGCACTGCGGGCCTTTTTGAATATGGGAAACCGCTGACGCGGTTCCCCGTGATTACGCCGGTGGCTACTCCCCGGCCGCGCCGGACACGAACGCCTCCAGATCCGCCCTGCCGGTGTCGAGCACCGGTTCGCCGTGGGCGAACAGCAGGTGCCGGAAGGGCCGGTCGAGCACCTGCGCATAGGCCTGCTTGAGGCCGCGCTTGATCGCCTCCGGGTCGTCGCCGAGCAGCGAGTCGGAGAAGAACCCGAGCCCGCCGTCCCGGGGCGTCACGCCATCGGCGATCGCCAGCGCGCCCCCGCCGGCCGCGATCTGCAGCGCGCCCTCGTCGGGACACAGGACGCCGATGTGCAGCGCGATGATCCCCGGCGCGACCTCCTCGCCCGCGGCGAACGTGTCGATCGTCGCCTCATCCCCGATGTGCTCGGCCGCCTCCTGCGAGCCTCGGATCGGGATCCCGAACCGCTGCGCGAAGGCCGGGGCGTCGCGAAGATGGTGCCCGCTGGTGAGCAGGATCTGCTGCGGCTCGGCGGGCAGCGCGTCCCAGCCGTCGGGCGGGATCTTGGGATCGAGCACCACTCCGGCGGGCGCGATGAAGTACGAGCTGACGGTGGTGTTGATCGGCTCGTGGACGGCGGTCCAGTGAAATATGCCTTCGGCGATCTCGTTCATGGGTTGCCCGGTTACCCCTGCCCTGGTGAGCCAAACGCGGCCGGGGCCCCATGCATTGTGACGCGCGCTCCTGGGTAGGCGGTCTGGAATCCAGGTAACGAACGGAAGGGGACAGACGGTATGTCGACCGCTGTCAGGGAAGGCCAGCGAACGCCCGGCGCCGCAGGCGCGCCGGCTTCAGCGACCGGACTGCGCCGTGATGTCGGCCGCATAGCGCTCATGTTCACGTCGGTGGGGTCGGTGATCGGTTCCGGCTGGCTGCTCGGCGCGCTCAACGCCACCCAGGTCGCGGGTCCGGCGGCGATCATCTCGTGGGTCGTCGGCGCGGCGGCGGTCATGCTGCTGGCGCTCATCTGCGCCGAGTTGGGTGGCATGCACCCGGTCAACGGCGGCATCGCCCGGTTCCCCCACTACGCGTTCGGGAGCATGGTCGGGTTCGGGATGGGATGGGTCTACTGGCTCGGGTCGGTGACGCTGGCGCCCGTCGAGACCGAGGCCGCGCTGCAGTACGGCGACAAGTGGGTCAACCAGGCGTTCGGCTTCCACCTCGTCCACAGCTCCGGCGGCCAGATCGTGCTGACCGGCGCGGGCTACGCGGTCGCCGCCGTCCTCATGCTCCTGTTCACCGCGATCAACCTGTGGGGCGTGCGGCGGCTGTCCGAGAGCAACACCGCGGTCGTGTGGTGGAAGATCGCGATCCCGGTGCTGACGATCATCGTCCTCATCGTCACCGCGTTCTCCAGCTCCAACTTCACCGCCGGCGACGGATTCGCGCCCTCCGGGGTCAAGGGGATCCTGTCGGCGATCGCCAGCGGCGGCGTGATCTTCGCCTACCTCGGCTTCGAGCAGGCGATCCAGTTCGGCGGCGAATCACGCAACCCGCAGCGCAACATCCCGTTCGCGGTGATCGGCGCGATGATCATCGGGACCGTCGTCTACATCCTGCTTGAGATCGCCTTCCTCGGAGCGCTCGGGCCCAATGCCGCCGCGCACGGCTGGGCGAACCTCAGCTTCACCAACAAGTTCGGCCCCTACGCGGCCCTGGCCAGCGGGCTCGGCCTCGGCTGGCTGGCGGTGCTGCTCTACATCGACGCATTCCTGTCCCCCGCAGGGACCGGGCTCATCTACACCGGCTCCAGTGCCCGCATCTCCTACGCGCTCGGGCGCAACGGGTACATCCCGCCGGCGTTCGGCAAGCTCGACAGCCGCGGCACCCCGTGGATCAGCGTCATCTTCGCCTTCGCGGTCGGGATGATCGTGTTCCTGCCGTTCCCCGGCTGGCAGAAGCTCGTCGCGTTCATCACCTCGGCCTCGGTGATCATCTACGCCGCCCAGGCGCTGAGCCTCGCCGCCATGCGCCGCCAGCTGCCCGATCACGCGCGGCCGTTCCGGCTGCCCGGCGCCGGGGTGCTGGCGCCGGTCGGCTTCGTCGTCGCCAACCTGATCGTGCTGTTCGCGGGCTGGACGACCGATTGGAAGCTGTTCGCGGCGATCGGGATCGGTCTCGTCCTGCTGGCGGTCGCCCAGCTCACCCGGCCCCGGGCCGACCGCGTCAACCTCGACTGGTCCTCGTCGGTGTGGATGTGGCCTTGGCTGATCGGGCTGCTCGTGCTCAGCCTCCTGTCGAGCTTCGACGGTGGCAAGAACGTCCTGCCGTTCGGGGTCGACATGGCCGTCACCGCGGCATTCAGCGTGCTGATCTACTACTTCGCGCTCAGCCGCCGGCTGCCCGACGATCTCGTGCAGGAGCGGCTGAGCAGCGGCGCTGACGAAGTTGTGGAATCGCCTTAATGGCGATTCCATCGGCGGATTGCCCTGGTGGCAATCCGCCGGGGGGGGTGCGGCGGGCCCCTCCGCCCGAGGGCGAGCTCTGGGACCTCCCACGGCGGGGATGGCGAGACTGCTGGCCCGCCTGCCCCTGCCGCCCGGGCCGATCGCGAGCCCTTTTGGCCTGCAAACGTCAACCGTGACCGCCGCACGGGTGGTGGGTGGCCGTTTGCGTCCCCCCACGCCGTCAACGTCCAACGTGCCGCACGGGAACCGAGGCGTTGGATGTTTGCGGCCCCCCACGCCGTCAACGTCCAACCCACGGGCCGGCGGCGAGCGCAGCGTACGTTTGCCGACGTCGTCTGGGCCTGCCACGCCCACCGGGAGAATCGCCGCCAGGGGAGGGGCCCGGGAGAATCGCCGCCAGGGGAGTCTCGGGGCCCGGGAGAATCGTCGCCCGCGACTACCCCTCGTCCAGGATCCAGGTGTCCTTACCGCCGCCGTTCTGGGATGAGTTGACCACCATCTCACCGGCGTCGAAGGCGACCCGGG
>JBAWFG010000168.1:0-1503 GCA_049591655.1 Solirubrobacteraceae bacterium
GTCGTAGACGTACCCGCGCCGGCGGTCCTCGTCGGTGAACGGTGAGGGCAGCGCCGCCTGCCAGCGCTCGAAGAACAACCACACATCCTCGGCCGAGAGGCTGTTGCAGATCTCGGCGAGCGCGTCGGGCTGCTCGCAGGACGCGAACCCGTTATCCAGCGGCTTGAACTCAATGCCTTGCTGGGCGGCCTGCTGCTTGGCCCACTCGTTCCCGTTCAGATAGACCCACACCGGGAATGGCGCATAGGCGATGGTCTTGATGAACGTCGGTCCCCAGTCGGGGTCGCGGATATAGATGTAGTAGTTGTTGGGGAAGATCGATTGGCGGCGGTAGACGAAGTGCGGGTGCCCGTCCGGGCCGCCGTCGCGCCAGCCACGCCACGCGCTCGTTCTCTCCTGCGCGATCCCGACCATCACCACGCCGTAGCGGCCCTCGCGTTCGGCGTCCTTGAAGTGCTTGCGGGCGATCTCTTCCTTGACGTCGCCCTTGACGAACTTCACCGTCGGGATCTGATTGCTGGCGATGTAGTCGTTGATCTGGTTGACGTAGTCGCGGCCCATCTTGCCCAGCACCGCTGGGGAGGGGATCGGGAACCCGCGATCCAAGAGGAACCGGATCACCTGCCCCTCGCACATCAACCTCGGGACGTATCCCTGAAGGAACAACCGGTCGACCGACCGGACCTGCAGGCTCACGTGATCGGCGAGTAGGCTTGAAATCGTGGCCACGGTGGTACCTCCAGCAACCGCAAGGTGCAAAGCCCCGAAGGGGCTTCCAAGCGGGCGCCACTCGCCCGCGCTCTAGATCGGAAGGTACCCCGCGGCCACACCCCGCGGCCCGCAGGGACGCCCCCGAGCGGGGCTCATACCGAACCCCGACCGCCTCCAGGATCACCGAGGCGTTTGGACAACCGCTCGGCGGTATGAGGCTCGCTCGCTAACGGTAGATGCCCTTGTAGCGGAAGGTGTAAGAGTCGGGGATGTTGGCGCCTCCGATATTCCCCGTTCCCGAGAACGTGGCGCGCAGCGAATGTCCCGCCAGGCGGCCGGTGCCATGATTGAGCACCAGCTTGCCGCCCGTCACCACGGCATCACCGGTTTTAGGCGTATTGGTGATCGTCAGAATCCCGCTTCCGGTGCCGCTCAGCGAACCGTTCGGCGTGTAGATCGTCACTTGTTTCGATTTGATCGTGATCGCTCCCGCGGGGGATGCGATCGCCTTCGTCACGAACGTCACGGCGCCCTGGCCGAGCACCTTGTCCTGGATGAAGCCGGCGTCGTAGACAAGCGAACTCGGCTTCGGCGCCTGACCGACGTACACGGTCCCGCTTGTCGGCCTGCCACCGCCGGGCGCACCGATCGCAGAGCCCGCGAAGCCAAGGCCTGCGATTCCCACTCCAATGCCGAGCGCGGTACGCGAACGGCTGGACCCAAACATAGTGTCCCCTTCCGGTTGGTTGGTGTCACTGCCGGACCCCGGGCTGCGGAGGTGACAGCGATGCC
>JBAWFG010000169.1:0-4771 GCA_049591655.1 Solirubrobacteraceae bacterium
GACCCGTTCGAGCGGCGTGCTGACCCGTTCGAGCGGCGTGCTGACCCGTTCGAGCGGTGTGCTGACCCGTCCCGGCAGCGTCCCGACTCGTCCCGGCGGGCCGGTCGCCCAGCCAGCGCCGAGCCCAGCTCTCGAGCTCGGTGAGCGCCGGCTCGAGTTCGGCGCCCATCGTCGAGAGCTGGTAGCGCACCCGCAGTGGAGGCCCGGGCAGGACGGTGCGCTCGACGATCCCACGGGCCTCGAGCTCCTTCATGCGCTCCGACAACAGACGGTCCGACAGCTCGGGGATCGCCTGGGCGATCTCCGAGAACCGCAGCGAGCCGTCGAGCAGGACCCGGAGGATGGCGCCCGTCCAGCGCCGGCCCACGAGCTCGACCGCCTCGTGGTACAGCGGACAGCAATTGCCGCGGGGAGAACGTGAACCGGGCTCTGACTCGGACTCGGCGGAGGTCTGGTGGTGGGGGACCATCAGGACCGGAAGCTTAGGCGTTCAGGCGGCCTCGAGCGCTCGCGAGGCCTCAGCCGATCCGTCCACCGGAACCTCCCCCGCCACGTTGATCATCGCCGTGAAGCTCTCCAGCGTGACGGTGGCGATCGCCTCCAGGATCTGTTCGTCGTCCCAGCCGGCCTCACGCGCCTCCTCGTGGAGATGCATCGGCGGGCGGCCGTCGGCAAGGAGGGAGTGCAGATAGCGCAGCAGTGCCGCCTCGTGCGGGTCGTTGGAGTCGAACTGCCGGGCCAGCGCCACCTCGTCGAGGGCCAGACCGGCGCCACGGGCGGCCCGCGAGTGCATCGCGATTCCCGGCTCGGAGTGGTAGTGCTCGGCGACGGCGAGCGCGATCCGCTCCAACGTCGGCAGCGTCAGCGTGCCGTGGCGCAGCTCAGACCGAAACCGCGCGTAGGCCCGCAGAGCCGCCGGCGAGCCGGCGAGCACTCCGAGGAAGTTGGGGAGCTGCCCGCCTGAGGACAGCGCGCCCCGCAGGACCGCCATCGAACCCTCAGGCGCGGTGAGGTCGTCGTGGATCTGGAATCTGCTCATTGGAATCTTCATCGCTGACCACCGAAAGGTCTAAAGGGGCGGCAAGATCGGGGCGATCCTGCCCTTTACTTTCAACACCTGCTTACCAAACATAAGTCTATCTGGGACGGGGTCATACGGCAAGCGCCGTGAAACCGCCACTTCTCCTTGTACGCACGGCGATAAACCCGGGATCACCGCCCGGGTAATGGTTGTGTAAGGGCGTCCCGTTCCCCGGTGGGACGCGCGCGGCAGGACCCCGGGCGCGACAGCCCGGAGGAGTGTTCACACGGCTGCGAGTGCAGCCGAGAGGAGTGTTCACACGGCTGCTAGTGCAGCCGGGCGAGATGGTGCAGCGTGGCGGCGTGCGCGCTGGTGACCGCGGCCAAGATGAGCATCACCCCGAGCAGGACGGCCCACATGGCGGCGCGGTCGGCCTTGAAGCCGGCGCGTTCGTAGCGCTTCTCGTTGCGGCGGCGGGCGCTCGAGGTGTGCGGGGTCACGTAGCGCTCGGACCCGCGTCCGCGGATCGTCACCGTGCGGCGCTCGCTGGACGCCGTTGTTGCGGTACCGGGTTCCGGTGCCCTCCAGCGGTCATCGACCGGGTCGACCCAGCTGTCCTCAAATTGAACGGGGGCACCCCTGAACGCAGCTGCGCCTGATCGCGGCATCTCTAAGCCCTCTTTCTGTGTGCTTGCGGGGTTAGCTGACGGGCTCGCGCCGAAAGAGCGGCGCTACACGCTGGGCGCGATTAGCCCCTGCAACCTGGTTCCCCCACTTCCGTCCGACTACCGGCGGCTGGAGCGGATTGGAATTCAGCTTCTGGGTCGGCGACTGTAACAGCGGCTCCGGCGGACGGATATCCGGTCACCATCCGGGACAGCCGTTTCCCCGCAAACTGCGGGGAGAACTGCGGTACGGCGTGCGGCGCGCGGCACGCGGCCGACGCGGAGCGATTACTCCTGGCCGGCGACCTTGGCGACGAACGCCGCCACATCCTGCGCATCGCGCCCCTGCACCACAGCGGCGGGCATGACGCCCTGCCCGAGGCAGGTCTGGGGCGAACCCGCCGGCGCGTTGGCCAGGCACCCGAAGGTGATCGTGTGCAGCACGAGTGTCTCGGCCGGCTTGAGGAGGTCGAGGTTGGGGCCGACCTTGCCGACCGCGTTGGCGGCGGCGAGCGTGTGGCAGACACCGCAGTGCTCGCCGAACAGCTCGCGGCCGTTCTTCTCCGCGGCGGTCAGCTTGAGCCCGCCGACCTGCGCGTTGGCGTTGGCGTGGTTGCCGGTGAGCATGAGGATCGGCAGCGCGACACCGAACACCACGGTGGTCGCGACGAACAGTGTGAGCACCGACCGCATGCCACCGCGCGAGGGACCGGTTGCCACCGCGCGCGCCCCACCCCCGCCGCGCGCGGCGAGGAAGAACAGGGCCAGGGCGACAATGACCCAGAAGGCGACGAATGCAACGACGGCGAGCATGGGAGCGGGACCTTAGCCGATGACGGGGCGTTGACGCGGTGTCAGCTGATGGTCGCGGCGGCCGCGCAGGCCAGGGCCCTGAATCGGAAGTTCGGTCATCGTCGGCGCCCGGAGGCGAAGCTCATCACCGGCGGCGCGACGGCCCGGAAGTCCTCCGCCTCGCCGCTCGCGCTGGCCTTCTGCTCGGCCAGGCCATGCCGGACCTGTTCGTCGAGCATCGAGAAGTCCTTGATCTCGGCAACGAGTCGGTCCGGTGCGTCTATCGACCCGACTCGGTCGACGAGGACATTGATCGCCCCGCCGGCGGCGGCGAAGCGCTCGAGCTTGCCCTCGACGAGCATCAGCGGCTCGGTCCGGACGATCAGCCGGTGGCGCTCGTAGACCTGGGGAGGGACGACGAGGTTGATCGTCCCGTGCTCGTCCTCGAGCAGGATGAACACGATCCCGCTCGCCGTCCCCGGACGCTGGCGGGCGACGACCAGGCCACCGATCCGCACCCGGCGGCCGTGATCGAGCTCCTCGAGGTCCCGGCTGGTCACCACTCCTGACCCCATCCTCCGGCGCAGCAGAGCCAGCGGATGCGTCCGCGTGGTCAGCCCGGTGGTGCTGTAGTCGGCGAGCATCCCCTCCCATTCGCTCAGCGGCCGCAACGACGGGGGCGCCGGCAGATCGAGCGGCAGCGCCAGTTGCGTGCCGCCGGGGACGCTGCGGCCCGGGGTCATCACCCCCAGCTGCCAAAGCGCCTCCCGCCGCGCGAACCCCAGCCGCCGTGCACCCCCCTCCACAACCGCCAGCGAGTCGCAGGCCCCCGACCACGCGAGCAGCTCGAGCGCCGCCGCGCCGCAGCCGGCCCGAGACGCGAGATCGGACAGGTTGCGAAAGCGCCCGCTCGCATCCCGGGCGTCGACCAGCTCGGCCACATCCTGGCGGCGCACACCCCGGACGTAGGCCAGGCCGATCCGGACCCGGGAGGGCGGGGGGACACTCTCCGAAGGCGGGGAGACACTCTCCGAGGGCGGGGAGACACTCTCCGTCCCCTCCCCGGGCAGCTCGATGCCGCACTCCACCTCGCTCTCGTTCACGTCGGGCGGCTGGACGTCGATGCCGCGCCGCTGGGCCTCGTGGACGAGGGCGTCAGGCGGATAGAAGCCCATCGGCTGCTCGTTGAGCAGTGAGCACAGGAACTCAGGCGCGTAGTGCACGCGCAGCCACGTCGACTGATAGGCGAGCAGGCCGAACGCCGCTCCATGGGCCTTGGGGAACCCGAAACCGGAGAACCCCTTGACCATCTCCCAGACCCGCTCGGCCGTCTCGGAGTCGACACCGTGCTTGCGCTGGGCCCCGCTGACGAAACGCTCGTGGTAGGCCTCGATCGCCGCCTCCGAGCGCTTGCGACTCATCGCCCGCCGCAGGCCCTCCCCCTCGCCGATCCCGAAGCCGGCGAACGCGATCGAAACCTCGAGCACCTGGTCCTGGAAGATGATCGTGCCCAGCGTCTCCTCCAGCACGGGCTCCAGCGAGGGATGCGCGTAGGGGACCTGGAACTCGGGGTCGACGCGCATCCGCTGGCGGCGCTCGATATAGGGGTTGACGGCGCCACCCTGGATCGGACCGGGGCGGACGATCGCCACCTGGATCGTGATGTCCCGCAGGTTCTCCGGCCGCGTGCGGCGCAGCGACTGCATCTGGGCGCGGCTCTCGATCTGGAACACGCCGGTCGTGTCGGCGTTCTGGATGCACTCGTAGGTCGCCGGATCGTCGTAGGGGATCCGTGAGAGATCGATTCGCTCGCCCCGGGTCTGCGCGATCAACTCGACCGCCCGCTCCACCGCCGACAACATCCCCAACCCGAGCACATCGATCTTGAGGAAGCCCGCATCGGCGCACGAGTCCTTATCCCACTGGGCGATCTGTCGCCCCTCCATCGCCGCCGGGACGATCGGGCAGCAGTCGATCAGCGGCCGGGTGGCGATGATCATCCCGCCGGAGTGCTGGGACAGGTGTCGGGGCAGACCATGGGCCTCGGCCGCCAGCCGGGCCAACCACGCCCAGCGCCCGGTCAGGCCATGGCGCCCGGCGCCCTCGATGTCCCGGCCGACCTCCCGGGCATCCCACCCCTCGCTGCCCCGGGCCACCCGCTCGATATCCCCCGGCGGCAGCCCGAGCGCCTTGCCGAGCTCCCGGATCGCTCCCCGGGCGCGGTAGGTGGGGAAGGCGGCGACCAGCGCAGAGCGGTCCTGGCCGTAGCGCTGGTGAACCCGCGGGATCAGGC
>JBAWFG010000170.1:0-4519 GCA_049591655.1 Solirubrobacteraceae bacterium
GGCCAGCGCCGGCGCAGCCCAACGGCGACCGTCCGCCGGCCACGCCGGCCAATCTGGCCCACCCGCACAGGCTGGCCGCGGCGGTCTCCGGCGAGCTGCGCGAGGCGGCCGACCACCTGACCCCCGCCCAGCGCGAGCTGCTCGCGCTGAGAGAGCTGCTCGGTCTCTCCTACCCGGAGCTGGCGACGGTCACGGGCCTGCCGGAGCCCGAGGTTGCCCTGGCGCTGGCGGGGGCGCGGCTTGACCTGCGCACCGCGCTTCGGGGCCCGAGCGCGACGGTCGCCGACTGCGTCGAACGTGACCGTGCGCTTCAGGTGATCGCCGGCCGCCAGGACGGCCTGGCCGTCTCCGCCGCCGACGAGGATTGGCTGATCGGTCATCTCGGCCATTGCCGCGCCTGCGGCCAGGCGCACGCGTCGATGTTGGAGGCCTCGGCCTGCTACCGCGCCTGGGCGCCCGACGACGGCGCCGGGGAGCGGCCGGCGTGAGCCTGCCGCCGCTGACCCTGCGGACCAGTCGCGGGGAACTGCGCCTCGGTGATGAGCCGTGGCTGATGGGGATCGTCAACGCCACGCCGGACTCGTTCTCGGACGCCGGCCTGTCCCAGACGACCTCCGCGCGCGTTGCGCTCGCTGATCGGCTGCTGTCCGACGGAGCCCGGATCATCGACATCGGCGGTGAATCGGGGGTCACCAACCGGCCGCCGGTGAGCGCCGAGGAGGAGATCGCGCGGGTGGTGCCGGTCATCTCCGCGGTGGCACAGGGCCTGGACGCGGTCGTCTCGGTCGACACGTATAAGCCTGAGGTCGCCCGGGCCGCAATCGCCGCCGGCGCCTGCATCGTCAACGACGTCAGTGGGCTGCGTGATCCGGCGCTCGCCGACGTGTGCGCGCAGACCGGCGCCGCGCTGGTCCTCATGCACACGATCGCCCCTCCCAAGCAGAAACTGCTCGACGATCGGCTCGACGGAAGGATCGTCGGTGACGTGCGCCGTTTCCTGGAGGACCGCATCGCGCTGGCCCTGTCACGTGGGGTCGCCCCCGAGCAGCTGATGATCGATCCCGGACCGGACTTCTCCAAGACCCCGGCGCAGACGATCGCTGTGCTGCGCGCGCTCCCGTCGCTGCACGAGCTCGGTCGCCCGATCCTTCTGGCCGTCTCCCGCAAGGACTTCGTCGGCGCGCTCACCGGGCGCGAGCCCCGCGCCCGCCTCGCCGGCACGCTGGCCGCGATGGCCCACGGCGTCGACGCCGGCGCCCACGTGCTGCGGATCCACGACATCGCCGACGCAGCCGACTTCCTCGCGGTCCGGCGGGCGCTGCGGGGTGAGGTGGAGGTTGACGGCGCTCTGCGCCTCGACGACGGCGTGCGCTGGGCACAGCCCGTGTCCGACGGCGTCACCCGCTAGATTCAGCTTCACGAATCGCCGGTCGCTGGCCCAACGCGACCGGAGCCCACCGATAGCAAGCCAAAGGAGCACCCATTGTCAGTTCTTGACCGCAGCGCGCTGGAAGCAAGCCCGCTCGCCGACCTTCACACCATCGCGTCCGAGCTTTCGATCGACGGCTACCGCCGTCTGCGCAAGGCCGAGCTGATCGACGTCATCGTCGAGAAGCAGGGCGGCAGCGCCCCGAAGCGGCGTTCGCGCCGCAAGGCGTCGGACTCTGATGCAGCCGGGCCCGCCAAGACGGAGACCACGGAGTCTGAGACCACGGAGTCTGAGACCGCGGAGTCCGAGGACGTGAAGCCGGAGACAGCTCGGCCCGCCCGGAGCAGGACGAGGGCCAGGGCCAAGCCCAAGGCCGACGAGGCCGACGCTCCCGAGGCCGAGGCCGAGGCCACGGAGACCGAGGGCTCAGACGAGGATGAGGCCGATTCGGGCCCCCGACGTCGCCGCGGCCGCCGCGGCGGCCGGGGCCGGTCAGCTTCCCGGGACAACGGCGACACCGGCACCACCGCCGAGGCCGAGGAGTCCACGGACGAGTCTGAGACGTCGGCCGGGGAGGAGGTCGTCGAGGGCGTCGTGGAGTTGCTGGCCAACGGGTCTGGCTTCGTCCGCGTCGACCCGCCCGAGCCCTCCGACGACGACGTCTACATCTCCTCGGCGCAGGTCAAGCGCTGCGAGCTCGTGTCCGGGGACCGGATCGCGGGCCCCAAGCGCGCGCCGCGACGCTCCGAGCGTTTCGCCTCGCTGATCCGGATCGAGACGATCAACGGCCGCCCCGCAGCAGAGCTCGCCGACAGTGTCCGCTTCGATGATCTCCCGGCGGCGTTTGCCTCCGAGCGCATCAAACTCGGCTCCGAGGACCCGACGCTCAAGGCGATCGAGTTCCTGACGCCGTTCGGCAAGGGTTCACGGGTGACGATCGTCGGTCGGACCCGCGCGGGTAAGACCGAGGTGCTGCGGCGCCTCGCCGGCGTGCTCGCCGCCGATGACGGCCTGTCGGTCTCAGTCGTGCTTGCCGGAGTACGCCCGGAGGAGATCTCGGAGTGGAACGCCGCGGAGCCCACGCCCGTGGCGGCGGTCACCTTCGCCGCCTCCGACGACGCTCGCAGCGGTGCGATCGAGCCGGCGATCGATCAGGGCCGCCGGCTTGCCGCTCGTGGGGCGGATGCCGTCGTCCTGATCGACACCCTCGACGGCGCCGGGCGGCAGCTCGCTCGCAAGGCGATGGCGTCGGCGCGCAACATCATCGACGGGGGGTCACTGACGGTGATCGCCACCGCCGCCGAACCGGTTGGCGGCGAGACGACGGTCGTCGCACTCGATGCGGACCTGGCTGCGGTCGGCAGCTTCCCGGCGCTCGATCTCACCGCCAGCGGCACCATTCGTCCCGAGTTGCTGGTCGGCGAAGCCGGCGCCGAGGCGATCGCCAAGACGCGCGCCGAGGCCGGCGACCGCGCCGCGGTCTAGCCCGGCCGATGGAGAGGCACGGCCGCGGATGAGCAGTAGCGCTCCGCGGCTCATCGCCACCGATCTCGACGGGACGCTGCTGTGTAGCGACGGCAGCGTCGCCGAACGCACCCGGACGGCCATCGCCGCCGTGGAGGAGGCGGGGATCAGCTTCGTGCTCTGCACCGCACGGCCTCCGCGGTGGCTGGCGCCCGTCGCCGCGGCGACGGGGCATCGCGGGCTGGCCGTGTGCGCAAACGGAGGCGTGATCTGGGATCTGCACTCCGAATCGGTGGTGCAGGAGTTTCCGCTCGGCACTGAGATCGCGTTGGAGGTCGTGGCGCGGATGCGAGCGGCGTTGCCGGACGGCGCCTGGGCGGTCGAGCGCCCCCACGGCTTCGCGCACGAGCCGGCATATGTCCCCAAATGGCCCGTTCCCCGGAACACCGTCGTTGACCGTGTCGAGGCGCTCCTGCACCCGCCCGCGGTCAAGCTCATGCTCCGTCATCCGGAACTCGACGCCGACGTGCTCCTGGCTCACGCCCGGGAGCTGATCGGGGAGCTCGTCGAGGTCAGCCATTCCAGTGCCCAGGACGCGCTGCTGGAGATCAGCGCCCCCGGTGTGAGCAAGGCCTCGTCGCTCGCTGTGTTATGTGAGCGCAGCGGCATCGAGAGCCGAGACGTGGTCGCCTTCGGCGACATGCCCAACGACCTTCCGATGCTGACCTGGGCCGGGCATGGGGTCGCCGTTGCCAACGCACACGAGGATGTCCTCGCCGCCGCCGACGAGGTGACCGCCTCCAACGACGAGGCGGGCGTCGCGCAGGTGCTCGAGCGGCTGCTTGCAGCGCGGCGGGCCACCGGCGCGACGGCGGCTCAATAGGCGGTGCAGCGAGAGCGGTGGCGGGGGACGGCCTTGTACCGCGTCCCCTGACCGCGCTGCCACAGGTGCTGGTCGACGGCCGACGCGGTCAACCCCGGCCGGCCGGCCGCGACGATCAGCTCGACGGCATGCACCGCGCACGCGCGGATCTCGACCTCCTCGGGCGAGCCATGCTCGATCAAATCCTCCCGCTCGATCCGGGCGACGAGCCCCGGGGCGAACTCCAGGACGCCGTCGAGGCGCAGGACGTGGGGGACGAGGTTGTCGGCGAACATCGTCAGCCGGCCCAGATCACTCCAGCGCGCGACGCCGGCCCGGTCCAGGTCCGCGGCGGCGATCTGGGCCCGCTTGAGGAATGGGATCCGGAGCTCGTCGTAGCGATCGCAGTCGGCGAAGCACGCCCAGCCCCCGAGCGCCGTGGCCAGGTGGACCGCCGACCCTCCGGCCGCATCGACCACGGCGGCGAACGATCCGCCGTGCACGTCGCGCACACGGGCGCCGAGGTCGGCGAGCGCCGCCGCGTAGAGCCCCATCAGTTCGTGGCCCGGGTCCTGCCCGAGGATGGGGGCGAGCCGCGCCCCGTCGAGCCCGGTGAGTTCGTCGGCGCTCCACGGGCCGGCGGCCTCGACGTGGTCACGCAGGCCGGCGGCGATCGTGTTGTAGCCCGACAGGTCGCCGCGCTTGCGCAGCGTGGGAAACCAGCCCGACCCGAAGTTGATGGCGTCAAGCGCCAACCAGAAGGC
>JBAWFG010000171.1:0-6406 GCA_049591655.1 Solirubrobacteraceae bacterium
GAAGCGGTCGGACAGCATGCTCAGAGCCTAACGAGTGGACGGGTGAATCCTCGGCCGCTCGGCCCCGCAGCCCGCAGCCCCGGCCCCGCAGCCCCGGCCCCTCGGACCCGCGGCCCCTCGGACAAGCGGACCCGCGGACAAGCGGACCCTCGGACCCGCGGACCCGCGGACCCGCGGAGGGGTGTGTCGCCTAAGTTGCCTATACGGGAACCAGATTGCACACGGGCGGTCGTGGGAGTAGATCCAGAAGAGGATCCAGACAACGCATCAGTGTTACATCGGTGTTACCTGTCGTCGGCTAACACTGACACGATGACCACGGTGCTCAGCACACTTGTCACCGTCACGTGTGCGGGGCTGGTCGCCGCCTGCGGGGGCTCGGGCGGTTCGGCCGCCACGGGATCAGATGCCCCGTCCCCCGCCCATGTTGCGGCCGGGATCAAGTTTGCGGGCTGCATGCGCTCGCACGGAGTGCCGAACTTCCCGGATCCCACCGGGGGCGGTGGGATCCATATCTCATCCGGTTCGGGGATCGACATCTCCTCGCCTGCGTTCCAGGCAGCCCAGGCGAGTTGCCAGAAGCTGTTGCCAGGTGGCGGCCCCGGCGCGCGGCGACCGTCCGAGCAGGACAAGCTCCACATGCTGCGGATCTCACAGTGCATGCGGCGACACGGTGTATCCGGCTTTCCCGATCCGACCCTCAGGCCGCCGGCCAACCCGAACCCAGCCGACTACAGCATCCTGGAGAACCTTGGGGGCGTCGTGCTCGCCGTTCCGAGCACGATCGATACGAGCTCGCCTGTGTTCCGCCGAGCGGGGGCCGCCTGCGGGTTTCACTGAGGGCCCCTGCGAGTGCCGGCTGTCGAGCGCCGCCCGTGGGGACTCAAGCATCCGCGCTGCGCGTCCGATCACATCGGGCAGTGACCGGAATGGCCATCCCCTCCACCCCCACCTCGCGCCGGGCCGGCGGGGCCGGCAGCGACCACCTCGTCGTGGCCGGTCTGGAGGCGATCATCGATGCCACCGCGGGCATCCTCGCCGCGCAGTCGCTCGGGGCGACGCTGCAGGCGATGGCCGACGCGCTCGCGCCGATCGTCCCCTACACGAGCCTCGTCGTCTATGAGGTTGCCTGGACGGAACGCGTCTGCATCCCGCTACTGGCGACCGGCAGCTACCTCGAGCAGACGTTGAGCTCCCGCCCGCCGCTCGACAACTCGGCGACCGGCGCTGCCGTCCTGTCTGGCAAGCTCGTCTACCGCGGTCCGGATGACCCGGTGCTTGGCCACGTGATGCCAGGCACGCCGGTCAACGAGGTGGAGTCGATCCTGGTCGCCCCGCTGCGCGTCGGCGACCAGGTGCAGGGAACGCTCAACGTGTGGCGCGAGGCATCGGATGCGGAGTTCGCCGAGGACGTGGTGTTCACGCCCGCCGAGATGATGCTCATCGAGCGCTTCGCCTCGCTGGCGGCGATCGCCTACGCGAACTCGTCCCAGCGCGAGCAGCTGCGCACCCAGGCGCTCACCGACGAGCTCACTGGCCTGTATAACCGTCGCCACTGCGAGGCCACGCTCCGGACCGTCCTCGAGGACGGGCGCCGCCACCGCGAGCCGACCTCGATCGCCTACTTCGACATCGACACGTTCAAGTCGATCAACGATGGATTTGGCCACGGAGCGGGGGACGAGGCACTGCGGCGCTTCGCCGAGGTTCTCCGCACCCACACACGCGCCGGCGATCTCGTCTGCCGCACCGGAGGCGAGGAGTTCACGGTCGTGCTCCCCCGTACCGACGCCTCACGGGCGCGACGCCTGGCCGAGCGGATCACCGAGGCGGTGCGTGCCGCCCGGCTCGGCCCGCGGGCCGACCTGACGGTCTCCGCAGGGGTCGCGACCACCGAGGACTCGCTCGACGACTTCGACGGCCTTCTACAGAGGGCCGACGCAGCGCTGCTGCGCGCCAAGCGCGGGGGCCGCGATCGCGTGGTCGTCGCGGACGCCGTCTCCGCCTGAACCGCGGGCGCTCAGCTCACATGTTGGCGCCGGTGGGCGCAACCGGGCCGCTGCCTATTGTTTGGCCAGTGAGCCGGGAGCCGGTGACATGCGCAATGAGGTGATCGTCGTCGGGCTCGGCGCGATGGGGTCCTCGGTGAGCTGGCAACTGGCGCGCCGGGGTGTCGGTGTACTCGGCTTTGACCAGTACTCGCCTCCGCATGACGGCGGCTCGACGCACGGCGAGAGCCGGATCTCCCGCCTGGCGGTTGCCGAGGGCGACGAGTATGTGCCCCTGGTCCGCCGCTCCCACGAGCTCTGGCGGGAGATCGAGGCGGAGTCCGGGCACACGCTCCTGACGCAGACGGGAGGCCTGGTGATCGGCGGTCCGGAGAGTGACTTCGTCACGCGTACCAGCGAGATCGCCCAGCGTCACGGGATCGCACACGATGCGCTGGACGGGGTTGAGCTTCGGAGCCGCTTTCCGATGTTCGTCGCCGGGGAGGCCGCGCGTGCCTACTACGAGCCAGAGGCGGGGTACGTCCGGCCGGAGGCGGCGGTCGCGGCTCAACTCGGCCTGGCGACGAACGCCGGGGCTCAGCTGCGACTCGCCGAACCGGTTCTGGAGTGGCGGGCCTCGCCGGAAGGCGTGCGTGTGTGGACGGCGGACGGCGTGCATGATGCCGAGCGGCTCGTCCTGTGCCCAGGACCGTGGATCACCCAGTTGTTCCCGGAGGGCCGGGACCACTTCGCCGTCTTCCGCCAGCTCCTGGTGTGGTTCCCGATCACTCAGGACCCGCCGGGGCTCGACGACATGCCGATCTTCATCTGGGACTTCGGCGGCGGCCTGACCGGGTTCGTCCACCTCGACGGTTTCTACGGCTTTCCCCCGCTGGCCGGCTCCGCCGGGGGTGTGAAGGTGGCCACGGCGCAATACGCCACGACAAGCGAGCCCGACGGAGTTCAGCATCCCGCAACGGCAGAGGAGGCTGCGCAC
Organism: Solirubrobacteraceae bacterium; assembly: GCA_049591655.1. Lineage (GTDB taxonomy): Bacteria > Actinomycetota > Thermoleophilia > Solirubrobacterales > Solirubrobacteraceae > Palsa-465. The sequence goes on from JBAWFG010000171.1 coordinate 2,986, forward strand.
CTGCGCCGCGATGTCATCGGCGAGCGGCTGCCCTGGGTCGGAGCGACTGCGCTGCGAAGCGCCTCCTGCGTCTACACAAGCACGCGCGGCAACCGCTTTGTCATCGACCGCCACCCCGCCCACGACAACGTGATGATCGTCTCTGCCTGCTCGGGCCATGGTTTCAAGCACTCGCCGGCGATCGGAGAGGCAGTGGCGCAGTGGATCACGGGGCAGTCTGCCCAGATCGACCTACAGCCCTTCCAATATCCCGGCGCCGAGTGACGCGCCCGCCTCGTGGTTGAATCCCGTCGCATGGCCGTCAGCCCGCGTCGCCGATCCAAGTCACTGCCCGGCCACCTACCGCAGGCCGCCCCGGGGGAGGTGCTGGTCTGGACTGATGGGGCATGCCAGCGCAATCCCGGCCCCGGCGGGTGGGCGGCGTTGGTCTGCTGGGAGGATGGGGTCGTCGAGGAGTACAGCGGCGGGCTCGCCCACACGACCAACAACATCATGGAGATGACCGCCGCGCTGGAGGGGTTGCGTGCGCTGCCGCCAGGGTCGCGCGCCTGCATCGTGACCGACTCGCGTTACCTGCACGACGGCATGACCTCCTGGATGGCCGGCTGGAAGCGCAGGGACTGGAAGACCGCTTCGGGCGACCCGGTCAAGAACAAGCAGATCTGGGTCCAGCTCGATGCCGCGGCCTCGGACCACGAACAGGTCCGCTGGCACTGGGTCAAGGGCCACATCGGCCACACGCTCAACGAGCGAGCCGACGTGCTGGCCGTCGCCGCCACCCGTAACGCCACTCGGTCCGTGCGCTGAGATCCAGCCGGCTGCCTCAGGTTGTGGGCGGGCGTTGGTGCTGGAGGAAGAAGCGGATCATCTCGGCGGACGAGTCCGGGCCGTCAGAGTCGGTGTAGGAGCCATTGGGGCTGCCGCCGTACCAGGCGTGCCCGCCGCCGTGGACGATCAGCGACTCCACGACGACGATTCCGTCGAGATTGCGGTGCACTGTGCGCGTATAGCCGCGCCCGGACTCGCTGCGCATCGTGACCGGCGCTTCCTCGCCCGGCGTGTCGCCAGCTGCGAGCCGTGAGGCGATCAGGTTGTCGGCGTTGACCGGGGCCACTGTCGTGTCCCGGTCGCCGTGGATGACGATCAGCGGCACCGCACTGGTCGGGGCCGGCTTCCCACCGGTTCGCATCGCCGCGAAGGCGGACCCAACGTCACGCGCGGCACCGTAGGCGATCCCGGAATGCACCCCCACCGCCGCGTACAGGTCTGGATAGGTCGCGGCCATGACGGCGGCCATGGCGCCGCCGGCCGAAAGCCCGGCGATGTAGACGCGAGTCGGGTCGATGACGAGCTCGCGGATGACGTCGCGGGTGATGCCGGCGATGATCGCCGGCTCGCCCGCATTGGCCTGCTGGTCAGACGCGGAGAACCAGTTCCAGTAGCCACCGTTGTTCGCTGCCCTGGACTGCTCTGGGTAGGCGACGAGGAACGTGTGCTGCTCGGCCAACTCGTTCATCCGCGTGCCGGCCGCAAAGTCCAATCCGTTCTGCCTGCCGCCGTGCAGCATGACCACGAGCGGAACCGCTTCACCGCCGTAGCGGGTCGGAACGTAGAGGTCGTAGCTGCGGGTCCCGGCGCTCGCCGTATGGGTGAGGTGACGGATCTCACCGCCAGGCTCGGCGGCAGCGCTGGCGGAGGCGCCACCACCAGGCGCGGGAGCGGCATGCGAGCGCGGCACGCGGGGCCAGGCCGCGGGACGACCGTTTGACACCGGCAACCGGAGCTGGCCGAGACCCGACGAAGGCTGTGTGGGGGTCGACTCGGGCGGCACGGCCGTGCCGGCGCCCGCGCCCGCCAGGCGCCGCTGGAGGACCGCAGTGGCCTCGGTCAATCGCCCGGCTCGCGTGAGGCTCAACGCGTCGGCAATCGTGGTGTTCGCATCGGGGCTCATCGGACTGTTCCTTTCAGGGCGTCGTCGGCTGGCGCCCGGAGATCGATCAAATTGGGGTGGACGTACCGCGACTGTGCGATCACCCGTCGCACGGCTCGGTCAGTGATCAGGTGGTACGCGAGGCGAGCGCCACCTTCACCGCCTGCGGTGCCCGAAAGGCGCCGAGGACCTCGACCCGTGCAATCGTCGCGAGGGCGAGCTCGGGCGAAACGTCATCGTCAATCGTCGCCAGCCCGAGAACGCGCAGCTCCACCATGCGACCAGAGTCGCGGAGCTGCTCCAACGCGTCGCGGCTGTAGTGCTCGATGCCGAGCACCAGGTCGCGTCGGGCCACGGTTCGCTCGATGGCATCTGACCGGCTTTCGAGCTGCCGGCGAATGGACGTACGAATGAAATCAGTGCGGTTCGCAAAAAAACCCTCGCTGACGAGCAGGTCGATCTGACCCAGGTCAACGGGGCCCAAGTTGATCGTGATCTTTTCGCTTCGATCGGCATCGGCCATCGTTGTTCGTCCTCACATTCCTGCCATCCGTCCGCCAGCCTAGCACCATCCGTGCGGATGGTTGGAGGCGCCTCGGGCCGTGCTTGCCGCGCCGATCCGCGCTTGTGAGCGCCACCGAGCGCCCGCTTGGTGCACGTCGGGCACTTTGCCTTGCTGGCGGAGGCGCCGCAGAGGGCTACGCGCCGCTCTTTGGCTCCCATGATCGGTGCAGAGCGGGGGGCGGGCCGGACGCGGTGCCAGGTGGCTACTGGATCAAGCCGGCGAAGGCGGGGCCAAGCAGGAGCACGTCAACCTCCTGATGAAACCGCCACCGGCCCTCATCCTCGTCGCGACAGTCCTGGAGGTAGGGGCCGAGGTGTGGAGCCGTCATCATCTCCTCCAGCGAGACGGAATCATCGAAGACGCATCGCTGAAGGTAGCCCTCGACGGTGACGGCGTTCTCCAGTGCCGTGGTGTGGTCGTAGGACAGGCGGACCGTGCGAGGGTCGGCGCCGCAGGCGCGCAGCGCCTCGGCAAGATCCTCTGACGCGGCGTACGGCGTGCCCTGCCCGTCACGGACGTCGTCGAGGAAGTGGCGGTAGAACCGCAGGTAGTGGCCCTCGCGGCTGCCCTGCGCGATGAGCAGCGCGCCACCGGGCGCGAGTGCTGCGAGCATGCGTGCAGCCGCGGTGCGAACCGCGTCAGGGGCGAGTGAGTACAGGGCATGGGTGGCCCAGACAACGTCGAACGGTCCGACGGCGTCGTCGAGCTCCTCCACAAGCGTTTCGTGGCGAGCGGCCTCGACGAACGGCGGGCGAAGCGTCCGCGCGGCTTCCAACAGCGAGAACGGAGACGGGTCAAGCAGGTCGTAGTCGATCTGCAGCTCACCCGCCAGGCCGCCGACACCGCCGAAGTCGTGCAGCGCCTCCGGGAACTTTCCTGAACCGCAGGCGACATCGAGCAACGTGATGCGTCGGCGCCCATCCGCG
>JBAWFG010000172.1:0-9249 GCA_049591655.1 Solirubrobacteraceae bacterium
GACGAGAGGTTGGCCGAGGTGTGTCGCGCACTGGATCACGCCACCGGCTGCTGACGCGCCATAAGGCTGCGTCCTCACTGCGTCCCTCAGGATCGAAATCAGCCGTTTCGCCCGGCAATCCCAGGTCAGGGCGACCTTTGGAATCGCCTGCATCTACGGGCTTTTCTTGACCTGACCTGTCCTGTCGTGGCCACGCGAATCCGCCTCGACAAGGCGGAGGTCACTGGTTCGAGCCCAGTATCGCCCACTACGTCATCGCAGAGATTCGCTCGTGCGGCGCTTCGCTCTGGGCCGACGTGCGGGCGCGGGCGTCGCTGGGGCGGTCTGCGCCGTACGTTCACGCTCTGCGAGCAGTTTCCGCGCCCACGCATAAGGGGGCGCATCTGAGGGGATTGACGGGTGTGCGAGATGGTCCTCGAGGTCAGCGCATTTCACGACTCGCGCGAGCCGTCCCGCCGGCCCGGCGGCGTCGGCGATCCGGCGGACGTAAGCCTCGTAGGTTTCCCCCGGGGCGTGGGTCAGCAGCTCCAGGGCCTCCTGCTCGGTACGGCTGAGGTCCTGGCGGCGTAGCTGCCAGCGCGCGGTGGGAGAGAGCTCGAGCAGGTCGTGCAGCAGCGCAGTGGCTTGAGCGTCGGCAGGGACAGCTGCCGCGACCCGCTCGACGTGTTCGATCACCGGATCGCCAAAGCGGTTGTGCTGACCTACATGGTTGCGACTTGCCAGCTTGTGCGCCGCTGCCAGTTCCACGGTGCCTCCCTCAGGTTCAGCTGCCGGTCACACACAATTGAGGTCCTCAAGTCGAACACCAGAAGAGCGATCTGGCATCGACCAAAAAGGCTGATGTTCTGGCACGTGACTGCTGGCCTACCGGGATATCAGCCATTTAGGCCGATGCGGATCGATCGCTTACGACGTACCGTCACATCACTATCACCGGTCAGCCGAACACGCACGGCGACGCCGAGCCCGGCACGGCAGCACGCACACGGAGTTCCTAGCAGCAGGATCGATTCACGATGACCGGCCCCGAGCCAGGCGCGACGGTCCCGGCCCACAGGAAGGCGATAAGCGATGGCAACCACGATTACCCCGGAGAAGAACAGCACCCAGGTCGGGCCCCGCGGGGCCGCAGCGGCGGGGAAGGCGAAGCGCGCCGCGCCGATGGTGCATCTGTCGGTTGCTGAGCGGGTCGCGCGCGGTAAAGCGGCGCGGAACGAGGTGCCGCGTGCCAGCCATGCGGTATTTGAGCCACCCTCGACTCGAGCTGATCCAGTGCAGTTGCTGGAGCGTCAGGCGAAGAGTCGAGTCCCGGAGTTGGTGCCGATCCGATATGGGCGGATGTTGGTCTCGCCGTTCACGTTTTACCGCGGCGCGGCGTCGATCATGGCCCATGACCTCGCGGGGACGCCACGGTCGGGGCTGAACGTGCAGTGCTGCGGAGACGCGCACCTGTCGAATTTCGGGGTGTTCGCCTCGCCCGAGCGCCAGCTCGTGTTCGATGTCAACGATTTCGATGAGACATTGCCGGGGCCATGGGAGTGGGACGTCAAGCGTCTGGCCGTGAGCATGCTGATCGCGGCGCGCTCCAATGGTTTTCATGCCAAGGAGCAGGACCAGATCGTGCTTGACACCGTCAGTCAGTACCGCACCGCGATGACCGCGTTTGCCGGGATGCAGAACCTCGAGGTCTGGTACTCACACCTGGACATCGAGAACGTGCTCCAGGACTACGCGTCCCAGTTCAAGCCCAAGGCAGTCAAGCGGACGGAGAAGACGCTGGCCAAGGCCCGCACCAAGGACAGCATGACGGCGTTCTCCAAGCTGACCCACATGGTTGACGGCAAGCCACGGATCGTTGATCAGTCGCCGCTGATCGTGCCGATCGAGCAACTCGCGGCGGACGGGGAGCGCGACGAAATCGTCGAGGGACTCCACCAGCTGCTGCGTGATTATCGTCAAACCCTCGAGTTCGACCGGCGAGAGCTGCTTGAGCAGTTTGAGCTGAGCGACCTTGCCCGCAAGGTGGTCGGGGTCGGAAGCGTCGGCACCCGCGCGTACATCGCGCTGATGCTGGGCCGCGACGAACAAGATCCGCTGTTCCTGCAGATGAAAGAAGCCGAGGCCTCGGTGCTGGAAGAGTTCCTCGGCGCCAGCGATTTCGCAAACCACGGCGAGCGGGTCGTCGTCGGGCAACGGTTGATGCAGGCCAACAGCGACATCTTCCTCGGCTGGCTGCACGTCGAGACCGGGCTCGACGGCAAGCCCCGTGACTTCTACGTCCGGCAGCTGAAGGACTGGAAGGGTTCGGCGGAGATCGAGCAGATGGTCCCCAAGGGCATGGCGACCTACGGGAAGCTGTGCGGCTGGACGCTCGCGCGGGCGCACGCGCGAAGCGGCGACCGGATCGCGATTGCCGCCTACCTGGGAAACGGCCACAGCTTTGACCGCGCGCTGGTCGAGTTCTCCAAGGCGTACGCCGACCAAAACGAACGCGACTACCAAGCACTGACCGACGCGGTGAACTCCGGCAAGATCAAAGCCGAGACAGGTCTCTGAGGGCACGGCAGCCCGACCGGGCCGGGTACGCCCGGTCGGGCCACGCTCGTGAGGAGTGCCGGCTGGGTGATCTCATCCTTTTTGGCCGATGCACTGTCTCGCTCCGCGTCATAGCGTGATGCCATGGAAACGAGCAGACGGGCCGACGCATCACAACGTCTCATGGGTCGCGCAGCGGTCCGCACCGCGCTCGTGACAGCCGTCGCCGTGACGCTGATCACACTCGCCGGTTGTGGGAGCAGCAGCAAGCCGGCGTACTGCACCGATCGCACCAAGCTCGAGAACTCCGTCAAAGGACTGACGAGCGTCAACGTCAGCAGCGGCCTCAGCGCTTTGAAGTCGCAGCTCACCACGATCGCTGGCGATGCCAACGCGGTGGTCAGCTCCGCCAAGAACGATTTCCCGAGTCAGACCAGCGCGGTCAAGTCGTCGGTCGACACGCTGCAGACTGCCGTCAAGGCACTCCCGTCAAGTCCGTCAGCGGCACAGGTCGCCGGCATCGCGACCGATGCGGCGAGCGTCGTGAGCTCGGTCAAGAGCTTCACGGACGCCAGTAAGTCGAAGTGCAGCTGACACGTCAGTCCGCAATGGCGGGCGCGACGGGGCCGGGGGTGTGATGTGCCCGGAGTGAAACGGCCGAGGACGATCGAGCGTCGTATGAACCGGTTCCTTCGCGAGCCGATTTCGGTACACAACGCCGCGAGTGTGATCGTGACGGCGACGGCCCTCGTCGTGGTCGGCGGCGGAGTCGCGATCAGGGCGATTGATCATCGTGAGTACTCGAGCATCTGGCAGGGCATGTGGTGGTCGCTGCAGACGGTGACGACGGTCGGGTACGGAGACGTGACGCCCAAAGACACTGCCGGCAAGCTCGTCGGCGCGATCGTGATGCTCGAGGGGATCGCGTTCCTCGCGATCATCACGGCGGCGATCACCTCAGCCTTCGTGACCCGCGCGCAGCGCGAGCAGAAATCCGGGGCACCGGCCGAGCAAACCGCCGCAGCAGCCCAGGTCGACCCGCAGCTGCAACAGATCGCCGCGCGCCTGGACCGCGTCGAGTCACTGCTGCTCGAGCTCACGAGCCGATGAGCCGCATCGCCCACCCGCCCCAGGCTGCCCCGGGAAGCGCTCAACGTGCAACGGGGGGTCAGACGTGAGTACTCATTCCGGCGATCCAAGCCTGCCGCCGACTCAGGGCCCCAGCGACTCCGCGAAGGCTGTAGCGCCGCCGGTGCCCGACACCTCGTCGGACACCGGCTCCGCGCGCCCGAAAAGGCGGCTCGGGCACACGTTGGCAGAAGGCTGGCACCTCGCCGTGATCGCCTACCGGGACCCCGAGCATGTCGCCGAGCGCATCGCGCTCAACAGCACGCAGAGCCTCGGTGAGCCATCTCTGGAGTGGGCACAGCGCGTCCGCAAGGAGCGTGACGGTGCTCCGCGCGCGGTTATCGCCGAGCAGCTGCGCACCGATACCGCGAAGGTCGCGGCTATCGACGGAGCGGTCGCCGGGACGCCGTTCCTGATCGCGCTGGTCCCCGGCTACCTGCTCTACCTCAGGCAGGAGGCACGGATGCTGATGCGCATCGCAGCGCTGTATGACCGCGATCCACGGGACCTTCAGACCGCCGCTGAGATGCTGGCCCTCCGCGGGGTCCACCCGACGGTCGACGCGGCGCGCTCGGCCCTGCTTCCTGTGCGCGACGCTCCGCTGCCCGAAAAGCCCACCGCGCGCCGCCCGTGGCGTACATGGGTCCGCAGTATCTACGTGGTGCTGATCTACGGCGGGTTCCTTTCAGCTCCCTCCGACAAGTCCAAGGAGGGGGCGCATCCGTGGGTGAAGACCGCGATCGGGTTCCTGTTCGGGCTGACGGTGTGGGTGGTCACCTGGGTGTTCCCCCTCAGCTTCATGCTCGCGATGGCCTATGGCTGCGATAGCAGCGCGCGTGCCCTCGGCCGGCGAGCGGTGATCTTCTACGACAGCAAGCCCGACAGCGCGCAAGCGGCGATCGCTGCCGCCAGACAGCAACGGGATGCCGGACATACCAGGCGCCAGGTTCTGCGCGCCATGCTGCTCGTTCTCTCCGTTGCGATCCCGCTGGCGTTCATCGGGTTCGTCGACCACGAGCGCCAGAGCACGGGCATCACCCCACTCACGGCCGTCGGCGCGCTCGTCGCGCTCTCACTGGTGATCACCGCGAGCGTGATCGCCACCCGCCGCTGACGCTGTGGCCAACGCCGGTGGCGAGGCGATGCCGTCAGGTGGTGATGGGATGTGGTGATGCCGTGGTCGCCGCGGCGCTGTGCTTCTTCAGTCGGTCTGACAGAAACATGACGATGACCGCGATCCCGACGCCAGCGAGCGTGAATAGGATCCTGCGTCCCTCGCTGGCAAAGTTCGACGGATGGGGCACGTCCATGGCGATCAGAAGCCCAGCTGCCATGGCGGCGGTGTACCAGGCGTAGTTGACAAAGCGGATCGCCGCCGCCAGCCCAAACAGCAGAACGATGATCACTTCCAGAACCGTCTTGTTGTGCACGGTCAGCAGCACGAGCGCGGCCACTCCGGCGCCCAGCGCCGTGCCGGCAACCCGTTGTACAGCGGCGAAGCTGGACTGCTGCAGGTCGGGCTTCATCGCGATGATGACGGCAATGGGCATCCAGTAGGCGTTGGGCAGCTGCAGCCCGAACGCGATCGCCACCGCAATCGACACCGCGACGGCCCGGAGCAGCGCGAACAGGACGATTGGCCGGCTCAGCGCCCTCGGGGAGATATCCCCGGGAATCTCAGGGGCAGGCTGGGGCGCCGGTATCCGTCCGCGCGCCAGCCACATGATGAAGGTGTAGACGAGCCATAGCGCCGCTCCGACCAGCCAGGCCAGCGCCTGTTTCCAGGGTTCGGTATGGAGCAGGCCGGAATGGAAGGCGCCCGGAGCGCCGAAGGAGAGCAGCGTCGGGAGTCCGAGGACGACGATGAACCAGATGTTGAGCAGATAGGCCGCGACGAATCTGTGCAAGCCGTATGTGACTGCGAGACCGGCCAGCCACGTGGCCGCGAATGCGGCCAGCACGACGAACCCCCACGGACCGCCGCCGATCCCGAATCCCAGGGCCGTCAGCAGCGCACCTGCTCCGGCCATGGCGGCCATCGCGAGCGTCCGTGGGGCGTATTTTCCGCCGGGGTCGCTCAGCGCGACGAGCAGCGCCCCGAAGATCGCGCTGAGGAAGTACCTCCGGTCGTGCGGGAGCACGCCGACAATGATCATCAGCCCCAGCACGACCGCAAAGACTGCACCTCGGGTGAGGTTCAATCCCTGCCACTTGACTTCGAATACCTTCTTCACGTGACTCATGCGGTTCTGGGCCCAGCCTCGAGCGGTCAGGGAACTGGGGCGCTCTCACACCACCACCAAGGGCGATGCGAGAGCGCGGCGGACAGGCTGAGACGCTGCTAGGCGGGCAGCGCGTTGAGCTCCTTGGCCAGCGCCTTGCCGTCAGCGTCGATCTCCTTCTCCTGGCTCTTCTCCGCATGGGTGAGCGCCTTATCGAGCTGCTCCTGAAGCCGTGACTCGCCGATCACGACCAGCGCGGCCTGACCCGTATCCAGGTAATCGCCCAACTCCTTGGCATCACCGCGCGACATGCCACCCATGGCATGCCCGATCCCACCGCCGGCGGCGGCGCCGACCGCCGCGCCAACCAGGATCGACGGCGGGAAGATGATCCCCACCAGCGCGCCAACCGCGGCACCGGTCCACGCGCCGTGCTGGGTCGGCTTCTCGTGCTTGGTCACGTGCACCTTGCCCTCGTCGTCCTTGTAGACGAGCGCGACGTCGTAGGTGCCGACCAGATCGGCGGAATGGAGGTCCAGCAAGGTGTCGTAATCGGCTTCGGCGTCATCACGACCCGCGTACACCGCCGCATAGACGAACACCGGGTTGTCTTTACTCATGGTCCCACTCCTTTTTGCGTTCACGAAGCACGAGCCTACGGTCCTCAACCCCCATCGCGCATCGGCCAAAAAGGATGAACCGTGAGGGTGATCAGCCTCGGACCAACCCCAACGCACGGCCTGGCCGGGCAGCCGAGAGCGATTCGGCGTCACGACCCCAGTCGAGATCTGGAATCGTCGCGGCGAACCGTGCTGCTGTCGATTCGAGGCCGACGCGCTCAATGACCTCGACGGCCTCGGAGCGGCCGGCGACGCCGAGCTTGACATAGATCGACGAGACGTGAGTCTTGACGGTCGGGCGCGCGAGGTACAGGCGATCGGCGATGTCCTGGAGCGAAAGGTGGGTTCGCAGGAACGGAAGGAGCCGGAGCTCGGCAGGTGTGAGTCCGTACTCCCGTCCCTGTCTGATCCGGCCCTCGAGACGCTGCAACCTCGAAGGAAGCGTCCCGGCGTCGGGATATCCCTCCAGTGCGTCGTCCGCGACCCGCGCAAGTTCAACGGCGCCGGCCACGTCGCCGATGTCGAGACTGACATCGGCGCCCCGCAGCGCAAGATCGGCGTCCAGCCATGGGCCTGCACGCAACAGCGGACGGAGCCGCCGAGCCCTTTCAAGGTCGCGTGCGGCCGCCATCTGGTCACCACGTTGGTTGTGCGCGAGCGCTACTGCCGTGTACGCAATGGCCCCGTAGATCGTGTCGTTGAGGTGTCGCCGGTCGGCCAGCCAGCCCGCCTGGGCCGCCCAGCGCTGCGCATCTCGCCGATCGCCAAGCTCGATGGCAGCGAACACCAGATACCCGAGCGTGAAGACCTGCGTGTGGGCGAGCTCGGGTCGGTCTCTGCACAGCGCGAGTGCATCCCGCAGTACGGCGATCGCCTCCTGCGGCCGGCCCAGCAGAAGCGACCCCGCCCCCATGGCGCGACGGGCGCTGAGCAGCCATCGGACACCCACCTTTTTCTCATATGCGGCCCCGAGTTCAGCGTCGCGCAGCATCTGGTGGATGCCGTCCGGCGCCATGGCGCTTCGCAGGTTCGCGAGTGCCGAGCGCAGCGACGATGCCTCGTCGGCGGATACCGCGTCAAGCGGCCCCCGCTCGGCGGCGACCAGGAACCGTCTTGCCCGGGCTGCATCACCGAGATACCCGAAGGCCCACGCAGCCGCGATCGACAGCTGCAGGCTTGACTCGATCTCCTCGTCGGTGCAGCGCTCGAGCCAGAGCCGCAGGGTCTCGATCTGCCCCCGGCTGGCTAACTCGTCCCGATACCCAAGCGCGATTTGGCCAGCGTGAGCGAGATCACCCGTCTGGTGCGCGTAGGCGAACGCCTCCGCGGGCGAGTCGTGCCGTTCGCACCATTGCGCTGCGCGTCGCAGGTACACGACACGCAACTCCGGGTGGCGTCGTGCGAGCTCCGCCCGGAGGAAATCGCGAAAGAGATGGTGATAGCGATACCACCCGCGGTGATCGTCAAGCGACACGACGAAGGAATGGGTACGAGCGAGGTCCTCAAGCGAACGCGCCGCGTCATGTCTGCCAAGCACGGCATCGCACAACGGCGCCGTCATGTGATCGAGGATCGAGGTCCCGAGCAGGAAACGCTTGAGATGGTCCGGCTCACGGTCCAGCACCTCCTCCAGCAGGTAGTCGGCGATCTGGCGCTGATCGCCAGACAGATCGGCAGCCCTCGCGGCGGCGTCATCACGGCCACGCAGGGCCAACGTGGCCAGCGCGACTGCGGCGGCCCAGCCCTCCGTTTGCTCGCACAGGGCCCCAGCCGCCGCCAACGACAACTCCAGGCCTCGGCTGGCGGCAACGTCGCGGGTCTCCGCCGGGTCCAGAGCAAGGAGCGCGGGGCCGATCTCGACCAGATCCCCACTCGGGCGCAGCCGGCCAAGCGGAACCCCTGGATCGCCGCGTGTGACCAACACCAGCTGACTTCCGGAGGGAACCTGGTCGACCAGGAACGCCAAGACCCGGCGGCTCTTCTCACTCGTGATGCCATGTACATCGTCGAGCACCAGAACGAACGGGTCGCGCTCGCCGAGGTCGGCTGCCACGAGAGGAAGGACGACGTCGTCGATCCTGAGCATGCTCCCTGACAGCTCCTCCACGAGTTGGCCGCCAGCCGGGCGGCTGCGCTCTAGCGCCGCCACAAGGTGGGCAAGCAGCACGGCGGGGTCGTTGTCGTCGGGACCAAGCGCCACCCACGCGGTGTCCCTCGGATCCAGCTCACTCCACTGCGCGACCAGCGTCGACTTCCCGTATCCCGCCGGCGCAGAAACCATCACCACGCGGCTGCGCGCGGCGGCACTCTGTGCCGCAGACAGGCGCGGTCGTGCCACCACCCAGGGCGGGATCCTCGGAACCGAACGCGTGTATCGCTCTCCCCCACTCACCGTAGGAAGCGACCGGGTGGACATCTCGGACAAGTTGGTGACTCCCGTGGCGCAAACCGGATCGCAGTACCCAAGCTCGACAACGCCGGTCGGCCGCATCCGCAGATGCCACGTCTCGGTGCCCAATACATGGACAGCCCGACGGTACCTCGGCCTGATGGGTCTGGGATCCGTATAGAACACCTAGAGCCCGGCGCAGAAGCTGCGAATGTCGGCGGTCACCGGACGACTCGAGCCACCGCGGCTTGAGCGCGAAGATCATCCGAAATGGCCGATGACCAATCGGCCCGCCGTTCCGTACCGTGGCAGCACCATCACCAGCCAGCCAACGCCGCCCAAGAAGAACACGTCC
>JBAWFG010000173.1:0-2106 GCA_049591655.1 Solirubrobacteraceae bacterium
GTGCCCGCAAGCCCGCCGGCCGCGCCTGATCGCCCCCGGCATCCGGCCCCCGTCGGCGTCCCGTCCGCGCCGCGCCCCATGATGCACACGTGAGCTGGCGATCGACGCGCGCCACCGATAGTGGCGGTCATGGCAACCGGCAGGTCGCGGTCATCGACCTGGGCTCCAACTCGTGGCGGTTGGTCGTCTTCACCTACGGCGAGCGCCCCGACATGTGGTGGAAGCTGACCGACGAGCTGTATGAGACGGTCCGGATCGGCGCCGGCCTCGGCGCCACCGGGCGCCTCAGCGACGAAGCCACCGAGCGCGGACTGGAGACGCTCGGCGTGTTCGCCCGGTTCTGCCGGGCCAACCACCTGGCGGCCGACGACGTGCACGTCGTCGCCACCTCCGCGATCCGGGATGCCGAGAACGGCGCGCAGTTCCTCGCCGACGCCGAGCGGCTGACCGGACTGCGGATCGAGACGCTGCCTGCGGCAGAAGAGGCCCGCTTCGGCTATGTCGCCGCCGTCAACACGACGACGCTCACCGACGGCGTCGTGCTCGACATCGGGGGCGGCAGCCTCCAGCTCATTCAGGTCAAGGACCGCCTCGCCCAGGAGATGGTGTCGTTCCCGCTCGGGGCGGTGCGGCTCACCGAGCAGTTCCTCCCCGGAGACGGCACGCCCAAGAAGAAGGAGTGCGCGCGCCTGCGCGCCCACGTGACCGATGCTCTGTCTGACCTGCCGTGGCTGGGCACGTCCGGCCCGCGCCTGGTCGGAGTCGGCGGCGCGGTGCGCAACCTGGCCTCCGCGGCACAGGCGGCCCAGAGCTCGTTCGACCTTGGCGTCCAGGGGTTCGTGATCACGCCCAAGGTGCTGTCCGGCCTCGTCTCCGAACTGGCGGGGTTGCCGGTCGCGCAGCGCGGCGAGGTCTCGGGCATCAAGCCAGGCCGGGGCGACATCATCCTGGCCGCCGCGGTGGTGCTCGACATCGTCGTGGAACTCGGCGGGTTTGACGGCATCGAGGCCACCGAGGCCGGCCTGCGTGAGGGCGTCTTTCTCGCCAACACGCTGCTCGCGGGCGAGCCCCAGCCGCTGTTCGCTGATGTGCGGGACGCCGCGGTGCGCAACCTCGCCGTCCAGTACGAGTCCGACATGACCCACGTCGAGCACGTCGCCAAGCTGTCGCTGCAGATGTTCGACTCGCTCGTCGAGACGCAGGTGTTCACCCCCGCCGACGGCGAGCGTGAGCTTCTGTGGGCGGCATCGATGCTCCACGACGTCGGCATGACGATCTCCTACGACGATCACCACAAGCACTCCCGGTACCTGGTCGAAACCGCCGGCCTGCCCGGCTTTGATCCCCGGGAGCGCGGCCTGATCGCTCAGATGACCCGCTATCACCGCAAGGGCGTGCCCAAGCTCGGCGACATCGAGGCGCTGACCGGAAAGGGTGACGACGAGCTGCTGGACCGCTGCGCGGTCATCCTGCGCCTCGCCGAGCACCTCGAGCGCGGGCGTGACCAGTCGGTCTCGGACGTACGGCTGGGAACCAACGGCGACGGCGTCGGCCTGCATCTCAAAGCGGCCGGCGATCTCACGCTGCCCCGCTGGAGCGTCGAGCGCTACGGCGACGACGAGGCGTTCGCCCGAGTGTTTGACCGTCGGCTGCTCATCGACTGAACCCGGGGAGCCCGTCAGCTAGCGTGCCGGGCCGTGAGCCCGGATCCGCGCGTGCCGCCGTCCCTCGTCATCCGGGAGTGGACCCGCATCGGGGTGACCGGCTTCGGCGGGCCGCCCGCTCACATCGCCCTGCTGCGCCGGCTCGTCGTCGACCGCCGCAACTGGATGGACGCCGCCAGCTTCGAGGACGCCAACGCCGCCTGCGGACTGCTGCCCGGACCGGCGTCGACCCAGATGGCGATCTACTGCGCCTACCGGGTGGCGGGGCCGATCGGAGCGGTCGTCGGTGGCCTGGGATTCATCCTCCCGGCGGTGATCGCCGTGATCGCGCTGTCGGCGGTGATGCTCGGCCAGGCACCACCGCTCTGGGTGCTCGGCGCGGGGGCCGGCGCCGGGGCCGCGGTCGCGGCGGTCGCGGTCCATGCCGCGCACGGGCTGCTGC
>JBAWFG010000174.1:0-2463 GCA_049591655.1 Solirubrobacteraceae bacterium
GGCGGGGATCGCCGCCACCGCCCGGACGATCACACTCGCGTGCTCCGCCCCGAGCACCCCCTCGGCGACCGCGGCGGCGGTGACCGGCAGGACCGGCTCGAGCCGCTCCCCCGACACCGCCCGCCGCGGCCCGAGATCGCGGGCCCGGCCCACCCGGGCCGTCGCCTCCCGCGGCGAGACCCGCAACAGCTCCACCAGCAGATCCACCGGCGAGGTCCGCCCGAACTCCCCGGCCACCCCCCGTTCGACCGCCTCGGCCAGCAGCCGCTGATCCACCGCCTCACCGCGGCGTCGCTGCACCTCGACCGCCGACAACAGTGCGGTCAGTTCGGTGCTCGACAGGGCGGTCAGGTCGGCAGCCAGCAACGCATCGACCGCGGCACGGAGCAACCCCACCGCCTCGACCACACCACCGCCGACAACCTCTGCCATGACTCGAACACTAGAGCGAGGGTATGACAGTTTTCGATCTTCAGCGTCCGATCCTGGTCGCGCTCGGTCCGTTGCGAGCGGTCCGTCGCAGGCGGTCGCCGTTGTGTCGTTCATCGTGGCGCCCGGCCGGCGCGTCCGCGCGATCGCCGAAGCACCGGAGCCAGCACGAGCAGCCCGACAGGTACCGCTCAGGCGGTGGCCAGTTCGCTGACCGAGGCGCCGATAGCGATGACCAGCAAGCCGAAGACGGCCAGATACGGTCCGGCAGCGAACTGGTGCAGCAACTGGCCGAAGCTGGTGTGCGCGAGTGAGGACAGATGGACCAGTGCGCCGATCGTGGCGAAGGACGAGACGATCCCGACCCCGGCGCCGACGGCGCGCAGCGCCCGCCGGTGACGCGACGGGACGCACGCGGCGATCGTGACGGCCGCGGTGGCAACCAGCAGCAACCAGCCGAGCCAGCCCACGTAGGCGCCGGCGAATCCGTCGATGAAGGGGTCGCCGCGCAGGTCGCCGAAGTTGAGCGTCGGGCCGCCCTCGAGGTCGAACCACTTGGCCCCGGTGAACGCGATCACCACGCCGACCACGCCGATCGCGCATACGATCAGGCCGGCAACCCCGATGCCGGCTCGCTCGGCCTCGCCGTGCGCGGGTACGCCCCACGGTGCAGGCTGCGCGCCGTAGCCCATCGGCATCGAGCGGGACGGCTGGGTGTGCGGCGTCCACTGCACACCGTCCCAGTAGCGCACGAGGGTCGGGTCACCCGGTTCGCCGTACCAGCCGGGTGCCGCCATCGTGTTCCCATCGCCAGGGTCGAGTTGTCCGCCTATCCGATCGGCGCGCCGGAGTCCGACATGAGCGACTCGCAAGGGTGATGAGTAATCGCAGACTACGGTGACAATCACGATGATCCGGGCTCAAGATCGAACTCGAGCAGCCGATGGGCGGGATGAGTCCCCGATTCCGTCGAAAGGTCGCCATGCGCCGCCACGTCCCGTCCCTGTCCGCAGCGGTCGCCGTCATCGCGCTGACCACTGCCTGCACCACGGCCGCAGCGGGGTCGGGCTCCCCCGTCCACCTGATCCCGACCGGCGCGACCACTGCGCCGACCGCGCACGCACCGACGATGCCCGACTACATCGCGTCGACCGAGCCCATCTGCCGCGCCGGAACGGCCGCATCCCGCAAGCTCGGCGAGCCACCCGTCGACCCGACCCGGCCGACCGCGGCAACGCTTCCGAGGCTGGTGCCCTATCTGAGCGCGCAAGACAAGATCATCGTCACCGAACTCACTCAGCTTCGCGCTCTCACCCAGCCGGTCGGCGGTGCCGCCGCCGCCACCCACGCCTACGACCTGCTGGCCGCATCCCTCACCGCCATGCGCGCCGCCATCAAGGCCGCCCGCGCCCGGAACCTGAACCAGTACCGCTCGTCAATCACCGCGTTCGCCGTTACCGTCCAGGAGGCCAACCAGGCTGCCGTCAACGCGGGGCTCACCGTCTGCGGAACCTAGCGCTGCGCGAGGACACCGCGGCCGGATGCTGATCCTGTTGCGATGCCGGAGGTCGACCCGGCACACTGATCATTCTCGTCGGCGGAAATGAGACTCTCGTGTTGGTGCACCTCGCCGCCTCGCCGCACACGCACGTCCTCGCCGGCCTGATCCTCAGCGGGATCAAGGGCGTCTTCCTGCTCATCGGCGGCGTCGTCGCCGGGGTCATCTGCGCGATCGTGGCAAAGGTCAAGGGATACAGCGCGCTGCTGTTCGGGATCCTGGGTTTGTTCTTCAGCATCGTCACCCTGATCGTGGTCGCCGTGATCCCGTCCAGGCGGCGGTGAATGCTCCGGGCGCGCGTCGGTAGTTGAGCCACCCCCCAAACCTGGTCATGGCACGGCTCGCCCACGACGCGAGACCATCCAAGGGTGGCTCGGCAGGTGCAACCGGTCGCCCAGATCTGAGACCGGCGGCCCGGTGACCAGCCGGACCGAGGCGGGTAGAACGATCTCTGTCGCGGTGCGCCAGGGCAGGAC
>JBAWFG010000175.1:0-38283 GCA_049591655.1 Solirubrobacteraceae bacterium
GGGTAGCCAGAACACGGCCAGGCCGGCCGTGACCAGGAAGCCGACCGCGACGAGCAGCGCGTGGTCGGCGGCGCCGACGAACGCCGCGGCGCCATGTGCGGCCCCCAGCCGGTCGAACAGCACCGTCCCGACGGCGGCGATCCCCACCGACATCGCCAGCTGCTGGATCGACTCCAGCAGGCCCGATGCGGAGCCGATCTCGTGTGGCGCCACGCCGGCGAGGATGACATCGAACATCGGGACGAACACCATGCCCATCCCGAACCCGGTGACCGCGAGTGGCCCGGCGAGCTCCCAGGCGGTGACGCCGCCGGTGGCCGAGCGCAACACGCCGTCGACGATCAGCAGCCCCACCGCCATGGTGACGATCCCGATGTGCATCGTCCGCCGGCCGATCCGGGTCAGCAGCGCCGATGAGGTGATCGATCCGCCGATCGCGCCGAGCGGGATGGTCACCGTCGCCACACCGCAGGCGAGTGGGGTGAAGCCCAGGCCGGCCTGGAACATGACGTTGAGCGCGATCATCATCCCGCCCATCGCGCCGATGAAGCCGACGACGACCGCGAGGCCGGCGACGTAGGGTCGGCGGCGTAGCACCGAGGGCTCGACGAGCGGCGCCCGTCCCTGGCGGGCGCGCCGGGCCTGCAGGGCCGCGAACGCCGCGAGCAGGACGAGGCCGACGGCGAGCAGTCCGAACGACCAGGCCGGCCAGCCGTGCTCACGTCCCTGGATGAGCGGGTAGACGAGCGCGACGCCGCCGCCCATCGCCAGGAGCACGCTGGGCGCGTCCAGCCGGGCTCCCGGCCGGGTCGGTGCGGCGTTGGGCAGATGGCGATGGCCGATGACGAGCGCGATCAGGCCAATCGGCACGTTGACGAGGAAGATCGCCCGCCAGCTCGTTCCGAGCACGTCGAGGTTGACCAGCGCGCCCCCGAGCAGCGGCCCGACGACCGCGGCCAGGCCCATGACCGGGCCGAACACGCCCAGCGCCCGTTGCTGCCCGGCCTCGCCGAACAGCTCCCGGATCAGGCCGAATCCCTGCGGGACCATGATCGCGGCAAGTGCCCCCTGCAGCGCGCGGGCGGCGATCAGTGTCTGGGCCGAGGGGGTCACGGCGCACAGCGCCGAGGCGGCGACGAAGCCCGCCATGCCGACGAGCAGCACCCGCCGACGCCCGAACACGTCGCCGAGGCGGCTGCCGAGCAACAGGGTGGCCGACATCGCCAGCGTGTAGGCGGCGGTGATCCATTCCAGGTCGGCGTAGGAGCCGCCGAGGTCACGCCGGATGGCGGGCGCGGCGGTCTGGGCGATCGTCGAGTCCAGCAGGTCCATCACGCCGGACACGATCACAACGATGAAGCCCAGCCAGACGACGCGCTGAGCGGGCCGCGGAGTCGCGGCGGCGAGGGGTGTGAGTGTGGTGGTTGACATGGCCACAGCCTCTCGCCAAACGCGGTCAGTTACGGTCCGCAATAGGCCTCGCAGATTGCCCTTGCGGTCAACTTCGGTCCGCAATTGCTGTCAGGATGGACGCCGTCATGGTTCAGACCTCTGCACGCCTGCTGGCGCTGCTCTCATTGCTCCAGATCCGCCGTGAGTGGACGGGCGTCGAGCTGGCCGACCGGCTTGAGGTCGGGCCCCGCACGATCCGACGGGACGTCGATAAATTGCGCTCGCTCGGCTATCCAGTCGAGGCGGCCCCGGGCGTCGGTGGCGGTTATCGGCTCAGTGCCGGTGGAGAGCTCCCGCCGCTGCTGCTCGACGACGCCGAGGCGGTCGCCGTCGCCGTCGGGCTGCGTACGGCTGCCTCCGGGACGATCGCCGGCATCGAGGAAACGTCGGTCCGGGCGCTGGCCAAGCTCGAGCAGGTGCTGCCGGCCCGGCTGCGGCGCCGGGTGAGTGCGCTCGGCGATGCCACGTCCGCGTTCGGGGTCGATGGCCCGCGGATCGACGCCGACATCCTGGCCACGATGGCCGCGGCATGCCGGGACGGGGACCGCCTGCATTTCGCCTACGTGGCGCGGGACGAGCGCTCCAGCCGCCGCAACATCGAGCCGTCGGCGGTCGTCTACAGCGGCTATCGCTGGTATCTCGTCGCCTTTGACACCGACCGTGACGATTGGCGGACGTTCCGGATCGACCGGATCCGGGGCCGCGTCCGGGTCGGCGGTCGCGGCCGGCGGCGCATCGTGCCCGGCGGGGACCCGGCGGCCTACGTCAAGCAGCAGCTGCGCGGCGCGGGCGGCGACGCGGCTGCCGTACCGGGCCAGATCCGGCTCGGGGTCCCGGCGCCGGCGGCGGCCAAACGGATTCCGGATCGCTACGCCACCGTGGAGCCCGACGGCGAGGATGCCTGCATCGTCAGCACGCGCGGTGCCTGGACGCGCAGCTTCCTGGTGTGGATGGCACTGCTCGACGAGCCGATGGAGGTGCTGGGCCCGCCGGAGCTGGCGCAGGCGGCCCGCGCACTCGTCTCGCGCCTCAGCGACGCCGCCTGAGCCACGCGACGCACCGCGTGCGGGCCGCTACAGGATCTTGGCCAGGCGCACGTCGGCTGCGCCGGCGGGTTCCAGCACCGCCTCCAGGGCCGAGTCATAGGTCGGGAGCGCCAGCGTTGATCCGTCGTGCAACACCATCAGGAACCGGTCCATGCGCCGCAGGAACGCGCGGTCATGCGACACCGCCACGACCGTGCCCGAGAAGCCGTCAAGCGCCTGTTCCAGCGCTTCGGAGGAGTCGATGTCGAGGTTGTCGGTCGGCTCGTCGAGGAGCAGCAGGTTGTGGCCCTCGAGCTCCAGGATGAGTACCTCCAGCCGCGCCTTCTCGCCGCCGCTGAGCACCTCCCATGGCCGTCGCGCTGCCTCGGCGAGTCCGTAGCGGGCCAGCGCGGCCATCGCTGCCTGCGTCGCGATCCGCCGCGCCATGACGATGTCGAGGACCATGCGCCCTGCGAAGTCGGGGCGCGTCTGCAGCTGCGTGAAATGACCGATCGACACGCGGGGGCCGACGCGCAGCTCGCCCCCATCGGGCTCACGCCGGCCGGCGAGCACGTTCATGAGGGCGCTCTTGCCGCCGCCGTTGGGTCCGATCACCCCGACCCGCTCGCCGAAGTGGATCTCGTCGGTGAACGGGGTCAGCAGCCCGTCGATTCCCAGCTCGCGCAGGTCGAGCACGATCCGCGCGGAGTCGCCACCGCGGATCCGCACGGCGATCGTGGCATCCGACACCGGCGCGGGCGGCGGTCCTGAGGCGCGAAACCGGTTCCAGCGCGTCTCCATGGCGTCGGCGCGCTTGGCCCAGTCAGGCGCGTACCGGGCCCGCTCCTTGAAGGTCTTCATCAGGTGAAAGAGCCGCCGCTCCTCTTCGTGCCAGCGCTTGACCGCGTCGCCGAGTCGCCGCTGGCGGTCCGCGCGGGCCTGGGCGTAGGTGGCGTAGGAGCCGCCGTGGACCCAGGCACCGTTGCCCTCCAGGGTGACGATCGTTCTCACCGCGCCATTGAGGACCTCGCGGTCGTGGGAGATCATCACGACCGTCTTCTTGGAGGCGGAGATCCGCCGCTCCAGCTCGAGTTTGGCTGGGACGTCGAGGAAGTTGTCGGGCTCGTCCAGCAGCAGGACGTCGGCGTCCCCCGCGAACAGCACGTCGAGCACCAGGCGCTTGCGCTCGCCCCCGGACAGGGTCACCGCCGGGCGGTCGGCGAGCTCGGCGAACGACGTTCGCACGATCCGCCGGCACGACGCATCCCACTGGCCCTCCAGCTCATAGCCGCCGAGCGCCGACCAGTCTGCGATCGCCGCTCCGAGCGCGATCCCGGCCTCCCCGTCGCCATCGGCGAGCCGCCGCTCGAGCGCGACGATCGCCTCGCCGGCGGCTCGGACCGCGGGCGACGCCAGCGACAGCAGCAGCTGGCGCACGGTGCCGTCGCCGTCTCCCACGCCGACGTCCTGGGCCATGTAGGCGCCGGTGCCTCCGACGGTCGCCTCGCCATCGTCGGCCGGCAGGTGCCCGGCGAGGATCTTCAGCAGCGTGGTCTTGCCGACGCCGTTGGCGCCGACCAGACCGACGTGCTGTCCCGGCGAGACCTTGAACGACACGTCCGTGAACAGCAGGTCGCCGCCCGGATGTGCGTACGCGAGCCCCGATACCGCCACATGCCCCATCGGTGAGATGTTCGCACGACGACGCTACAGCCGCGGCGCGTGCCCGCGCAGGCCGTCGAGGTCTTGGACCACGAGATGCAGCCGGCTCGTCTCGATCAGCCCGAGCTGGCGCAGGGTCCGCAGGGCCCGGGCCGTCGACTCGCGGGAGGAAGCGCTCCAGGACGCGAGCTCGTCCTGGCTGAAGGGAATGCTCACCTCGATCGTGCCGCCCTCAGCCGGAGTGCCGAAGCGCTCGGCGAGCTCCAGCACTCGGCTTGCCACGCGCGCCAGGCTTCCCGCGGTGGCGAACTCCAGCCGCCGGGCGTCCGCGGCGTGCAGCCGGCTGAGGGCGAGGTCAAGCAACGCGAGCGCCGAGCCGGGATTGGCCGTCAGGAACGAGCGCAGCGCGGCGACGGCGATGACGACACCGCGGACCGGCTCCAGAGCTGTTGCGGTCGCCGAGCGCCGGGCATCCCGGACCGCGGCGATCTCGCCGAGCAGCTCGCCCGGGCCCGAGATGCCGAGCAGGACCTCGTCGCCGTCGGAGTTTGACCTGTGGATCTTGACCAGGCCGGTCAGCAGCACGATCGCGCTGTCGGCGCGATCCCCGGTCCGGACCAGTAATTCGTCCCGGTCCCAGGCTCGCTCAGTGCCGCTGTCCAGCAGCCGGCCGCGATCGCCCTCGGGGAGGCTGTCGAGGAACACGCCGCGTCGGTGAGGGGCGGAGCTCATGCCGGTGACGCGCACCCTATCCGCGGCGCTGACGGCGGGTCACGGCTGCGTATGTCAAATGACGTGGTTGACGGTCACCGCCAGCCGTAGCGTGTCCCCACATCGCGGAACTGCACTTGGGGCACACCGCACACCACAGGAGGCTTGACATGAACCCGCAGCTGACCATCGCTCTGGCCCAGACCCGTCAGCAGGACCTGTGCTCATCGGCCGACCGGGCCCGCCTGGCCGCCATCACCTCCTCCCGCGCCGACCGTCTGGGGCGCCTGCGCCGCGCGATCCTCGCCCGCCCGCACCGGCAGAGCAGCCCCGTCGCTTCCGGGCGCGCGGCGGCGACCGGGGTCTGACGAACTTCACGGGGGCGGTTCGCCGGGGGGACGGATCGGGGACATCAACCGGGGCGCGGACGACAGTGCGAGCAGCAGTGGAGATGCGGGCGGGGCGGCCCGCATCTCCACTTAGCGCTGCCCGGCAGTCACACTGCACGTGCACAGCAGTTCTCCCAGCCCACCGCGCCGTCTGAGAGCGCGGAGCCCCGACCCCGGAGGAACCGACCGATGCCCACCGCACTGATCCTCGGCGCCCGCCATCTCGGCTACGCGATCATCCAACGACTGCTCGCCGACGGCTGGACGGTGACCGGTGGCGCTCGATCTGAGGGGACCCTCGACCGTGTCCGCTCGGCGGGCGCGCACGCCATCGAGGTGGACGTGACCGACCAGGCCTCGGTCCTCGCGGCCCTGGGCGCGGCCGCCGGCGGTGGCCGTCTTGACCTCGTCGTCAATGCGGCGTCGCCCTATGGCGGCAGCCGGTCGGGCCCGTTCGGCGGCGGAGCGCTCGCCGAGGCCGAGCCGTCGGGATTTGACGACTGGGCGGCCATGCCGGCCCGTGGGGCGTTCGGGTTTCTCAGCGCATCGGCGCGCTTCCTGCGTGAGCAGGGTGGGCCTGCCACCGTCGTGCAGGTCACTGGTGGGTCGTCGCGGCGGGGGATGCCCGGCCGTGGTCTGTGGGCGGCCGGTGCCTTCGGTGTGCGGGCGCTCACCCAGGCGGCGGCATTGGAGCTGCGTGAACACGAGATCCACGTCGCGTTGTTGATTGTCGACGCCCGGATCGACCAGACCGGAGACGGCGATGCATCCTCGGCGGACCTGCCCGGTCTCGCTGATGCCGTTGCCTACCTTGCCTCACAGAGCCCCCGCACGATGACCCATGAGCTCCAGGTGACGCCGGCGCTTGACACCTGGGTCCCGTAGCGACCCGGGGCGTCCTGACTCAGATGAGGGGCGTCGAGCCGGTTCCGGTGCCCGGTGGCGAGCCGTTGTCGCCGGGTTGGTCGGGCGCCCGCAGCCACTGGACGATGCGCCCGCGGCGGATCAGGAAATCCGTGCGCGCGGTCTGGCCGGTACCGCTGCCGCAACCGCCGGTACCACCCGGTCCTGGGCGGTTGGTAAGGCGGAAGAGAGCGTTGACGTAGCGCCCGCGCAACTGCACCGCCAGGAGCCGGGCTCCGCAGGGCAGCGCGGCGTTGGCGTGGAGCACGTCAACGCCGCTCTGCAGCTCAATCGGGGGCCCGTTGCCGGTGAAGAACACGCTCGGGACCCGGAAGTAGTGAGCCGCCGCCACCACCCGGCCGGCGCGCAGCGCGTCAGACCAGCCTCTGATGACGGCTACCGCGGCGGCGGGCACGCCGGGCGCGACCTTGATCGCCGACTGCGTCTCGCCGGCGTGCAGGAGCATCGTGCCCGAGCCACAGCCGCCGACCGCGAGCGCGGCGGCCGTCAGGACCGCCACCGCCGTCCGCGCGGTCCGGAGCCTGGCCGCACGCAATGCACCCCATCTCATCAGGTGATGATCGCACGGTGCCATATGCGGCCGGCTGAGCTCCGGTCTGCGGTCACCAGGCGGCGGTCACCCGCTCACGGGCGTGCTCACCGCTGTCGACGAGGTCGGCGATTGCGATCGCGAAGTCCTCGGCGCTGATCTCGCTGGTCCCGTTTGCGTCGACGAGCAGCTGGTCGCCGCCGAGCCGATAGCTGCCGGTGCGCTCACCGGGATGGATGAACGCCGCGGGGCTGACGTAGCACCAGTCGAGATCGTCGGTCTGGCGGAAGATCTCCAGGGCGTCAGCGCCCTGGGAGGCCTCGGCCTTGTACTCCTCGGGGAAGTCAGGCGTGTCGAGCAGCCGGCCACCGGACTCCACCTGGAGGCTGGCCGCGCCGCCCACGATCACCACCCGCTGTACCCCGGCCTGGCGTAGCCCGGCGATGAGCGAACGGGCGACGTCGGAGAGCGTGTAGTCGACGCCGCGCGCCGAGATTGCGCACACGACGGCATCGGCGCCGGCGACCGCAGCGGCCACCGACTCCGGGTCGGTGATGTCGGTCCCGGTGGAGCGGTTGGCGCCGGTGACGTGGTGGCCCCGCCGCTCGAGCTCGGCGGCGATGCGGCTACCGATCATTCCGGTGGATCCGAAGAGAACGATGTTCATGGGTGTCTCCTGAGCTTGGTGTCGGACCATCGACGCTAGCCCGGTCGACGGTAGCCGGGTGGCGTGGGATAGTCCGAAGGGTGAGCGACCCCCCGCGTGCGCCATTGAGCCTCGCCGACCTCGAGCGGTGGGAGCTGTTCGGGGCGAGTTGGCGGGTGCGCTGCACCGATCCGCGGCTGATCGTCGACCTCTGCACGTGCACCGGCGAGCTTGTCGAGAGCCGCGAGGTGACCGACCCGGCTCTGCGCTCACTCCTCGTTGGGCACGAAGACAGCAGCCGCGGCTTCGTTGGCCCAGGTGAGCGCTGACAGGTACAGGTCCCCGGCATCGGGGAGGATCGCCAGCGCGCGGTCGAACGCACCCGCCTCCAGCGCGATGACACATTCGAGCAGCCGGCCCCGCGGGCCCGCCTGGGTGATGAGGGCGTCACGCACGTCGGCGGGGAACGGGACGCTGGAGAGCGCCTCCTCCATCGGCAGGTCCATGAGCGCGTCGATCACCGAGAACAGCCCGAGCGTGAACAGCTCGCTGGGGTTGGCGCCGGGGTCGTAGGCCACGGCCAGCTCGCAGAAGCGGGCCCGGATCAGGGCGGTCAGCGTCAGCTCGGCGGGCTTGCTCTCCACGCTGGCGAACACCGACAGGGCGGCCCACTGTTTCAGCTTGTCGGTCCCGAGCAGGGCGAGCGCCTGGCCGACCGACCGGACCTCCTGGCGCAGTCCGAAGAATGCGGAGTTGATGTAGCGCAGTAGGCGATAGCTGAGCCCGACATCGAGCGTGATCGTGCGCTCCAGCTCGGCGAGCTCGATCCCGGGGTCCTGCAGGGCGGCGAGCAGCCGCAACAGGGACATGCGGTTGGCGTCGACGCGGCGGCCATGGACGAGCTCAGGGCGACAGAAGAAATACCCCTGGAAGAGGTCACAGCCGGCGTTGAGGCAGAACGCAAAGTCCTCCTGGGCCTCCAGCTTCTCCGCCAGCAGGGTGAGCCCGTACTTCTGCAGGCGGCCTACCTCGGTCGCCAGGCCCTCGCGGCCGAGCTCGAGCAGGTCGAGCTTGACCACGTCGACGAGCCTCAGCAGCGGCTCGGCGGCGGGGGTGGGACGGAAGTCGTCGAGTGCCAGCCGGTGGCCCTGGCGCTTGAGCATCCCGATTGCCGCCACGAGCTCGTCATCGATCAGCTGATCCTCGAGCACCTCCAGCAGCACGAGGTGTGGCGGCACCGACGTGGCGAATCCGCCGAGCACAAACTCTCGGGAGACGTTGATCCAGGCCGGCTGCGTGCCCACGACGCGGTCGAGACCAAGCTCAGTGAAGGAGTTGAGCACGACGCTGGCCGTCGCCCCCTCCGGGTCTGACACCACCGCGGTGGTGGCGTCTCCGGCCCGGAACAGCAGCTCGTAGCCCACCACCTCCAACCGCCGGTCGAAGATCGGTTGTCTGGCCACGAACACTTCGTTCATGCGCGGCGCTCCGGGGACCCGAACGGTCGTTGTCTGCGTCTGTCAGGCACGACTCACGAGCCCCAACCCTATTAGAGGACTGCAATCCGGTGAACCACCATCCCACGCTTGGCGGGCGCCTTGGAGGTTTACTTGGTCAATTCCGCCGCATCCTCCGAGCGCCGAGGCCGTAGCGTTACAACGCTCCGATCGAAAGGCAGCGACCAATGATCTTCCGCCAATTCATTCACGATGACCTGGGCTGCGCCTCCTACCTGATCGGGGACGAGGATGCGGGCGTCGCCGCGGTGGTCGACCCCAAGCTCGAGATCGACGAGTACCTCGCGCTCTCGCGCTACATGGGGGTGCGCATCGAGCACATCCTGGAGACCCACAACCACGCCGACCACGTCTCCGGTCACGGCCGTCTGGCGGCCGCCACCGGCGCCATCATCCACATCCACCGGCTCGCCGCGCCCGATTACGAGCACCAGCCGTTCGACGACGGCGGTGAGCTGGCGCTCGGCCGGATCGTCGTCCGCGCACTGCATACGCCGGGCCATCGTCCCGAGCACAGTGTGTTCACGCTCATCGACACCGCCCGCGGGCCCGAGCCGTGGGCCGTGCTCAGCGGCGACACGCTGTTCGTTGGCGACATCGCGCGTCCCGATCTCGCCGTCGACAAGCAGGAGGGGGCGCGCGGGATCTTTCACTCGCTGCACGACAAGCTGCTCGCCCTACCGGACACCTGCGAGGTGTGGCCCGGGCACCTTGGCGGCTCGCTGTGCGGCGGGCCGGGGATGGACATGAAGGTGTCCTCGACGATCGGCTTTGAGCGGGCGCACAACGCCGTCTTGGGGCTGGCCGACGAGGACGCGTTCGTCCGGCGGACGACCGCCTCACTCGGCCCCCAGCCACCGAACTTCCAGGCCATCGTGGCGGTCAACCGCGGACCCCTGCAGACCGTTCGTACCGACGCGCCGCCGCTGACGCCGCGCCAGGTGCAGCAGCTGCATGGCGACGGCGCGTTGCTGGTCGACGTCCGCACCGATCTGCAGTTCGACGAGGCGCACATTCCCGGCGCCGTCTGCAACCCCGCCGTGCGCGCCGGCTTCGGCACCAAGCTCGCCTGGGTGGCTGAGCGCGAGCATCCGGTCATCTTCATCGGCCGTGACGACCTCGACGCGCTGCACGCGGCGGCGCTTGCCAGTGCCGTCGGAATCACCAACATCGCGGGTTACCTGGCCGGCGGGATGACGAGTTGGCGGGAGGAGAAGCGTCCGATCGCATCGCTGCAGCGCGTCGATGCTGCTGGCCTGCATGCGCAGTGCCACTCTGTCCAGGTGCTCGACGTGCGCGAGCGGGCCGATTTCGATGAGGGCCATATTCCCGGTGCCGTCAACGCGCCCTACCACGACATCACCGGGATCCCGACCGGCATCGATCCCGCTGCGCCCCTCGCGGTCATCTGCTCCTCCGGGCAGCGCAGCGCGGTGGCCGCCTCGCTGCTGCTGCGGGCCGGCGCCCAGCAGGTCATCCACGTCGCCGACGGCGGCGTCGGGACCTGGGCCGCCCGGGGCTGGCCGATCGAGGCCACCCCGACGGTGGCTAGTTGACGGGTCCGGGGCCGGACGCGGCGACGGGCGGCATCGGGACGGGGCGAAGCTCGTCGTCGCGTTGGCTGAAGAACTCGGCGCCCTCGATGCTCAGATGCGGGACGACCCGGTCAAGCCACCCCGGGATGTACCAGTTGATCCGGCCCATCAGGATCATCAGTGCCGGCACAAGCAGGCAACGGACGACCGTGGCATCGAGGATGACCGCGACCGCGAGACCGATCCCGAACTGCTTGATCGTGGGGTCGCCACTGAGGACGAAGCTGCCGAAGACGAACACCATGATCATCGCGGCGGCGGTGATCACCCGCCCGCTGGTGACGAGCCCGGAGGTGACCGAGGTCCGGTTGTCCTCGCCCCCGTGCACGTGCTCTTCGATCTGGCTGACGAGGAACACCTCATAGTCCATCGAGAGCCCGAACAGGATCGCGAACATGAACAGCGGCACGTAGGACACGATTGGCACCGGTCCGCTCAAGCCGATCAGGCCGCTCAGCCACCCGTACTGGAAGATCGCGGTCAGCACCCCATAGGAGGCCGCGA
Source organism: Solirubrobacteraceae bacterium (assembly GCA_049591655.1). GTDB lineage: Bacteria > Actinomycetota > Thermoleophilia > Solirubrobacterales > Solirubrobacteraceae > Palsa-465. Next base: position 10,955 of record JBAWFG010000175.1, read on the forward strand.
TCGACAGCAGGTTCATCACCGCGGCCTGGGCCGGGATCACCACTGAGCGGAACGCCAGGATCAACAGCACGAAGCTGAGGGCGATGACCACGAGGATCTGCAGCGGCAGCTTGCTGGAGATGTTGGCGGCCAGGTCCTCGTAGGCGGCGGTGCTGCCACCGATATGGGCCGTCATGTCGGTGCCCTTCTCCGCGCCCGGGATCACCGTCGTGCGCAACGTGTCGACCAGGTGCGTCGTGGCACTGTCCGCCGGCCCATGGGTGGAGATCGCGTTGAACGTGGCGGCTGTCCCCGCCTGGTCGACCTGGATCGGCGTGACCGCGGCGACGCCCGGGGTGGAGGAGATGTCCTTCTGCAGGGTGGTGAGTCGCGGATCACCGGCACGCGGATCGCTCTGGGACCCGCCGCTTGAACTCGAAGATGTGCTCGAGCTCCCCGACGGCGCCTGAGCCGGGCTCTTGAGCGAGACGGCGATGATCAGCGGGCCGTTCACCCCGGCCCCGAAGTTCGTCGTGATGAGGTCATAGGCCCGGCGCGCGGTCGTCGAGGTGGACTGAGCGGCCACGTCCTGCTGGCCAAGCGAGAGCGACAGCAACGGGACCATGAGCGGGATCAGGATCGCCAGCGCCGCCAGACCGGCGAGGAGCGGGTAGGAGGCGACCTCGGCGGCCCACTTCGCCCACAGGCCGTGACGGGCCTGCTCATCGGTGGGCGGAGTGCGGACCCGCAGCGCAGTGACGCGCGGACCGGTCAGCGCCAGCAGTGCGGGGAGCAGCGTCAGGGCCGCGATCACCGCCACCACGACCGAGATGCCCGCCATCAAGCCCATCGTCGTCACCAGCGGGATACCCGCCACGGCCAGCGAGACGAGCGCAATCGTCACCGTACACCCGGCGAAGAAAACCGCCCCGCCCGAGGTCGCGGTCGCTCGAGCGATCGATTCACCGGAGTCGAGTCCACGGCTGAGCCCGCGCAGGTGGCGGGTGACGATGAACAGCGCATAGTCGATCCCCACACCGAGGCCGATCATCGTCGCCAGCGTGGGGGCCACGGTCGGCACCGTCGCCACGTGCCCCAGCATGCGGATGATCGCCAGCGTGATCAACAGAGCGAAGACGGCGTTGAGGATCGGCAGCAGCATCGCCACCACCGAGCCGAACGTGAACGTCAGGATGACCATCGCGGCGATGATCCCGATCAGCTCACTGGACTCCGTGGACGACTTGGAGACCTTCTGCCCCAGCTGACCGCCGGTCTCGACCTGCAGGCCGGCCGCCTTGGCCGGGCTCGCCGCATCGACGATGTGCTGGGCATCCTGCACCGACAGCTGGCCGGGATTCACCTTGAGCGTCACCGACAGATAGCCGGTCGACTGGTCCTTGCTGAGCGCCGTCGCTCCCTGCGGAGTGAGCGGATTGACCACTGAGGCCACGTTCGGATCCTTGGCGACGTTGGCGGCAGCCTGATTGATCGCGTCGGAGTACTTGGAATCCGTGAGCTTCCCGCTGGCGGCGTGCAGAACGATGGGGCTCGTGCCGTTCGCCTGGCTCGGGAAGGCGGTCGCCAACAGGTCGGTCGCCTGCTGGCTGTCGGTCCCCGGCAGCGACAGGTTGTCGTTGGTGTTGTCACCCAGCCGATGCGAGATGGCGACGAGCGCGACCGCCGCGACGAACCACACGCCAACGACGACCCAACGGCGGCGGACGCACCATTGCGCCACCCGGTACAGCACGCCAGTCACAGACCCAGTCCCCTCTATTCTGCGGCGGCCAGAGGGTGATCCTCTCTCGCTCCCGTCCGGCTGTCAAGCGATCCCATCTGCTGGGCTGACCGCACTCTCGGATGCGTCGGGACGCGATGCTCAGTCGGCCCGGTGATAGGTCACGACGTATCTGTCCGGAGCTTGTGCACCGGGGACGGCACCACTCCCGAGCGCCGCCGGGCATCAGACTGACGCCCGCCACTCCTCGTTCACGCCGTCGACGGTCCAGTTGGCGAGCACATCGCGCGCCAGCGCGAACAGCAGCACGTCGTTTGCGCCCTCACCGATCTGTGTCTGAGGCGCGTCCCGGCGCAGGCGCGCGAGCTCGTCATCGGCAGCGTAGGAGCGGCTGGCGGCCAACCGCGCCGCGCGGTCGATCGCCCAGATGGTGAGATCGGAGGCGAGCACCTTCGCCGAGGCCGCCAGCTGCCGGGCGTCCGGGGCGCGTGCGTCCACGGCGGCGGCGGCGCGCAATGTGAGGGACTCGGCGGCGAGCATCCGGGCGTGCATCTCACCGATCCGCAGCTGGGTGTGCGTGTAGTCGGCGAGCACCGTGTCGCCCACCTCGCGGTCCAGGGCCTGGGTGGCGGTCACGGCGGCCACCCGGTCCAGAATCCCCAGCGCGCGGCAGGCGACGTTCACGCGCCCCACATCGAGCGCCTCGAGCATCTGCGCCGCGCCCCGGCCGAGCCCGGCCTCCCCGCCGAGAATCTCGGCGTCCGCTGACGCGAACCCATCGAACTCATAGGCCGCCGACTCCACCCCCCGATAGCCCAGCTTGTCCAGCGCCTCCACCCGCCAGGCCGGACTGTCTCGGCCGGCGGCCGGCAACACGACACAGGAGGGTCGCTCGGTGCCGTCGACGCCGACCAACATGAACACCACCGCCGCCGACGCCCCGCCCGCCACCCATCGCTTGCTGCCGTCGAGGACCAGCCCACCGCCCGGGCGCCGGGACGCCTCGGTCTGCAGCCGCTTGAGGTCACTGCCCGCCTGGGGTTCGGTGATCGAGAACGCAGCGAAGATCTCTCCGGCGGCGAGCGGCCTCAGCCACCGCTCGCGTTGCTCCTCGGTCCCATGACGCACCAGCAGCGCGGTCGCCAGCCCCGACGGGTTGATCGCGCCGGTCAGCGAGATCCAACCCTGCGACAGGGTGCGCCACACCGGCACGAGCTCCTGGACCGTGAAACCCCGCCCTCCGTATTCAGGGGGGACCATCGCGCCCATCAGGCCGAGGTCCATCAGCCTTCCAAACACGTTGTCGGGCAGCACGTCGTCGCGGTCCCAGGCCCCGACGTTGGGGAGGACATCATGGGCAACGAAGTCTCGAACCGCGGCCAGCAGGGCGTCGGCATCGGCTGGGCGTTCGGAGTGGGCCATGACGTGCCGGCGCACGATACTGGAGGCGCACGTCTTTACGGTGAGCGCCAGCAGTAGTTGTGGCACGGTGACTGCACGCTTGACCCGATGACAGTGATGCCCAGCTGGGCATACGCTCACGGTGCATGTGTCGAAAGGACATCGCACCGCTCCACATAGGAGCGGAAAGGAGGTTCAAATGTCAGCCCTCAAGACAAACGGGGCGAGTATGGGGACTGTGCGGGCCACCGGCCCGGCGTTGACCTACGAGACTGAAGAGCCTTCGTACAAGGGCGCTGGATGGGTCCTGTTTGCGGCGATCATGTTCGTCGTCGCTGCCTGCCTCAACGTCGTTTGGGGCATCGCCGCGGTTTCGAGCTCGCATTTCTTTGTCGCCAACGCGCACTACATTCTCAGTGGCCTGAATACCTGGGGCTGGGTCGCAGTCGTCGTCGGAGCCGTTGAGGCCCTGGCCGCGCTGTCGATCTGGCGCGGCGGCTCGTTCGGGCGCTGGTTCGGGATCCTCGTCGCCGGCGTAGGCGTGCTGGTGGCGATGGTGAGCATTCCGGCGTATCCGTTCTGGTCGCTGACGCTCGTCGCGCTCTACATCATGGTCATCTACGGCCTCGCTGCCTACGGCGGCAAGCCGGAGCTGACCCGGTAGCTGCTCAACGAGTGCCCTCCGGGCGGTCTCTCCAGAGGCCGCCCGGTCGGCATGCCCGGTCCGAGACGCGGGTGACCGGAGCCGTTGACACGTTGACCACCCATGAGGACAAGCCGGTGCTGCGCCTGCTCATCCTCCATGACGATGGCGAGCGCGAGTTCGCTTACAACTCCGGCGCCGAGCGGGCCCTGAAGATGGCGGGCGCCAAGGGCTTTGCGATCGTCAGCATCAAGACGGACTGGGCCACCGCCTTCTGATCGCAGGCCGGGAGATGAGGATCGCCCGAGCGCGGGAACCGCTCGCCTACAGCGGTGGGACCTGGTTGTTGACCTGGGGCCCGTGGTAGAGGTGGTTGTGGCTCCTGCAGGCGCCCGGGAAGCCGAACTGGACGCTGTCGCTGCGCACGCCGTTATAGCTGGCGAACAGCGTCACGTGGCCGAGCGTGCCCGCCCTGCAGCGCGGGTCGGTGCTGTTCTTCACGCGGACGATGATCTTCATGATGTTCCCCGGAAAGCCCCACATCACGGCGTGGTGTGAGTGGTACACCAGGTGGCGGTTGACCGTCATCGTGAGCATGCGATCGGGCTGGTTCGGAACCCGGTTGACCTGGCAGAGGATGCCCGAGACGGTGTTGGCGCCCAGGTTGATGTCCCCGTGGCCACGGGCGTAGCTGCCGGACGCGCTCGCGATCGGTGCACCCGTATGGAAGCCCCACGGTGGAATCCCGCCGACGATCGGGATCTGGGAGCAATACTGAACCGGGGCTCCGGTGGCGGGTCCCGCCATGCTGATCAGCGCCAGCAACGGTGTAACGACCAGAGCGCACAATCCAAGGCGTCGGAAGTCGTGCATATTTCGCATTCGGGATCGGATACCCACGGCCGCCGAGGTCCAAAACCGGTTCGGCCGTTGAATGCGTGGTGGGTTTGCGGTACTTTGCTGCATGTTTAGCCGGGATGTGAGTCGCGTACCGGGGGGTTCATGTGAACAGACCTATGGTTCGTCGTGCCAAGGCCTTGGCCGCATGCGGCGTGGGTCTTGCAGTGATGTCGTCAGCCCCAGCATGGGCTCGAGCATCGGCAGCTCGGGCGGGTTACTTGACCACCGGCGATGCATTCCGGTCGATTCAGGCGAGCTGGGTCATCCCCTCGATTTCGTGCCCGGGCGAGTCGTCCCCGGGCTACAACGGCTCCGCTTGGTTCGGGGTGGGATTGGGCAGGTCCTACCCACAGTCCGAGCAGGTGGTCACGGAAGCGTTCTGCACCGGCACGGTGGCCAGCTACGTCGCGTACCTCGAGGTCGGGGGGGTACAGGCGGCTGGTAGCGCAGGCGGGCTGCCGGTGCGTGCCGGGGACAGGATCTCCGCAAGCGTCTCCTACGCGGGGATCGGTCGGATTCGTGCCGGTCCCCAGACGTACCGGGCGGCCAGATATCACTTCCAGCTCAGTGATCAGACCGAGCGGAGATCCTTCAGGATTACGGACACGTCTGACTGTCTCCGGCATGCGTGTGACCACTCAAGCGCCGAGGTCAGTGCCGGGATTCCATTCGCAGGCTATTCGCCGCTGGCGGATTACGGCAGCGTTACGTTCTCCCACGTCACGATCACCGATGTCAAAGGGCACCGCGGAGCGTTCTCCCCCAATAAGCGTTGGCAGGTCGCGAAGCTGGTGGAGCTCGACACGTCTGCTCACGCGCGGGCGGCGTCGCCCTCGGCTCTCCGTCGCCGCGGCACCCAGTTCTCGGATTTCTGGCACGCATATTGACGGCGATTAGTACGGTTTTTGGCCGATCAGGCGACCACGTGCCCCGCGTGGTCCGGGCACGCGGGGCTCTCGGATAGCGCGCTCAGAGCGGTAAGATGAAGCCGCGGTGGTTCGAAGACCACCGTCTGCGGAGATGCCCCTCGTCAGGTGCGCTCCGCACGAGCACGCATCGCATTTCGGCCTGCACGGGGGGTGGGGGCATGTTTCCGACGTTGCCTGGCTTTGTGACCCGGGAGTTGCCGAAGGTCGTCGGCCGACTCGGGGTCGGCGGCATACCGCCGATCCGCAGCCTGGCCAGCCGATTGGTGATCAACCAGTTCGGCTATGCGACGACCCTCCGGCCGCGGGCGCTGTCGCTGGCCAGTGACTACACGAGCTGGCTCAGCCTCACCGATCGCACGTATTCCGGACGTCACCTGCCGCCGGCCACGCCTGAGGACCAGGCCGCGCTGCCGCCCGAAGCAGATGTTGTGGCGCTGTATCGACGTGAACGCATGCTCGTCTCGACTGACACAAGTGTCATGTTCATGTTCTTTGCGCAGTGGTTCACCGACAGCTTCCTGCGGACCAGCCTCACCGATTACCGCAAGAACGAGTCCAACCATGAGATCGACATGTGCCAGATCTATGGACGGACCCAGGCGCAGACCGACCTGTTGCGCTCACACGTGGGTGGGCGGCTGAAGAGCCAGACGATCGCGGGGGAGGAGTACCCGGAGTTCCTGTTCGCGCCTCGCGCGGCCGGTGCTCCGGTGGTGTTCAAACCGGAGTTCGAAGGGCTGTTCGATCCGGCGTTCATCACTGACGTGATCTTGCGCAGCGCCCCGGAGGCGCAGAAGGACACGTTCTTTGCGGTCGGTCTCGAGCACGGGAACTCGACGATCGGCAACACCGTGATGAACGTCGTCACGCTGCGTGAGCACAACCGCATCGCGGGCATCCTGGCTGCCGAGAATCCCGGCTGGGACGACGAGCGTGTCTTTCAGACGGCGCGCAACATCATGATCGTCCTGTTGCTCAAACTCGTGGTGGAGGAGTACATCACCCACATCGGGCCGTTTGACTTTCCGGTGGAGATGGTCCCGCTGATCGCCGACGAGGAGCGCTGGAACCGGACGAACTGGTGCGCGATCGAGTTCAATCTGCTCTACCGCTGGCACTCGCTGGTGCCCGACACGATCGGCACCGGGCCCGGCGCCCTCGCCTCAACCGACTTCCGCAACAACAACCCGCTCGTTCTCGACCGGGGCATCGAAGCGCTGATGGCGGCATGTTCGGCCGAGATGGCCGGCAAGATCGGACTGCAGAACACGCCGCCGTTTCTCGTGGATACGACCAACCCGGAGTGGCCTTCGGTTGAGGCGGTGACGGTTGCGCTGATGCGCAACGCGCGGCTGCGGTCATTCAACGACTACCGGGAGGCCTATGGCCTCAGCCGGATGGAGAGCTTTGACGAACTGACCTCCGACGCGCAGTGCAAGCAGCGGCTGAAGGCGCTCTATGGCGACATCGACAAGCTCGAGTGGTACGTGGGCATCTTCGCTGAGGAGTATCCGGACTACATGATGATGGGGGAGTTGTTGACCTACATGGTGGCCAACGACGCGTTCACCCAGGCTCTGACCAACCCCCTGCTGGCCCGCAACGTGTTCAACGACGAGACGTTCACGACGACGGGAATGGCGATCATCGCCGATACCAGCTCGCTGCAGGACATCGTGGCCAGGAACGCTGCCTCTCCGCACGCGGTTCACGTCAGCTTCAGCTGCTCTGCACCGAAGTCAAACGCGCACCCGACGGAGCGGAGGTAGTGATGGGGGAGGTGGCCGGCAGGCGGATGACGGCTGAGATCGACGGTGATTTCGTTGTCTTCCTGATCGGCGCACGGCTCAGCAAGTTGCAGGTCACGCGCAGCTTGGTCGATCTGGGTGGCCGGCGCGGCATGAGGCACATGCTTGACTATCTCGTGGCTCACCCGGAGAAGGGCCTGCTGGCCTATGAGATGGGCCTGCCGACGATCGTCCAGTACTGGCGGTCCTTTGAGCAGCTGGAGGCATTCGCCAAGGACGCCGACGATCCTCACCTCGAGGTGTGGCGCCAGTACTGGCGGCGCGTCGGGCGCAGCGGCCGGACCGGCATCTGGCACGAGACCTACCTGGTCAGGGCGGGGCAGTACGAGGCCGTTTACGGAAATATGCCCGCACGTGGCCTGGCGAAAGCGGGACGGCTGGTGCCGGCGGGCGAGTCGTCGAGCGCTCGCGCTCGGCTCAGGGCGGCGGGCGGCGCGAGGTCGCCGGACGCCGCGCCGTCTGACCCCGCGCGCCCTGACCCGGTCTAGTACTCGTCGTGGCGGCGCCACCACGCGCCGGTTTCGTTGCGGCCCTTCGGCGCCCGATCCAGCCACTGGTACATCCCCCACAGCCCGTCCAGTCCGCGCGCGTAGGCCGAGTAGGTGTGGTAGATGACTCCGTCCTGGAGCGCGAAGGCGCTCATGCCCGGCTGCTCGCGGACGTAGGTGGCCGTGTCGGTGCCGGTCATGGCCGCGTGTTCGCCAGCGCGACTGGCCGTGCCGGGGTCCCGCAGCCAGGTCGTGTCCACCGAGCGGTAGTTGTAGTCGATCGACCCCGAGTGCTGCTGGTCCTCGGTGAATGAGGTGTTGAAGTCGAAGTTGAAGTCGCTGTCCAGCGACGAGGCCCAGGGGAAGGTCCAGCCCATGCGCCGCTTGTAGGCCGCCAGGGCGTCGATCGGCGCGCGTGACACCGCGACGAGGCCGACGTCGTGATGCCCCAGGTGGACGGCGGAGCCGTTGAACCCGTCCGCGATCGCCGAGCACGAGGGGCAGCCGCCGGTGTACTCGGGTCCGAACATGAAGTGGTAGACGAGCAACTGCGAGCGACCATCGAACAGGTCGGCCAGCGAGGCTGGGCCGGCCTCGGTCGCAAAGCGATAGTCCTTCTCGACGGGGACCCAGGGCAGCGCTTGGCGCTGGCGCGCCACCTCGTCGCTGCGGCGAGTCAGCTCCTTCTCGGCCTCGAGCAGTTCGAGGCGGGCGGCGAGCCACTGCGCGCGGCTGGCGGTGGTATGGGTGGTCATGTGAACCTCTCCTGGTGTTAGGTTGCGGCGATGGCGATGCCGAGGGCGACGATCGCCAGCGCCAGGGGTACGTCGACGGCGGGTTGCGGCGCGAGCAGCTTCTGGCCGAGGACGACGACCGCGACCGCGCACATCAGCGGGATGCTCATGACGTCCACGGCGACGAGCACCAGCATCAGCCCGATGCTCGAGCCGAAGCAGTAGGCCCCGAACCGCAGGCCCGAGCGGACGCGCTCGCGGCAACGGCGGCGGCACTCGCGCTTGAACGGCGTGAGCTCGTACAGGCCCGCACCGACGATCATCGCTCCGGCCGTCAGCGCTCCCGGCTGCTGGTAGAGCACGTACAGCACGACGGCGGCCAGGGCCCAGGTCCCGAGATAGGAGCCTGCGAAGCGCGGTGCCGCGAGCACGCCATCCTGCTGGCGTGCGCGTCGCGCGATCGCCGGGATCGCGCTCGGCAGCATCATCGCCGCCATCATCGATACGGACGTCAACAGGCTGGGGGCCATACTCATGCTGGTCACTGCGTCATCCCGAGCCTGGCCGGGGTGTTGAGCTGCATGTCCGGGAGCGGCTCGCCGGTCTCGAGCAGCGTCTTGAGGTTGGCCAGGACGCGCGGCCAGCCCTGGCTGATCAGCGATTCGGCGATGCCGCCGGGCGCCAGGCCGTCGTGAATGACCGTCAACTTCACCTGCTCGCCGAGCGGCTCGATCTCGAAGGTGACCTTCGAGCGTGGTTCGGCGGCCAGTCGGTCGCGGGCGTCGTCGGTGAGATTCAGCGTCGCGGCCCATTGCGGGGTGAACGTCTGCCACGTGTAGGCGAGTCGGCGGTAGGGCTCGGACTCGACGACGACCTGCTCGGGGTCGGCGATCGTCACGCCGCGCGTGTGCCAGGTCATGGTCGATCCGGGCGTCCAGTCGGAGTCGAACGTCATGGACCAGTAGCGCTCGGTGAAGGCCGGCTCGGTCAGCGCCTGCCAGAGCCGTTCGGGGGTGGTCTGGATGTAGGTCGTGTAGACGAACGACGGCTTGTCCACGGGGGTGTCCTCCAGTGCTCGTTTGAGATCGGCGAGTGCGTGGACGCGGTCCTGCTCGTAGCGCGTGATCCAGCGTTCGGCGATCTCGTTGATGGGCGCCGCGTTGAGGTAGTGGTGCTTCTCCCGGCCGCGGCGGACGGTGGTGATGAGATTGGCCGCCTCCAGCACGGCGAGGTGCTTGCTCACCGACTGGCGAGCCATGTCCAGCCCTGAGCCCAGTTCCCGCAGGGTCTGGCCGTTGCGCTCGTTCAGGCTGTCGAGCAGGAGCCGCCGGCTCGGATCGGCCAACGCCCTGAAGACCTCGTCACTGAGCGAATAGGCAGCCATCTGGCTGCATATAATAGGCAGCCGCCAGGGTGCCTGTCAAGCTCTACGGCGCTGACGTCGCGATAGCGGTCGTGACGTGGGACGATCTCACGGGTGAGCGGTAAACCCGGCACGTCTCAGCGCCTCAGCGACCTCGAGCGGCTGCGCCGCGTCCGGGACCGGATCGACCGGGAGTACGCCCAACCGCTGGACGTCGAGGCACTCGCCCGCGGCGCGTACATGTCGGCCGGGCACTTCAGCCGCGAGTTCCGGCTCGCCTACGGCGAGTCGCCGTACGGCTATCTGATGACGCGGCGCGTCGAGCGCGCGATGGCGCTGTTGCGCCGTGGCGACCTGAGCGTCACCGAGGTCTGTTTCGCGGTCGGCTGCGCTTCGCTGGGCACGTTCAGCAGTCGCTTCACGAAGCTCGTCGGCGTGCCGCCGAGCACCTACCGGCGCGAGGCGGCCACATCGACCGTGGGGATGGCGCCCTGCGTCGCCAAGCAGGTGACCAAACCGATCAGAAATTGAGAAGCGCGGTCACCGAACCGCGGGTAACGTGGCCGCATGGACATCACGATTCACAACACGTTCCTCCCACACACCGACCCGGAGGCGTCGCTGGCCTTCTATCGCGACACCCTCGGCTTCGAGGTCCGCAACGACGTCGAATACGGCGGGTTGCACTGGATCACGGTCGGCCCGCCCAACCAGCCGGGCACCTCCATCGTGCTGCATCCGCCGGCCGCCGACCCTGGCATCACCGACGACGAGCGCCGCACCATCACCGAGATGATGGCCAAGGGCACCTACGGCCACATCAACCTGGCCACCACTGAGCTCGACAGCACCTTTGAGCGTCTGCAGGCCGACGCCGAGGTCGTCCAGGAGCCGATCGAGCAGCCGTATGGGCTTCGCGACTGTGCCATCCGCGATCCCGCGGGCAACCTCATCCGCATCATCGAGGTGCGCTGACCCATCCGGACGACTGAGAGGAAGCGAGTCTGATGAAAACGATGACATGCAGGCAACTGGGTGGACCGTGTGATTGCGCCCACCAGGGAAAGACCGCAAACGACGTCATCAAGGCACAGGACAGGCACCTCAAGGAAATCGTCGCCGGCGGCGATGAGACGCACAAGACTGCCTTGAGCGAGATGCAGGGCCGGTGGAAGAACCCGATTGCCGGGATGGGGTGGTATCGCAAGGCCAAGCGTGATTTTGCGGCGCTTCCGAGCGACTGAGGAGCGCCGCATCTCAGGGGGCCGCTGTCGTGGTCAGTCGTAGTGGGTCAGGTGCGGCCAGAGCCTGGCCCAGGGGCCGTGCACTGCGCAGAACATGACCGGGAGACCCTGTTCGTCGTTGTTGAGGCCGACGCCGTTGTTGACGATCCCAAGCGTGCGGCATTGGTCGAAGAACGGGACGGCATCGGCGGGGCCGTTGAAGCCGACCACGAGCGCGCGCGTATCCCTGACCGGGGGGACGCGCCATTCGCTGAATCCGTTGTGCCCGCTGTAGGCGGCCGGGAGCCTGAGGGCTGCCCCCAGGAGATCGATCGCGCCAGCCTCACCGTAGTTGGAGGTGAAGATCGCGGTGTGGCGACGTTCGGAGGCCGGAATCTGACGCCACGCCGCCGAGACGGTGTGGACGAAGCTGGGCCATCCGACCGTCTCGCCCTGGGCGGAGTTGAGTGCAATCACGATGCTGCCCTGAAGATCGCGCTGGGGGAGAAGGGGGAGTGCGATGACCGCATTGATCGCGGCGCTGAGCGCGATCGCCGCCGCCAGCAACGGAGTCCGGCGCCGAGCGCGGAGTGTCCATGCGGCGGTTGGGAGAGCTCCGAGTCCGAGCAGGAGCGGGTAGAGGCTTGCCAGGTAATACGCGTGTCCGTTGCCGGCGAAGTACAGGACCGCCATCGCGAGGTACGTGATCGAAACGAACCGCAGCGAGCGCCACCCGGTACGGCGAAACGGGGCCAACAGGCCGGCGACCCACACCGGCACCAGGAACAGACTGACCATCACCAGTTGGAACGGAAAGAAGCCGGCGCGTCCGCCCTCCTGGCTACCCGCGATGTTGCCCGCGACTGTCGCCTGTGGCCACCCATGCTGCTGCTGCCAGACCACATACGGCGCCGCCAACAGCAGCGCCGCGATTGCGCCGCCGTAAGCCCACCGGGACCGCAACGGTGCTTTGGGACCGACGATCAGCAGCGTCGCGCCCATCACCGCGGCCACCAGGCCGACCTGCGGCTTGGCCTCGATACCGATCCCCACCACCACGCCGGCGGCCAGGAGCGAAGGGCCACTTCCGCGGACGATCGCTCGGACCGCCAGCCAGCCCAGCAGGGTCGTGCTCAATAGGTCGGGCGTCGTCGTGCTGACGAGGTGAGCCACGGCAAGCGCGAAACCTGACACGGCCGTGCACGCCGCCGCGATCACCTGCGCCCGCGCCCGTCCGCCAACCTCGCGGGCGATCAGCGCCGCGAGCGCCGTTGTGGCCGCGGCAGCCAGTGCCGAGGGAGCTCGCAACACCACGACCGATCCCGGCGCGAGCGCGTTCATCGCCCAACTCAGCAGCGGCACGAGCGGAGGCTGATCCGGATACCCGAACGCTGGATGTCCCCCGGCGACGATGAAGTACAGCTCGTCGCGGTGATACCCGTAGCGGCTGCTCGTCGCCAGCAGCACCGCGCCCTGGATCACGGCGATAACGGCAACCCAGCTGCTCAGGGGCGATCGGGGTGCAGACAGCGCAGCGTCGGAGCTGGAGTTCGATCGTCTGCGGTTGATCGTCCGGTGAGCGACGTCCATGCGTCCGCGCTGTCCAATCCGAATCGAGGCTGCGGCAGGGGGCCGGCTCGGGGCAGTCTGAACGCCCCTGGGCCCGTTGACCAGTGCGGCTCTTCAGAGAGCGGGCGGCTGGAGCTGGCGCTCGGAGAGACTGAGCCAGCGATCCAGGGCTGCGATGGATGCCGCCCACCACCCTGAAATGGTCGCCCACATCACGGGTAACGCCGAGCCGATCTACGGCCGGGGGCGCACGCTGCCGCCATGGACGGGATGTTCCGAGCGTTTCCAGATGTCCACGTCGACAACGATCCCTACCCGCTCCAGTTCGGTCAGGGCGACTGGATGACCGTGGTCACCCGGGTCACGGGAACCTTCAGTGGTGCATTGGCTCTGCCCGATGGGACGGTGATCCCCGGCACCGGGAAGTCCTTCGACCTCAACTTCTCCACCACGGCGAGATGGGAGGGCGACCAACCCGTCGAGGAGTACGTGTTCTGGGACTCGGCCCTGATGGCCCAGCAGATCGGACTCGCATAGCCCCAGAGCTCGGAGCAGAGGTCATGCCCACCTATGCCGTCACCGGGTGATGAGCGTTCAGCGGACGCTGCCGGCGATCTGTGCGTCATCGACCGAGCCGATTGCCCGGTACTGGGCGATCCCGGTCAGGGTTTCGTGGACGATGCGCGCGGCCACCAGTGCGGTGATGTCAGCGGACCCGACGGCGGTGGGGATGACCTCGACGATGTCCATCCCGACCAGGCGCAGGCGGCTGGCGAGGGTGCGGCATGCCCACAGCAGGTCGCCGGAGGTCATGCCTCCGGGCTCTGGAGTGCCGGTGCCGGGGGCGAAGGCGGGATCGAGCACGTCGACGTCAACCGAGAGGAAGCAGGGGCCGTCGCCGATCGTGGCGATCGTCTGCTCGATGATGGGTGCGATGCCGCGGTCACGGATGTCGTGCATGAACAGGGAGGTGATGCCCTGCTCACGCTGCCAGGCGAACGCTTCCTCCCCAGGCCAGTAGCCGCGGAGTCCGATCTGGACATACCGGGCGGGGTCGACGCTCCCGGCTTTCACGAGCCGGTACATGGGCGTCCCGTGTGACAGCGTCACGCCGAACACGTCCCTCCCGGTGTCGGTGTGGGTGTCGAAGTGGACGAGGCCAACGGGGCCGTGCGTGGCGGCGCAGGCGCGGATGTCCGGCTCGGCGATCGAGTCGAAACTGGCTTATGCGTGGTGTGCCAACGGCGTCGAGGTCTCATCGGATAGGCGGGGGTGATCTATGGGCGCACGTTCCAGTGCGTTAGTTGGCTGAACCGCAAAACACAACTGAAATCGTGGATATCTTTATGTCTGTCGACGAACCGTTCCCGCCAACGAAGGTCCCCCTCGCGTCGGTCGACGAAGTCGATGAGGCGATCATCGGCCTGCTGGAAGAGGACGGTCGCCGCTCCTACGGTGAGATCGGGCGTGCTGTTGGCCTCTCCGAGGCCGCCGCACGTCAACGGGTCAACCGGCTCCGGGAGTCCGGCCTGATCCGGATCGTCGCGATCAGCGACCCGCTGCGCCTGGGCCGCGCCGTCGTGGCCACAGTCGGCATCCGCGTCGCCGGCGACCCGCGGGTCGTCGCTCAGCGCCTCGCCGACCAGGAGGCGATCGAATGGGTGGTGATCACCGCAGGATCATTTGACCTGCTCGTGGAGATCGTCTGCCACAGCGAAGCCGAGCTGCTGGCGGTCATCGCCGAGCAGATCCGCTCGGTCCCCGAGGTCAGCCAGACCGAGACCTTCATGCACCTCCACACCGAGAAGAACGTCTTCGCCTGGGGCCGACGGCTCGCGCGGTCAGAAACTCCGAAAGCACACCGGCGGCGCGGTAGCTGAGAGAAGACGCTTCGTCGGCGCCCGCCGACCCCGAGATCCCGGAGGGGTGTGTCGCCTGAGTTGCCTATATGGGAACCAGATTGCACAACGGGCAGCGTGGGCCCGCACCCCGTCACCGGCTCGACAGGGTCTACGGCGCGGCGGGGCCTTCGTCCTTCGGCGCGTAGCGGTGGTGCAGCGACAGCGGGTTGCCGTCAGGGTCCAGGCAGATCGCCTGCCAGCAGACGCCGGAGTCAAACGTGTCGCTGACGAAACGCACGCCCTTTGCCTCAAGTCGCTCTCGGGCGATGGCCACGTCGTCGACCTGCAGAGCGATCGGCATTGCGTTGCGTGAGAAGGTGCCGCCGAAGTCTTCGGTCCGCATGATCGCCAGCGTCAGGTTGCCGGCCTGGTACTCGGCGCCCGGCCGGTTGCCGTAGCGCTTGACGAACGGCAGGCCGAGCGTCTCTCCGTAGAAGGCGGTCATCGCGTCGAAGTCCTGCGCCGGGATGCAGACAAAGTCCACACCGGTGATGAGTGGTGTCGTATCGGTCATGGTGGCTGAGACTCTCGCAGACCCGCGGACTCATCGGTACCACCAGCAATGGGTTTCAGGTTGGGGCCTGATGGGTAACCGCTGATTCGCGCGGAGGGCCTGAGGGCCGAGATCCAGCACGACGGCCATGCGCCGTCGGGGCCGGCCGAGGGGTTCGCGGCGCGTCAGGCCATCCAGGAGAGGGAGGGGAATAGGTATGTATCCATCCGAGTCGCTCGTGCGTCGGGTACTCGCCGTGGCAGTGGCTGCACTCGCCGTGGCGGCCGTCGCTGCGCCGACCGTCGGTGCGACGGAGCACCACAGCACGGCGCCGCCTGCGCGGACCTTGCCGTATCAGAACCCCATCCTGCCCGTCAGTCAAAGGGTGCAGGATCTGCTGTCGCGGATGACACTCGCCGAGAAGATCGGCCAGATGACGCAGGCCGAGCGCGCCAGCGTCGACACGGACACCTCGAAGATCACGACCGACAACCTCGGGAGCCTGCTCTCGGGCGGGGGCTCGGTGCCGACCCCCAACACACCGACGGCATGGGCCGACATGGTCGACCGCTATCAGCAGGCGGCACTGGCCACCCGGTTGCACATCCCGCTGCTCTACGGCATCGACACCGTGCACGGCGATGGGAACATGTACGGCGCGACCGTCTTCCCGCACAACATCGGCCTGGGCGCCACCCGCGACCCGAGACTGGTGTACGACGTGGAGCACGTCGCCGCCGAGGAGACCCGGACGACGGGCCCGCAGTGGGTGTTCGCTCCGTGCATCTGCGTGGCGCGCGACGACCGCTGGGGCCGTACCTATGAGTCGTTCGGCGAGACGCCGAGCCTCGTGAAGATGATGGAGACCGCAATCGACGGCTTCCAGGGCCCTCCCGGGCACCTGTCCAATCCCGACCGGGTGATGGCCACCGCCAAGCACTTCGCCGGGGACGGTCTGACCACCTACGGCACCGGCTCCAACGACCAGACGACGGGCAATTACCCGATCGACCAGGGCGTGGACCAGGTCAGTTACGCCACGTTCGAGCGCCTCGCATTGTCGCCGTACGTGCCCGCGGTGCGCCAGCACCACGTGGGCGCCGTCATGCCGTCCTATTCCGACGTGCAATGGAATGGGGTGGGCCCCCGGATCAACATGCACGGCAACCGTGACCTGATCACCGGCTGGCTCAAGGGCGTTCAGGAGTTCGACGGGATCGTGATCTCCGACTACAACGGCATCGATCACATCAACCCGGAGGCCGGCCCGGACTCGGATCCGGCGGTGTTCGCCATGCGGGTGAAGGCAGGCGTGATGGCCGGCATCGACATGTTCATGCAGCCGCAGAACTTCGAGCAGTTCGAGTCGACGCTGACCGACCTCGTCAATTCGGGACAGGTCCCGATGTCGCGGATCGACGATGCGGTGAGCCGCATCCTGACCAAGAAGTTCCAGCTGGGACTGTTCGAGCATCCGCTCACCGACCGCCGCTACATCAGCCAGGTCGGCGACGCGGCCCATCACGCGCTGGCCCGCCGAGCGGCGGCCGAGTCCCAGGTGCTGCTCAAGAATGACCGGCACGTGCTGCCGATCCAGGGCCGCCGCGACATCTACGTGGCCGGCTCCAACGCCGACAACATCGGCAACCAGGCCGGCGGCTGGACGCTCACCTGGCAGGGCGGCTCCACGAACGTGATCCCGGGCACGACGATCCTTGACGGGATCCGCCAGGACGCGCGCGGCAACGTCACCTACAGCCAGGACGCCTCGGCGCCGATCCCGCACAACGCCATCGGCATCGTGGTGGTCGGCGAGACCCCGTACGCGGAGGGCTACGGCGACGTCTATGGCCCGCAGTGGGCCTATGACCCCGGTGATAACGGCGTGCCGCGGCCGGTCAAGGACATGCAGCTCTCGTCGGCCGACAAGGCGGCCGTTGACAAGGTCTGTGCTGCGGCGAAGAAGTGCGTCATCGTGGTCGTGTCTGGCCGCCCGCTCATCCTCGACCCGGCCGAGCGCAACGCGGCCGACGGGATCGTGGCGGCTTGGCTGCCGGGCAGCGAGGGCGCCGGCGTGGCGGACACGTTGTTCGGTGCACGTCCGTTCACCGGCAAGCTGCCCGTGTCCTGGCCGCGGACGCTCGCCCAGGAGCCGATCAACATCGGCGATCCACACTACGACCCGTTGTATCCGTTCGGCTACGGCCTCACGACCCGCGTCGACCACCGCTGACGGCAGTCAGCTCGAGACATCGGAGGAGGCGGGTCGCCTGGCGGCCCGCCTCCCTCCGTTCTACTGCCCGAAGGCGCCGACGGCTTGCACGGTGACCATCACGAACACCAACGCCGAGTAGGCGAGGATCGCTGCAAACACAGTCAGTCCCACGGCAATCGCAAGTCGCTGTAATCCCCAGCCGAGCGCGTGTAGTCCGGGTTGCATCTGATCTCCTCTCCGAGCACCGCTGGGCGACGCCTTGGGCCTAACTGCCGGTTGCGGCGGCGATCCCGGCGTCTGGGGCCGAGGGCCGCTCAGGCGGAGACCAACGTCGGCTGGTCGAGCAGCGAAAAGTCGGCTCGTCGGGGGCCGTCCTCCCAACGACACTACGCCTATTTACGGCAAATTAGAGATTCCTGACAGCGATGCGGCAGCCTGGGCTCGTGACCGTGCTCCCAGGCGCTTTCGCCAGGCCCCTATAGGCTTGCCGCGTGGACACCGAGGACGTTCGGCTGGCTGTCTACCGCTCGTTCGCGCAGACCGGCCGGGCGCCGGAGCTCGGCTCGCTCGCCGGCGGCGCGTTGCGCAAGCTGCACGAGCAACGCCACGTCGTTCTCGACCGGGATGGCCGGATCGTGATGGCGGACCCGTTCGCCGCGGTGCCACTGGGGTTCTCGGTCATGGGTCGCGAGACCCTCTGGTGGGGTGGCTGCGCGTGGGACTCGTTCGCGCTTCCCCATCTTCTGCCGCGTGAGTCCGAGGTCCTCGTCGCAACGCAATGCCCGGGCTGCCGGGCAGCGCTCGCGTGGGTGGTCAACCGGGACACGCCGCCGGCGGGCGCCGAGGTGGCGCATTTCCTGATGCCCGCGTCTCGTATGTGGGAGGACGTCGTCCACACCTGCGGTCACCAGCGCCTGTTCTGCGGGGAGCAATGCGTCTCCGCCTGGCTCCAGCGCACGGGGCACCAACGTGGCTACGTGATGGACCTCGCCACCCTCTGGCGCCTGGCGCAGGGCTGGTACGCCGGCCGGCTTGATCACGGCTACCAGCGCCGCGAGCCGTCGCAGGCCAAGGAGTATTTCCGCTCGGTCGGACTGCGCGGACCGTTTTGGGGGCTGTGATCGGCGCCTGAGGCGGTTAGGATCGCGCCGTGAGCGATACCCCGGGTGTGTCGACGATCGCTGAGGTCATCGCCCGTATGCAGGAGATCGATGCCTCGCTGGGCCGGAAGGACGGGGTCGCGATCTTCGACCGGCTCTACCTCGCGGTCACCCAGGCGGTCGACACGGCGAGCGTCGGCACGGAGTTCGAGAACCGGCAGTTTCTGGAGCGCCTTGATGTCGTGTTCGCGAACCTGTACTTCGGTGCCGAGGCGACGATCGCATCCGGCGGGTTATGTCCGGTGGCGTGGCGTCCGTTGGTCGAGACCCGCTCTCAAGCGCGCGAGCCAATCCAGTTCGCGCTTGCGGGCATGGCCGCGCACATCAACCACGACCTGCCGATTGCGGTCGTCACGACGTGCGAGGAGCTCGGGCTGGCGCCCGACGACGACACCCCGGTGCACCGGGACTACCAGCGCGTCGACGGCCTGCTCGCAACGGTTGAGACGCAGGTCGCCGGATGGTTTGACTCCGGACTGATCGCTGACATCGAGGACGTGACGCCGATGAAGACCGACGAGGCAATCGCGATGTGGTCGATTGCCGGCGCCCGCGACGTCGCGTGGGAGCACGCGAAGCTCCTCTGGCGTCTGCGCCACACCGCTGTGCTGCGCGACGGCTACCTGGACGTCCTCGCGCTCTCGACCGAGCTCGCAGCGCGAGCCATGCTCGTGTAGCAGTTGTCATCGCCGCGGCGATTGAGCCCGCAGGCTGGTGGTCTCGCACCCAGGATCGCCAGACTTCTTGTCTAACCGGGATCCGAAGCGCAAGCTGTTCCCATGAACAAGACATCCTTCATGGGCGATAAGCCCGTCAACCGCATCGGCTTCGGCGCGATGCAGCTTGCCGGTCCCGGCGTGTTCGGGCCGCCGCGCGACCCGGATGGCGCCCGCGCAGTTCTGCGCCGCGCGATTGAGCTGGGCGTCGACCACATCGATACCGCCCAGTACTACGGCCCGGACGTCGTCAACGACCTGATCCGCGAGAGCCTCCACCCGTATCCGGAGAACCTGAAGCTGGTCACCAAGGTCGGCGGCCGTCGCGACGACCAGGGCGCGTGGCTGCCCGCCCAGAGTCCCGCCGAGCTGCGCGCCGGCGTTGAGGACAACCTCCGCTCATTGCAGGTGGAACGGATGGATCTCGTCAACCTCCGTCTCATGGACACGGACGCGTCCGGCGATCTCCTGGCCGAGCAGCTCGGCACGCTGGAGGACCTACGCGGCGAGGGCAAGCTTGACCTGATCGGCATCAGCGAGGCCGGCGTCGATGCGGTCGGCCGCGCGCTCGAGCTGGTCGACATCGCTGAGGTGCAGAACTCCTACAGCGTCGTCAACCGCTCCGGCGAGGCGGTGCTGCAGCTATGCATGGAGCGAGAGATCGCGTTCGTGCCGTACTTCCCCCTCGGTTCGGCGTTCAGCGGCGGCCCCAAGCAGCTGGCGCAGGATCCGGCCCTCACTGGTGTCGCGCAGCGGCGCGGGATCACGGTCACGCAGGTCGCGCTTGCCTGGCTGCTCGTCCGCTATGAGCGGATGCTGCTGATCCCAGGTACCAGCTCCGTCGCGCACCTCGAGGAGAACATGGCCGCGGCGGACGTCGAGCTCGACGAGCAGGATCTCGCCGAGCTCGAGAGCGCCATCGAGCTCGGCGATCCGCTACCCGTCCACGACTAAACCCGCGTCCGGCGCGTCCCCCGGGGCACCACCTCCGGGGGCGCCGTCGGCCGCCGGCCGCGTCAGAGGGTCGCGAGCGCTGCGCGGGTGACAGGATCGGCCGGCGCGTAGACGGCCATCCGGAACTCTGGATGTCCGGTCGGGATCGTCTGCGAATGATGCAGGCGCAGCGTGCCGAGCTGCGGATGTTGCATGACCTTGGTGCCACGCTGAGTATCGATCACCTCGTGCTCGCTCCACCACTCACGAAACCGTGCACTGTGCTCGCGCATCTGCGCTAGGAACGCCTCGTACTCAGGCTCGCCGGCGTGGCGCGCGTACTCGGTGCGAAAGCGCGCCACCGTGTTACGAGCGGTTCCCTCGCGTTGTGCGGTCATGCCGCCCGGCCCCGGCTCGACCAGCAGCCACCACAGCAGGTATCGCCGGTGCGGAGCCAGATGGTCAGGGGAGCCGAGCACGACCGAGGCGGCTTCATTCCACGCCAGGATCCGGGTCATCGGCCCGAGCAGGTAGGCCGGGTTTGGATGCATCGACTCGACCAGAGCGATCAGCTGACTGATGTCGCTGTCGAGCTGCTCAGGATCGCTGCCGGCCACGTCATCGGCGAGCGGGAGCTCCGTACGCGCGAGCGCAAACAGGGTCCTGCGCTCGGCGACGTCCAGCCGCAGCGCGCGGGCGAGCGCGTCGAGCACATCGGGCGACGGGTTGATGTCGCGTCCCTGCTCAAGCCACGTGTACCAGGACACGCCAACCCCTGCCAGCACGGCGAGCTCCTCGCGCCTGAGGCCGGGCGTCCGTCGGGGCCCACCGCTGTCCGGGAGTCCGACGTCCGCAGGCGACAGCCGCGCCCGCCGGGAGCGCAGGAATGCGCGTAGCTCATCACGCCGGGAAGGTGAGGAGGCAACGGTCATGGTCTCGACCTTAGGCGACCGCACCAGAGCACGCGTCCGGAGCACATCGATGTGGTCACGCGTTTCATTGAGCGGGGTCGCGTCACCTAGGTGGGGGCTCGGTTGTGGCGGCCCGGGCTGGTGCGAGCTAACGCACGATCGGGAGGAGTGCGAGCAGGCGTGACCTGCGGGTGGGCTGACGGGACCGGCAGTAGGCGGCGAGCTCGTTATAGACATCGTCACCGCACACGCGCCGTATCTCCTCCGCCATGCTGACGTACACGGGCCGCTCGGCGCTGAACGCCTCCTCCTGCTCGGTACACCACCAGTCGATGATCCCCTCCTGCCCCCAATCGGCGGTCCGGGACGCGCGCACCGTGGTGGTCTTGATCGTCGGATCGCTGTCGAAGAACAGCGGGACCTGCCAGCAGATCTGCGGCTTCCAGTCGATCGGATCCTCGCCCCGGCGGAGCGCGGCGAGGTGAAACGCACATCCGGCGCCGGCGGGATGGTCAGGGCGGTTGTGGAAGATGCACGCGCCGCGATGGATGCGGGTGTGGACGCTGTCATGCTGGAAGCGCGCCTTGCCCCAGGGGTCACTGCCGCCG
Organism: Solirubrobacteraceae bacterium; assembly: GCA_049591655.1. Lineage (GTDB taxonomy): Bacteria > Actinomycetota > Thermoleophilia > Solirubrobacterales > Solirubrobacteraceae > Palsa-465. The sequence goes on from JBAWFG010000175.1 coordinate 32,670, forward strand.
CGACGCAGCGCCACAGTTCGGTTCTGCCAATCCTCGTCGGTCAGCTGCTCGACCCGTCCGCGGATCATCGCCAGGTCCTCGCTCCCGGGCGCGTCGCCTTCGCCCCGATAGATCTCGACCCCCTCCACGCAGCAGCCCCGGGCGCTGCCCTGCCCACGGATGTCCGGGCATCCGTGGCCCCAGATGCATCCGTAATGAGACAGCATGAAGCTCAGGTCGAACTTCCAGTGCCACCCGTTGCTGTCTGTGAATGTGGCGGTTGTCGGCGTGGTCATCAGGACGGGTGGCCGGTGGCGCAGGCGAACTCTGCGTCATCACACGCACACGGTACCGCTGGATGCCGAGCGCACCCAACGGGCGTGGACGTGCAGGTGGGTGCTGGCCGCCGCACGGATTCTCGGTGTTCGTGGCTCGGCGTTGACCGAGCGGGTCGCGTCTGTGTTCTGGCGGTAGTACGCCGGCCGGCCCTCGGTGCCGATCCAGGGAGCGAGGAAATCGTCAAGGACGCCGGGACGAAACCCCAGATGCGTGGCGTTGTGCGTGTGGCTGGCCACCAGCGCCCGGTGGGCGTAATCGGGAAGCGCCTCAAAGACGTCGGGGTGCTTGAGCATGAGCGCAAACAACCCGCGCTCCCAATCCCCACCCGTCACCGCGTCGGCCAGCAGCAGGTCGCCGGCCATGTTCGCGCGGGTGATCTGAGTTCGTTAGGAGCCGGCCAGCCAGGCGAGGAAGCGACCCTGTGACCAGCAGCGGCCAATCGCCTCGGCGTGCAGAGCCGCCCGGTTCAAGACGGCCAGCCCGACGATGCTGTGGCCGGAGCGTCGGCGATCGCCTCGTGTCGGTATCGCCGGCGCGACTCCGACCCCCTCCGCTGACACCCACGCCACCGCTCGGCCGCCAGCCCCTTCGTCGAGGCGGTGCAGGAAGCGCAGGCGGCTCTCGAGCGGGAACCGCGACAGCGCCCACGTCGTGATGACGACAGGCAGGGCGCCCGCGGGCATACGGGCGAACGCGTCGGGCAGCACCTCGACGGCGTCACCCTGCAGCAGCAGCGCGGGGATCGTCGCCGCCAACGCCAGCGCCGCTTCGAGCCTCGCGATCTGCTCCGGCTGATCTGGCCACACACAGGCGCGCAACCATCGGGCCTCATCGGCGTCGGTCACGTCGACCGGATCGAGATCGATGCCGACTCGGGCGATGATCTCGGGCATCGCGGCCGTCGGGATCGGCCGGTCTCCCCTGATCGAGCACGACAACTGCACGGGGGATGACGGGTCGCCCAGCGATTGTCCGTTGCTGTAGCTGATGCCAACGCGATCGACACTGAGATTGAGCCCAGCCGAACAGCCGACGTCGATCAGCCCCAGCGCATCCGCGCCGACCCGGCGCGCCGCCTCGGCGATCGCCGGATACAGCACGGCGCAGCGTCCGGTCTCGTGGGTCCGCGCCTGCCGGCGGGCGACGATGGCCACGATCGCGTCGGTCATTCCCAGCAGCGTGTCGATCGCCGCACGGGCGGCAGCGTCGCAGTCCGCAGCGGCATACGCCGCGGCAAGGGCTGGGGCGCCTCCGGCGAGGGCGAGGTCGTGCAGCGCGGCGAGGATCACCGTGGGGGCTCGCTTGCGCGCCGGCGCCGCCTCGATCGCGCGCAGCGCCTCGTCAGACTCACTCAGGGCGACGGCGACGCTCGCGTACAGCGGCGATGCTTCGGCGGCGTCGACCTCACCGAAGTGTCGGTACACCTGAGCCAGTGTGCGGGCTCTAGCCACGGCTGCCGGCGACTCCAGTCAGTCAGGGATCACCACGTGGAACACGATCAGCCTCCGCGGCACGTCTGACGTCCGCGTCCGTTATCGCCGAGAACGGGAGGAGCTCGATGGCATCGATCTCGATTTCCCCGGGGCCGACCCGGTGACGACTGCCCTCGTTGACGCGGAGGCGCTTCCACCGCCGGATCGAGAGGATGATGTCGCCCGCGAGCACGTCGTTGCGCAACTCTGGGCTGAACTCCACGGTCGGGACGTTAGCTCGCCAGCGGGGGATCTCACAGCCCACGTCTGCGGGGTGTCACCATATGTGCTGCGCGACTAAGGAACCATGACCGAGAAGGAGCCGAGTGATGGCTGCAACAGAGAAGGCGATTCTTGCGGGCGGGTGCTTCTGGGGGGTCCAGGATCTGATCCGTAAGCTCGATGGCGTGAGCGGCACGCGGGTTGGCTACACCGGTGGCGACACGCCCAACGCGACCTACCGCAACCACGGCTCCCATGCCGAGGCGATCGAGATCGAGTTTGACCCCGAGCGCATCTCCTACCGGGACCTGCTGGAGTTCTTCTTTCAGATCCACGACCCGACCACGAAGAACCGTCAGGGCAACGACGTGGGGGCCAGCTACCGCTCGGCGATCTACTACGTCGACGACGAGCAGCGCCGCGTCGCGGAGGACACGATCGCCGACGTCGACGCGTCCGGCCTGTGGCCCGGCAAGGTCGTCACTGAGGTAGCGCCCGCCGGACCGTTTTGGGAGGCCGAGCCTGAGCACCAGGACTACCTGGAGCGCTATCCCGACGGCTATACGTGCCACTTCATCCGTCCGGGCTGGAAACTGCCGCGCCGCGCGCAGGAAGCGGCGCACTGAGCGGACACGAGGAAGACGGCCCGGGCGCGACGCCGATCGTGCGAGCTGTCACAAACCCGGGATCAGCGCCAGGAGCGAACCAGCGAATAGGGCGACGAGGACGACGACGCGGACCACGTCTTGACGCGCAACTCTGGCCGCGGGCAGGATCACCTGCCGGCCACACGTCCGAGGCACAAGCCGCAGCAGCGGCCATCGGCGCCGGGCGCGCGTGATCATCAGATCGGCGATGCCCCGGTCCACGCGGGCGAGGAGCACCCTCAACACGGTGCGAGCGTAGGCATCCGCCCAGCGCTACGCCAGCCATGCAACGCCGCTGTCGCGACGTCAACCCGCCGCGTCGGTGCGGCCGCCTTGACGACCTGCCGTGAAAGTGGGATCACTTGATCGGCGATTGAGTGGCGGCACACGCGATGCATGGACCGGGTACCAGCGACAGCGCTTCGAAGGGTCTGCGCGGGTGGTGGAAATCTCCCCCTCGATCCGGCATGCGGATCGTCATCTCGCCATGGGAGTACCGCCACCTCCGGGCGTGGGCCGGCGTGCGCATTGCCAGTGGCGTCGTCTTGGCTGGCCTGGGCGTCGTCACGCTCTCCTTCGGTGGCGACGACAGGAAGACATACGCGTGGACGATTGCGTTCTTGGCGGCTGGGGCGGCGAACGTGGCGTTCGCCTACTGGGAGTTGGAGATCGCGCGCTCCGTAGGCGCCCAACGTTGAGGCAGCGCCCCTCGGTAGGCGTGGCCGCGGTTGTGGGTCTCGGCTTCGGGGTAGGTGTGTCGTCAAGTTGCACTTCGGCGAAAGTGAGGGGTGATGGCGCAGACCAAAGCTGATCGTTCAGCGGCCGCGAAGAAGGGTGCGGCCACTCGTGAGCGCAACCGCAAGAAGGCGGAGTCTCAGGCAGCGGGGAAGAAAGCGGCCGGAACGCGGCAGAGCCGTGAAGCTGGCGAGTCGGCCAGCCAGGCAAAGCGGGCCGCGCGTGGTGCGGTGAGTGGCGCAGCGTCGGCGGTCCGGCTGGCCGGGAATGCCGCCAAGCAGGGCAGCAAGGCTGTCGCGACCAAGGCGACGAGCGCCACACGGGGCAAGAAGTAAGCTCACGCGTGTGACCAACGCGCCGTTGAATGCACTCGTCGAGCGGGTTGAGTCGGTCGAGGCGCTCGACGGCCCGGGACGGCTGGCCGGCCGAACCGTCCGAGGACTGGTCTCGGACGGCGCGCTCAAGGACGTGCTGAGCGGCGCGTGGCTTGGCCACGCGCTGCATCCGATCCTGACCGACATCCCAGTTGGCGCGTGGACCAGCGCGGTGATTCTTGACTGGACGGGCGGAAAGGACAGTCGCGCCGCCTCGGATCGGCTCATCCTGACCGGCCTGCTCGCCGCCGGCGCCACGATCGCCACCGGCTGGTCGGACTGGTCAGACGCGGAGCAGCGTGATGCCGCGGTGCGGCGCTCCGGTCTCGTTCATGCCGCCGCCAACGCGACGGCAACCACGCTCATGATCGGCTCCTACTACGCGCGCAAACGAGGTGCGCGGGGGCGTGGCAAGGTGCTCTCGCTCGCCGGTTCAGCTGCGTTGGGTGTGGGCGGCTGGCTGGGCGGACACCTGAGCTACACGCTGGGCGCCGGCGTCACTGCCAGCAGCCCCAGCGGCTGAAACGCGCTCGTTCTCGTCTGCGTCCGGCACGGTTCGCCGCGCCGAGGCTAGCCGGCGGTCACGGTCTCCTGCGTGTATCCCGAAGCGTGCGAGCCGGCGCTGACCGCGACGCGGCTAACCCCCTGACACTTGGGGGACCGGGGACGTCCCCAACAGGCCCCTCAGGGCTTTGGACCGCCGTCAGCAGTGCGGCGTAGGAACGGACGAGCGCGTCGCGCTCGTGGTCGATCAGCGAACTGTCCGCGTGGCAGCCTTCGCGCACCCACTGGTCGGAGTAGCGCATCGCCTGCGCGCGCTGCTCTGCGGCGCGGCGCACCCACGGTTCCGGCACACAGTAGACATGGGAGTACAGCCTGGCGAGCGCGTCCGCCAGCGCGGGACCGTCACCTCCGCCGGGGGAGCGCTGATTGTCGCGGTGAACGCGCCACCACTGCACCTCGAGGTCTGCGGCCGTGGCGGGGTCGAACGGCTCGGCGTACAGCTGTTGGACGATCCGGTAGAAGCGCTCCATCATCCGCCGGGACCGCTCGGGATCGTTGTCGGGGAACGGAGCCCAGAGCTGGTTGGCGCGCAGCACGAGCCACGAGCATTGAATCGTCGCCTTCCATGACAGGCCGAAGGCATGGCGGCTGACCCGCAGGCCGGAGCCGAAGAACGCGAGCCAGTCTCGACGGTAGTACGCAACCCATGCGGAGCATTCCAGCTCGCCGACCACGCGAGGATCAAACGAGCGGTGTGCCCCAACCGCGGAGTCCCGAGGGAGTGTGGTGCTGCCCGCTGTGCCCTGGAGCGCCGGGGCGAGGCGACCGCCGCCCAGGACGATCATGCTGCTGGGTCAGAGGTCGGCCCTGCCGGCGGGTCGGCCGGCGTGCCACTACCAGGCCTCTTGAACTCCACGACACGGCCGCCGTTGCGGTGGAGGGCGCCGTCGCCGCCCCTGTCCGCCGACGTCACCGAGCCCGACGTGCGGTCCACCGATTCGTCATCCATGGTGGAATCTTAGCGTCTCTTAGTTGTATTTCCTTCGAGTTAGTCTTATTTGTGCCCGGGCGCTATCGTGATAGCTCGTGCCGGCAGACACGATTGACCTTCAGGCCGCCGCCCACCAGCTTGGAGTGCATTACCAGACGGCCTATAAGTGGGTGCGCTCCGGCGAGCTTCCGGCCGCGATGGTGACGGGCTCCTACAGACTTGACCCTGACGCTGTTGCACTGTTCGCGGAGCGCCGTGCCCGCCCGAACTCTCCTCGCACGCGACGACCGAAAACGGGTTTCGCTGTGTTCAGCCGGCGTATGCACGGCCATCTGGTCGCCGGCGCGGAGC
>JBAWFG010000176.1:0-5959 GCA_049591655.1 Solirubrobacteraceae bacterium
GCACAGAAATTCAGGTGGTGAGGGTCGGCGCCGATTAGGGGCGCATGAGATCCACGCGCCTGAGTGGCCATCGGTGCGAGCTGGCCGCCAACGCGCCCCGAAGGGTCGCCGTTGCGGGCTGAGCGTCGTGTGCTCGCGGCGCTGGCGACCCTCCTCGCGCTGACCGCGACGGCCTGCGGTGCCGGGAGCACCGCGCCGACGGGGGCGCCGATGCTGCCCTCCGCGGCGAGCATCCTACAGCGGGCGGGTGCAGCACTCGGGCATGTCCGGAGCTTCCACCTGGCGGGCGCCGAGCGCGGCGCCGACGGCACGGTCAGCGGGTTCAGCGCTGAGGTCTCGATACCCGGTCGGATGGCGGTCTCGATGAATCAGAACGGCAACTCGGTGGCGATGCGCCTGATCGGAGACCAGGTGTACCTGCTCGCCAACGCTCAGTACTGGGTGGCGGCGGGGGTGCCGGCCAGCGCGCTCCCGGTGCTCGCAGGACGTTGGGTCGATGAGCCAACGGCCACCGTCCCCGGCATCGCCGGACTGCGTGCGCTGACCCGTCCAGCGACGCTCAGACGGTGCGCGTTCGGGTCCCAGAATGATGCGATCAGCCTCGGACACCCGGCGACGATCGACGGCGCTCCCGCCGACGTTGTGATCGCCCACGGCCAGGTGCCGGGCAGCGCACCCGGCCGCGTCTACGTGGCGGCGGGGTCGGTCCCGCTGCCGCTGCGGATCATCCAGACCGGGCCGTCGCGCCCCGGTGGTGGCGATGACCCGATCTGCGGCACGACGTCGATGGCCGACACGGCGGTCTGGAGCCAGTACGGGTTCGACCGCTATGACCTTCCGGTGCACATCGCCGCCCCGGCCCACCCCCTGAGCCTCGCCAGGCTGCGCGTAGCGGTCCAGGCACGCACCCCGGTGCCGTTGGCCACCAGCGCGGCCTCGCGGGTCAGGGAGAGCGCCCAGGCGGCGGAGCTGAGCGGCACGTGGGCGGCAACCGGGCTGGTCAGGTCAGGGAACCTGCTCAACGAGTACCCGGGCGCGTCGCTCGTGCGAAGGTGGGCGTTCCGCAGCGGATGCGCCAAGGGCCATTGCCAGCTCTACTTCGCCCGGTCGACGGTGGCCAAGCCGATCGTCGCGCCGCTGCATTGGGTCAACGGGCACTGGACCGCTGACTTTGCCGAGGACGATCCGTGTCTGTCGGGGGGAAGCGACGTGCAGATCTCCCACTGGGTGATCGCGGTCAGCCCGACCGCGATCAGCGCCGTGGAGCGCAGTCACATGACGACCTCGACCTGCGGCGCCGGCAGCAGCGTGGTCCGCTGGAGCGCACGGCGCATCGGGCGCTGGGCCGGCGCGCCGGCGCACGTCTGAGCCTCACCAGCGCTCGCCGTAGCGCTCCCCGAAGGTGAAGTCATCGACGGGGTTGCGAGTCAACTGTCGCGGCCACGGGTCGGCACGGTGCCCGACCGACAGGTGCCCGGCAACGGCGATCCCGTCCGGGATCCCAAGCAGCGTGCGGAGCTCCGGCTCGGCGGGGACGAGCAGGGTGGTGAACGCCGCCCCGAGGCCCTCCCGGCGCAACCCGAGCACGATGTTCTGGACGAACGGGTAGACGGACGCGCCGCCGACGATGCTCTGACGATCAAGCTCGGCGTCGGTCACCGCCAGCGCCTCGAGCACGACGCAGACGACGAGGTGCACGGGGGCGCGGTCAAACGTGTGGGCGTAGTCATCGGCAGCCTGGAGCCCGCGCAGGCGGGCCGGCGACAGCCCCGACGCCTCGCCGGCCTCCAGGGCGGCCCGGCCGCCGGTCTGGAGCATGTACTCGTTCCACGGCGCCTCGTAGAGCTCACGCAGCCGCCGGCGAGTGTCCGCCTCGGTGATGACGATCACGCGCCATCCCTGGCGGTTGCCGCCGCTGGGGGCAAAGCGGGCGTTGTCGAGCACGCGTGCCAGCAGCTCACGGGGCACCGGGTCCTCGGTGAAGCGCCGCGTCGACGGCGCGCAGCGCATGACCTCGTAGAGGTCGCCGGGCATGTGGGTCAGGCGGCCACGGCGCCGGCTCCGGCACTGTCGGCCGCGACCAGCAGTTCGGCGATCTGGACCGCGTTGGTGGCGGCGCCCTTGCGCAGGTTGTCGGAGACGACCCACATCGACAAAGCATTCGAATGAGATTCGTCACGCCGGATCCGCCCCACGAAGACCTCGTCACGGCCGGCGGCCCGCAACGGCGACGGCACGTGCTCCAGGACGATCCCGGGGGCATCGGCGAGCAGTTCTCGCACGCGATCCGGGGTGATCGGCTCGCGGGTCTGGATGTTGACCGACTCCGAGTGGGAGATGCGCACCGGCACCCTCACGCAGGTGACCGCGATTCCGATCGACTCGTCCTCGAGGATCTTGCGCGTCTCGAACATCATCTTGCGCTCCTCGTCGGTGTGATCGTCGCCTTCAGCGAAGTTGCCGGCCGCGCCGATCACGTTGAACGCGATGTGATCGGGATACAGCTCGGGGTCGGGGAGCGCTGATCCATCCAGCGAGGCGCGGGCCTGGGCCTCGAGCTCGGCGATCGCCTTCTGCCCGGTGCCCGACACCGACTGGTAGGTGGAGACGACCAGCCGCTCGATCCCGACCGCGCGATGGATCGGCGCCAGGGCGACCATCAGCTGCATCGTCGAGCAGTTGGGGTTGGCGATCAGCCCGCGGTGATGGGCGAGCGCGTGCGGGTTGACCTCGGAGACGACCAGCGGCACCGACGGGTCCTGGCGAAACGCCGAGGAGTTATCGATGACCACGGCGCCGTGATCGACGAACCGGGGCGCCCACTGCTTGGACGTCTGACCGCCGGCGGAGAACAGCGCGATGTCAAAGCCGTCCAGGTCGGCGCTGTCATCGAGCAGCTGCACGGTGCGCCCATCGATCTCGGTCCCGGCCGAGCGGGCCGAGGCGAACAGCACGATCTCATCGGCGGGGAACGAGCGCTCGCGCAGCAGCTCGAGCATCACCCGCCCGACGGCGCCGGTGGCGCCCACAACCGCGACGCGGGTCACCTGGGGCCCTGCTCGAGCTCGATCGCGTTGGCCCCGAGCTCGAACGCGCTATGCAGCGCCCGTACCGCCTGGGGCACGGAGTCCTGGCGAATGACGCAGGAGATCTTGATCGGCGAGGTCGAGATCATCTCGATGTTGATGTTCTCGATCGCCAGGGTGTGGAACACCTTGGCCGCCACGCCGGGGTGGGAGCGCATCCCGGCGCCGACGATCGAGACCTTGCCGATCTCGGTGTCGGTGTCGATCCGCGTCACCCCGAGCTCGGCCTGCACCGGGGCGAGTGCCGTCTCGGCGGCGCGCAGATCCTCGGTGCCGATCGTGAACGACACCTCGGCCTCGCGGCCCTCGGTGAGCGGCTCGTTCTGGATGATCGTGTCGACGTTGCAGTTGGCGTCGGCGAGCGCCAGGAAGATCGACGCGGCGGCGCCGGGCCGGTCGGGCACGCCGATCACGGTGATCCGGGCCTCGTCGGTCGAGTGGGTGACTGCGGTGATGAGGGGATGTTCCATCGTTTCGTCTTCTCCGAGGACAAAGGTACCGGGGGCGGGATCGAAGCTCGATCGGCAGTGGATGCGGACCCCGTGGGTGCGGGCGTACTCGACCGAGCGCAGCTGCAGCACCTTGGCGCCGCTGGCGGCCATCTCGAGCATCTCCTCAAAGCTCACCTGCGGCAGCTTGCGGGCGTCGGGGACGATCCGCGGGTCGGCGCTGAAGACGCCGGCCACGTCGGTGTAGATCTCGCACACCTCGGCCCCGATCGCCGCCGCCAGCGCCACCGCGGTCGTGTCCGAGCCGCCGCGGCCGAGCGTCGTCACGTCCCGGCTGGTCGACACACCCTGAAAGCCGGCGACGAGCACGATCAGGTCCTCGCTGAGGGCCTCCTTGATGCGGTCGGCGCGGACGTCGAGGATCCGCGCCTTGGTGTGCGAGGTGTCGGTGACGATGCCGGCCTGGGATCCGGTCAGCGAGATCGCGCGGTGGCCGAGGTCGTTGATCGCCATCGCGCACAGGGCGCAGGAGATGCGCTCCCCGGTGGACAGCAGCATGTCCATCTCCCGGCGATCGGGATTGGGCGAGACCTCCTCGGCCATCGCGATCAGCTCGTCGGTCGTCTTGCCGCGGGCCGATAGGACCGCGACGACGCGCCGCCCCGAGTCACGCTGGGCGACGATCCGCCGCGCCGCGTGCTTGATGCGCTCGGCGTCGGCGACCGAGGTGCCGCCGAACTTCATGACCACGGTTTCCGGGCTGCTGATTGCCACGTCCACAGGGTACGCGGCCGACGCGGCTCACACCTTCCGGTAGCGGGCGTCGGCGATCGAGTACAGGGCGAACGCGATCAGCCCAGCGGCAACGATGCCGAGCAGCACCGGGCCGTCGGCGGAGTGGGCCAGCGTGCGCAACGCTCCGTCAAGACCGATCGCCCGGCGCGGTGCAAAATTGATGGCCGCGGAGATCAGGCCGTAGCCGATGAGGGCGAACACCACCATGCGGGCGAGGTGGCCGACCACGCCGACGGCGGTGAAGACGCGCTCGCCGCGGCGACTCATGCGGCCGGTCTGCGAACTCCGCAGAAAACTCCGGGAGAGGCCCTTATACCCCTGGTAGAGGCCGACGCCGACCAGCACCACGCCGATGATCCCGACGATGACCGGGCCACCCGGCCACCCCAGGATCCCGCCCGTGGTCTGCTTAGGTCGGCTCGAGCCGCCACCGGCGCCGATGAGGATGCTGATCGCGGTGACGCACAGCCCAGCATAGGCGAGCCCGCTGGCAAGGCCGGCGACGCGCTGCAACGCGCTGTCGGACTCCTGGGCGCCATGTCCGACGGCGGCGCGGGTCAGACGCCAGATCGCGTAACCGGCGAGACCAACCGCCGTCACCACCAGCAACCCGGTGCCAAGCGGCTGATGGGCGAGTGTCGCCAGCGCGCCCTGCTGGTTGGTGGCCCGGCCGCCGGCGCCCAGGGCGAGCTCCAGGGCCAGGATGCCGACCACGCCGTAGACGACGCCTCGCGCACCAAGACCGGCCCGGGCCAACCACTCGAACTCGGGGCGCGTGACGAACCGATCACCGCCGCGCTGCACGCGCTCAACGGCATCAACCGGCGAATGCGTCGCCATGGCTTCCCACCTCTCTCTCGATCTCCGATCCGGCGTCCCAAACCCGCCGGTGGTCCGCAGCGGGCCTACCCCCCGGGCCGACTGCGGCAAACCGGGATGAGGGGTGCGGAAGGCTCGCGAGCTCCTGCCGGGATGCGGGGCTGATGCGGGGGTGATGCGGGGGGCGCTAGACCGCCCGGCGACCGGCGAACGCCCGCCCGAGCGTCAGCTCGTCGGCGTACTCGAGGTCGGCGCCGACTGGCAGGCCGCTGGCCAGCCGGGTGACCGAGAGGTCGGGGCGGCGCTCGCGCAGCCCGGCGGCGATGTGCAGCGCCGTCGCCTCACCCGTGGTCGTCGGGTTGGTGGCGATCACCACCTCGCGCACGCCGTCGCTCTCGGTGCGGGCGTAGAGCTCGGCGATCTTCAGGTCCTCGGGATCGACGCCGTCGATCGGCGACAGCGCTCCGCCGAGCACGTGGTAGCGCCCGGCGAACTCGTGCGTGCGCTCGATCGAGATCACGTCGGAGGGCTCCTCGACCACGCAGATGAGCTCGACGTCCCGCCGCTCGTCAGAGCAGATCCGGCAGCGGGGGCCGTCGGCCAGGTTGAAGCAGACCTCGCACAGCCCGATCCGCTCCTTGACCTCGCGGATCGCTTCGGCCAGGGCGCCGGCATCCTCGGCGCTGGCCCGGAGGATGTGGAAGGCCAGGCGCTGGGCGGTGCGCCCGCCGACGCCCGGCAGCTTGGACAGCTCGGTGATCAGCCGCTGGACGGGGGGCGCGTACATCGAGTGCTCAGAAGCCCGGGAGC
>JBAWFG010000177.1:0-6880 GCA_049591655.1 Solirubrobacteraceae bacterium
CGCCCAGCTCGGCGCACTGGTGCAGAGCATCGGCCGGCTCGTCGAGCTTGAGGAGTCGCTGCGAGCACTCGGCGCCCTCGCCGGCGCGCTGGAGAACCTCGCGGTCACGACCCAGCGGCTGCCCGAACTGCCCGAGCACGTCCAGTCAGTCGATGAGCGCGTCGGTTCACTGGGTGAGCGCCTGGATCGTCTGGATCCGGCGCTGGAGACACTGAGCGGCAGCGTCGTGACGCTTCGTGAGGCGGCCGAGACGCTCAGTGAGGTCGTCGAGCCGTTGACCCGCCTGGCGGACCGGCTCCCCGGCCGCCGGCGCGGCGCCTGAGACCCTCGGCGACGGCGGCAATCTTCGATCGCCGCAATGGATCCCCGCAGGGCAATGCCACGTGGTCGGCACCGACCGCCGCCATGACGGCGGCGATCAGAAAGCCGATTCCACTGCCCGCCACCGTGTCGCCGGCCCATCGGGGCGCCGGCGCGGGCGGGGTGGTACTACTCCTCACCTCGAACGTCGATGTTCTGCAGGGTAAACGGCAATCGCTCTGTGGTCAACCGCACAGAGCGTGCGATCCGGCTGGGTTTCGGTAGGGTGCCCCGATCCGGATCGTAGATCTCACTGCTCCCATCGAGGCCAGTCCGCCGAGTACCCCGGCGTTCCAGCGCACCGATATTCAGTATCTCAGTCATGCCGAGGGCGCGGCCGAGATCGAGGGGCTGTTCGGGATCGGGGCCGACCTGCTGCGTGACGGCGAGGGCTGGACGCGGGAGACGGTCACCCTCGGCACCCATAACGCCACCCACGTCGACGCGCCGTGGCACTACAACTCCACGATCGACGGGGCTCCCGCCGAGACGATCGAGCAACTGCCGCTGCAGTGGTTCATCGGCCCGGGCGTGGTCGTCGACTTCACCGAGCGCGCCGACGGCGAGGTGATCGACATCGACGACATGCGCTCCGGTGCGACCGCTGCCGCCGGCCGTGAGCTGCAGGGCGGCGACATCGTGCTCGTCCACACCGGTCGCGACGCCTTCTACGGCCAGGATGACTACATCGCCCGCGGGCCCGGCGTCTCGGCCGCGGCGACGCACTGGCTCTACGACCAGGGCGTGCGCGTCATGGGGATCGATGCGTGGGGCTGGGACCGGCCGTTGCATCTGCAGGCCCAGGACACCCTGCGTGAGCGGCGCACCGGCATCTTCTGGGAGGCTCACCAGGCGGGGCTGCGCTACTCGCAGATCGAGCGTCTGGTCGGGCTCGGCGCACTGCCGCCGACGGGCTTCACGGTGGCCTGCTTCCCGCTCCCGATCGTCGGGGCGAGCGCCGCGCCGGCGCGGGTCGTGGCAATCCTTGAGGACGACTGACAAGCGAGAACGGGAGGCAGGATGGGATTGTTCGATCTGGGCGGCAAGGTGGCGGTCGTCACCGGAGGGACGCGCGGCATCGGGCTGATGATCGCCCGCGGGCTGCTCGATGCCGGTGCGACGGTGTACATCAGCTCCCGCAAGGCCGAGGCGGGCGAGCAGGCCGTCGCCGAGTTATCCGCTCACGGGTCGGTGGTCTCGATCCCCGCCGACCTGTCGACCGAGGCCGAATGCGTGCGCCTCGCCGCTGAGCTGGCCGAGCGCGAGTCGGCGGTTCACGTGCTCGTCAACAATGCCGGCGCGACCTGGGGCGCTCCCCTGGAGGAGTTCCCCGACGCCGCCTGGGACAAGCTCCTGGCCCTCAACCTCAAGGCGCCGTTCTTCACCACACGCGCGTTCCTGGCGCTGCTGGAGGCCGGCGGCAGCGCCGAGGACCCCGCGCGGGTGATCAACGTCGGGAGCATCGACGGACTGCGCGTTCCCCAAATGCCCGTCTACGCGTACTCATCGAGCAAGGCCGGCGTACACAGCCTTACCAAGGTGCTCGCCCGTGAGCTGGGCCCGCGCCACATCACCGTCAACGCGATCGCGCCCGGTCCGTTTGAATCCAAGATGATGGCCCAGACCCTGCGTGACTTCGGTGACGCGATCGCCGCCACCGCCCCGCTGGGCCGGATCGGCCGCCCTGATGACATGGCCGGGACGGCGGTGTTCCTGGCCAGCCGGGCCGGCTCCTACGTGACCGGCGCCATCATTCCGGTCGACGGCGGCATCTACGCGGCGACCTGACCGGTCCCGCCACCCGTCGGCCGTGGCAAAACGTCCACGGCCGGGCCACCGGCCGGGAGCGGTGAACGTTTGCGGTCCCTGGGCCGTCAACGTCTACCGCACCCCCTGCCGCGGGGGTGGGCTTAACGCCAGCTGCCCGTGCTCAGGCGTTGGAGGGCGGGCTCGGTTGCTGGGCCAACGGGGCGTCGTTGGGGGGCGGAAGGGTGGAGCCATCACGCAGGATCACGGCGGGCACCGGCTGCGGTGTGCCCGCCGGCGCGGGTGGCGGCGGCTTGGGCGCCACCGGCGGCATCGGTGCGGGCGGAATGCTGAGCGTGCTGCCGTAGGCGGGTGGAGTGGGGTTGGGCGTCCGGGTCGTGTCGATGAGATCGGCGAAACTCGCCGCCTGGTCGACCCGGGGCACGCCGAGTGCGGGCAACCCGAGCAGCTCGATCGCGGTCCGGGTGATGCTGGCGTGCCCGCACCAGCGGCTGTCGATGCCCGGCTTGACCGGGCCACCGAAGACGAGCAGCGGGATCCGGGGCCCGTAGGAGAGTTGGACGTTGTCCGGCGTGTACTCCAGAACCGGCGTCCTGACATGGTCGTCGTATCCGCCCCAGTCATCCCACGTCAGCATGAACACCGTCTCGTCCCACCCGCCGGACTGGACCACGGCGTCGACGGCCTGCCAGATCGCGTCCATGCCCTGGCGCACGTCGGCCGTCGGATGCTCGTCGAGCGGCGCGTTGTGCCATAGCATCGCCAGCGGGGGCAGCGATCCGGCCTTGGCATCGGTCACGAACTGCGAGCTCGTCACGACGTTGGGTGAGCCCTTGAGCTGTGTGTAGAAGGCGAGCGGATAGCTGCCTGATGCCGCGTAGCCGCGCCACGGAATCCCGTGCGCGTCGGCGAGCCCAGGCAGGGACGGCATATCCCACTTCGGGTTGCCGGAGGGGTTCTTCAGCGTCGGGGACTGGCCACCGACGATGATGAGATGGTTGGCGGTGGAGTTGGTCCCGAACTCCGAGCAGTGGTTCTCAAGGAACGCCCCGGTCACCGCCAGGTACAGGTAGTAGGGCAGCAGTGCGGCGGTGTCGAACTGCACGTGAGCGGCCTTGCCGGCGCCGCTCAGCCACTCCAAGTAGGCCGCGCGGGTGTGGACCGGGTCACTCGCCGGTGGGTTCTGCGCCGGCGGCCAATCGGTGGCGACGTTGGCGCCGTACGGCGCCAGACCTTTGAAGTACGCGTCGATGGTGTGGTTCTCCTGGACCATGATCACGACACGCTTGACGGAGGGTGCGGATGCGGCCATGTTGACGTCCCCGATCTGGCCGGGCGGGAGATCCGGCGTGTTATCAGGCTATGCCCGCTACGCCGCCGGCTCGTTAAGCATTTGAAATCGTGATCCCTGAATCGCCCCGCGATCCGACGCCGGGCCGCGCGCTCGGCGATCATCGGTCCATGACGGAAACCCCCGACGATCCGATGGCACGGCGGATCATCGCCTTCCTCGAGGCTGAGGGTGCCGACGAGGTCGGCCACGCGGGTGGCCGCACGCTGCTCGATCACCTCGTCGAGACCTACGAGATCCTGCGGCGCTGGCATCAGCCGGATCCGCTCGCGCACGCAGCCCTGATCCACAGCGTGTACGGGACGGAGGCCTTCCGTCACGCCGTGCTGGAGCCCGAGCGCCGGGCTGAGCTCGCCGCGGTCGCCGGCGCCGGCGCTGAGCGGCTGGCGCACCTGTTCGGGGTCACCCCCCGCGGTCCGCTGCTCGCCGGCACCCATGCGTGGGCGCGGGACATGCCGACTCACCGCAACCGCGATGGGCAGGCCGTTTCCGCCGGGCCTCCGGCGACACCTGAGGAGCTCGATGCGCTCGTGCTCATCCACATGGCCAACCTCGCCGAGCAGGCCCGCGCCCCCGACGGCGGCCCGGGCGTGTGGCTGGTCCGGGTGCGCGAGCTCGCCGAACTGCTGATCGACCGCCCATACCTGGAGTTGCCTCCGTTCCTCGCCGAACTGACGACACTCACGGTGGTCGGGGAGCGAGATGCCGGCCGCCTGTACCGGTCCGCTCTGGCCGAGACCGATGATCCACAGCTGCGTGAGCGCCGTCTGGCGATGGCGGCGGTGGCCTGCCCGGTGGTGGGGGAGCCCTGCGTGTGGCTGGCCGAGCTGGCCCGGGAGCGGGGTGACGGGGCCGCCGCGCAGTGGTGGGCCGAGCAGGCCCGGCGGAGGTTTGACCGCCTCGGCGTCGCCTGGGACAAACGGCGGCCCTTGGCCGAGTGGATTGCCGCCGCGGCTCGGGGGGTGGGCCGCGCGCCTACGTCATCCGCGCCAGACGGGGCCGCCGGCCGGCGGCGCTTCGATCGCTATGTCGAGACCCTGGGCGAGGAGCCCGGCCAGCAGGGCGTGTACCCGGAGCTGCCCAGCCGCCCGTGGTTCGACCCTACGCAGTTCCCGCTGGCGCGCTACCTGGAGTCCAACTTCGCGGCGATCCGCGCTGAGCTGCTGGCACTGGACCCGGCTCGGTTTCACCCCGAGAGCGAGCGCATCGGCCGTTCGGGCGACTGGGACGTCGCCTTCTTCTATGAGCGAGGGCGCCGGCGGTCCGAGGTCTGTGACGCCTGCCCGGTAACGACGCGGGGGATCGAGTCCCACGCGACGATGCGGACCGCGGCAGGGCTGATCTACGTCAGCCGGATGCGCGCCGGGACCCACATCCACCCTCACCGCGGCCCGACGAACCTACGGGTGCGCTGCCATCTGGGGATCACCGTGCCCGGCGGCGATTGCGCCATCCGCGTCGGCGAGGAGACCCGTCGCTGGCAGGAGGGCCGATGCATCGTGTTCGACGATCACTTCGAGCACGAGGCGTTCAACCACACCGGCGAGGATCGCATCGTGCTGATCGTTGACCTCTGGCACCCCTCCCTGTCGGAGCCCGAGGTGCGCCTGCTGGAGGGGCTGCACCGCTACGCCTACGCCTATGCGCGGCGCCTGAGCCGCTACTGGTCAGTCAACGATGCGGCGGCGGTCCGCTCCGGCGGCGCCGCGTAGCCAGGGTCTAGAAGAGGTCCCCGCCGTCGCCGCCGAAGTCCCCGCCGTCGCCATCGCCGCCGCCCCAACCGCCGTCGCCGTCGCCGCCACCCCAACCCCCGTCGCCATCACCATCGCCGTCCCCATCTCCGAACAGCCCGCCGACGAGATCGGAGCCGAGCCCGAGCCCGGCGCCCAGCGCCGAGCCCATCAACAGCGTTGACATCAGGCCGCCGCCCCCGAACCCGTTGAAGTAGCCGCCCATCATCGGGCCGTAGTGGCGCGGAGCGTTCCAGTAGTCGGTCGGGCGGCCGTTGACCGAAACCTGCCGGCCATGGGGCTCGAACCCCTCCTTGACGCGCAGCGCGTCCGCGGCGCAGGCCGGTACGCCGCGCGGGGCGCCCCCGGGCGGTGCCCACTGCACCTCCTCGGTGGAGGGACCGTGCCGGGGGTCAAAGAAGCACGGGGGCCGGCGCTCGGGCGGAGGCTTGCCGTCCAGCAGCGCCTTGGCGTAGGCCATCGCGTAGCGACCCTCCTCCAGGGTTTCGCTCACCGGAGCGAGGTCCTCCGGGCGCTTGGCGCGGTCAAAGATCTCACTGGCGCGCTGATAGGCCTCCAGCGACTGCTCATAGCGCTGCTTGGCGTCCGCGGACACGCCGGGCATCTGGATGTCGACGTCGAGCGCGCGGATGTCGTCGCCGAGTGAGACGAGGTCGTCCTGGGCCGACTGGCGGACCTCCTCCCACTCACGTTCCCGGCGCGTCTTGTGTCCGAAGAAGGGCATCGCTTCGGGGCGACACCTTACCGTCGTTGGCGCCAGGTGCGCACGTGACTCCAGAACCAGTCCGGCTCACGGCCCAGGGAGAACAGCGCCAGCCAGTGCATGCCCGCTGCGCGCGCGTCGCGAGCGCGGGCGACGAGCGCAATCCCGGTCTGGTAATGCACGACGTGCCCGCCGACACGATAGGAAGCGTCACCCCCCGCGCCCCGCAGGGCCACGCCTGCCATCCGGCGCTGCTGCTGGGCAGCGAGCGTTGAGAGCAGGACCCCCTCACCGCCGCCGATCGGCCAGCTGTAGCCGAACGCGCCGATCGCCGGGGCGATCTTTCGCAGGGACACGCCGTCCGCATACTTGAGCATCCGCTCAAACCCGGCGGCGGTCGTCACCGGGCCGGGACGGGTACCTGCGGCATGCTCGTCATAGCCCGAGGCGATCAGCACGTCGACCGCCTGCGCCAGGTGACGCCAGTCATACGCGGTGTCGCCGCCGTCGGCTGTCCGGCGTGGGACGTAGACGGCGAGCTGCTCGCCCTGCGCGTGCAGCCGCGCAGCGAGCAGACGCACGAGCTCGGTGTAGGCACGTGACTGCGCCACCGGCAGCTGCTCGATGTCGAGTGTCATCCCGGCGTAGCCACGCACGGCGGCTTCGGCCGCGACCGCGGCTGCGATCCGGGCCCGCGCGGGCGCGGTGGCGAGGACCGCGCCGCTCGTGAGCTGGGCGTTGACCACCGGCCACAGGCCGATGCCGTCCTGGCGGGCGAGCGCCACGACCTGGGGGGTGGGGCCGCCGGTGAGCGTGAGCGTGCTCTGTTGCAGCTCATACCAGTTGGGCGCGAGGACGCTGATCCGTGATCCGAAGCGGCGCAGATGCGTCAGCTCTGAGCCGCCGGCCCGCGACAGGAACGCGAACACCCGCGGCGGGGGCCCGGGC
>JBAWFG010000178.1:0-8336 GCA_049591655.1 Solirubrobacteraceae bacterium
GCGCTCGGGTGACCGCCTCCGGCGCCCCTGTGCCGGGTCAACTCGGTGATCCGTGAGCACCACCGCGCGGTCAGCCCGGATCGAGCGGTGGATCCCAGGAGTGCGGGTCGTCCGCCACTACGACCGCTCCTGGCTTCGCCCGGACCTGGTGGCGGGGATCGTGCTCGCGGCGATCCTGGTGCCCCAGGGGATGGCCTATGCGGAGCTCGCTGGCCTGCCTGCCGTGACCGGCCTCTATACGACGATCGCGTGCCTGGTCGGCTACGCACTGTTCGGACCCTCGCGCGTTCTCGTCCTCGGCCCAGACTCGTCGGTCTCGCCGCTCATCTTCGCGGCAATCGTGCCGCTCGCGGCCGGTGGAGATACGGCGACCGCGATCGCACTGGCGGGCATGCTGGCGGTGCTCGTCGGGCTCGTGGAGGTCGGGCTCGGGCTCGGGAAGCTGGGGTTCGTCGCCGACCTCCTCTCAAAGGAGGTCCAGGTTGGCTACATGAACGGCCTGGCGATCACGATCATCGTCGGCCAGCTCCCCAAACTGTTCGGCTTCTCCACGGACGCGAATGGATTCCTCGACGAGGTCAAGAAGTTCGTCCAGGGGCTCGATCAGACCAACACGACGACGCTCGTCGTCGGTGTCGCGGTGCTCGGTGTCCTGCTCGTGCTGCCGCGACTCACGACCCGCGTACCGGCGATCCTCGTCGCGGTGGTCGGCGTCACCATCGCCTCAGCGGTGCTCGGACTCTCGAGCCACGGCGTCGCCACCGTCGGGGCGCTGCCCCAGGGCGTACCGACGCCGGCGATCCCGTGGACACGAGCGAGCGACGTCGTCCCGCTGTTCATCGCAGCGATGGGCATCACACTCGTCTCGCTGACCGACACGATCGCCACCGCGACGAGCTTCGCCGCGCGGCGCGGAGACGAGGTCGAGCCCGACCAGGAGATGGTCGGCATGGGCGTGGCGAACGTCGCCGCGGGGCTGTTCCAGGGGTTCGCCGTCTCCACCAGCGGGTCCCGTACCGCGGTCGCTGAGCAGTCCGGCGCCAAGAGCCAGGTCACCGGCGTCGTGGGTGCCGGGCTCGTCGCCCTGCTGCTGTTATTCCTCAACTCGCTGCTCGCCGACCTCCCGCAGTCAGCACTCGCCGCGGTGGTGATCGTGGCGGCCACGTCGCTGATGGACATCCCCATGCTGAGGCGCTACTTCGAGGTCCGCCGCAGCGCCTTGGCGATCTCGCTCGTCGCCACCATCGGCGTCATCCTGCTCGGCGTCCTCCAGGGGATCCTGGTCGCCGTGGCCCTGGCGATCCTCTTGTTCTTCCGACGCAACTGGTGGCCCCACGGCGCCGTGCTGGGGACCATCGACACCGCCGACGGTTGGCACAGCACCCGGACTCACCCCGACGCACAGCAGATTTCCGGCGTGGTCGTCTACCGCTGGGAAGCGCCGCTGTTCTTCGCCAATGCCGGGATCTTCCGCCAGCAGATCCGGCGGCTCGTGCGCGAGCGCCACCCCGCATGGATCGTGCTGCAATGCGAGGCCATCACCGACATCGACGTGACCGCCGCGGAGATGCTCGAGCAGCTCGACAACGAGCTGAACGCCGCCGGCATCCATCTCGCGTTTGCCGAGCTCCGCGGGCGCCTCCAGGACCTCACCCTGCGCTACGGCCTCTTCAAGACGCTCGACCACGACCACTTCTACCCGACGATCGAGGCCGCCGTCGCCGAGGTCGAAAACGACCGCTACGTCCGTCCCTCCTGATCGAGCAGCAGGGCGAGCGTGGGACACGCATCCGCCGCCCGCCGCGCGTGTTCCAGCAGGTCCGGGGAGAGGTCGGGAGTGTCGATGATGGGATACCCCCACTGGTCAAGGCGGATCCGCTCCGGGAGCAGCTCCGCACACAGCCCGTGGGCGACGCAGCGGATGGGATTGACGCGCGCTCTCATCATCGTCGGCTCGGCTCCGAGATTTCGGCGCCGGGGGTCGGGAGGACGTGACGGTGGCAGTGATCGCACGGGCCATGACGGGCGTGATCGGCGAAGTCGGCCGCGAACGTCCGCAGCGAGCTTGAGATGAACTGCGCGCCGCCGTCGGGGTGCTGGCAGGCGCCCCGCCGGGGCAGTTCCGCGAGCCATCGTTCCACGTCGGCGTGGGTATGCCGATCGCCGGTGCCGGTGGCGAGCTCGTGAACGGCGCGGGCGACCGCGTCAAGCCCGTGCACGCACGGACCGCACTGTCCGGCGGTCTCGTCGGCGAAGAAGTTGGCGATGCGGCTGGTCTCGGCCACCGGACAGGCGCTTGCCCCGAGAGCGACGATCACCCCGGCGCCGAGCGAGGCGCCGTGCTCACGGAGGTGCGCACCCGCGAGTCGCACCCCCGGGACGGTGGCGGCGGGCAGCCAGGTGCCGAAGTACCCGCCGATCAGCACGGCGGTGAGCTCGTCGTCAAGTCCGGCGACCTCGAGCAGCTCGTCAAGTTCCATCCCGTGCGCGATCTCATAGACCCCCGGGGCGGCCACTGCACCCGACAGGGTCACGAGCGTCGAGCCCGGGTCATCGGGCGTCCCGAGCTCCCGGAACCACGCTGGTCCGTGGCGCGCCACCAGCGCGATGTGCGCCAGCGTCTCGACGTTCTGCAGCAGGGTCGGCCGCCGGCGGACGCCACGTTCAAACGGCCGCGGCGGGGAGAACGTGGGGAGCCCCGGACCTCCGTTGATCGCATTGACCAGCGCGGTCTCCTGGCCGGACAGGTAGCGGGGGGTCACGGTGAACAGCTCAAACCGGGGGTCGCCGGGCAGCTGGGCCGCACGGCGCTCGTCCAGCGCGAATTCCAAGCTGTCCAGGCTGCGATCATCGTCGGCGGCGACGGCGATGATCGCCTCGCGCGCTCCCACGGCTCGGGCGGCAACCGCGGCTCCATCAAGCACGAGGTGGGGCAGCTCACGCATCAGCAT
Source organism: Solirubrobacteraceae bacterium (assembly GCA_049591655.1). Classification (GTDB taxonomy): domain Bacteria; phylum Actinomycetota; class Thermoleophilia; order Solirubrobacterales; family Solirubrobacteraceae; genus Palsa-465. Next base: position 2,952 of record JBAWFG010000178.1, read on the forward strand.
CCGGTCCTTCTTGCTTGCCGGCTCGCCCTCCGAGCCATTGGCGACGACGATCGCCCGAGTCCGCCGCGAGGCCACCGCCTGCATCTTGCGCGCCGCCGGGAACGATGCGCCGCCGTGGCCGCGGATCCCGGCCGCCTCGACGAGTTCGATCAACCGCTCCGGCGCCCAGTTGCGGAGATTCGGCAGCGGTCCATGGACGTCGACATGGTCGGCCATGTGGAGGATCGGCTCCTCACCGACGCCGAGCAGCAGGCGCGGTAGAAGCTCGGGAGTCACTGTCGTCATTGCCCTTCCCCTTCGTGGTCGCCGTCTCCGGGCGGGTGGCCGGCCGTCAGCGAGGCCGGCCTGGCGGTGACGTTGCCGGTGATGGCGTTGGTCTGCGGATCGATGCTGAGCTGCGCCCGCAGCGCGAGGGCCTCATGCAGGCTCTGGACGTGGGCGTCGATGGTGCTGCCGTTGAGGCTGGTGACGACGCCCCGATAGAGCGTCGGGTCAGACGGGGTGCCGAGGGTGACGACGCTCGACGACATCTGCACGCCGCCGCCGCTGAGCGGCTGACCCTGGATGCGGATGTCCAACGCGCTCAGCGACCGGCCGGTGGCTGTCAGCCGGAGATCGACATGCGTGAGCCCCTCGGGCACCGGGGACTGGCGCATCGATCCGGTCACCGGTTCGGCGACCGCGCGCCGGGTTGTCGCAGACGGTGAGGCCGGGAGGTTGACGCTGGCGTACTGGGCGGCCGAGGCCGGGAGCAGCGAGCGGGGTGTCCCGGCGCGCTTGGCCCAGCCGGTGGCCAGTGGCCCTCCCGACAGCCAGGCGACGAGCGCGATCGGCGTGGCGACGGACGCCACCAGTGCCACGCCGCGCGTGCCGATTCGGTCGGGCCACCCGGAACCGATCCGTGTCCACACCGACACGAGCACCGCGACGGTGGCGCCGGCGGCCAGCGCCAGCATCCAGGTGGTCTTGGCGTCACTGCCGGTACCGAACGCGTGGATGAGCGCGATCGGCCAGCAGGCGTAAGCCAGCCAGTGGGTGACCCGCCACGCGGTGTAGCCGAGGCGGCGCCGCACGATGCTCGTCACCGCCACGGCGATGAGCAGGTCTGAGGCGATCGCTCCCAGGCCGAGCCAGACCGGACGGTAGGCGGAGACAAACGGAACGAAGGCGTCGACGAGTTGGATCGGTGCGAACGCATCGAGCACTGAGGTCATGACGTGAATCGCCAGGAAGACGACCGCCAGCAGCGAGGCGCTGCGGTGGACGGCGTCCAACACGAAGCGCGGCACGCGCTCGGTCTGGAGACGCTGCACATTGGCGATCCCAAGGACGACGCTCACCGTGAGCAGGACGAGGGTGACGGCACCGGTGCCGCGCGTGAGATACCAGAGCGGGCTCGGCCCGCTGATCGCCGCGACGGCCATGCCTAAGAAGTTCGGGGGGAGGTGCGTGCCATTGCTCGAGGTTCATCCTGAGCCACGTGCGTAAGCAAAGCGTGAGACAAAGGTGAGACCCTGCTCACGTGATTTCTGGGCGTCAGTCAGACGCGCCTTATGTGCGCAATGCCGGCTCCCGCCTGGGAGCTAGGTGAAGATGATCTGGCCGCCGGCAGCGAGCCCGTAGAACTCGCCGACGGTGATGATGTCCTGCACCTGGGGGATGAAGTCGTCCTTGGAGAGGCCGAACAGGTCGACTGACGCCTGGCAGGCGTACAGACCGGCGCCGGAGTCGGCGATCATCTCGACGAACTCCGGGATCGGGGGGATGTCGAGCTTCTCCATCTCGCCCGCGAGCTTATGGGTGACGAGCGTCGAGACACCGGGGAAGCCGCCGGCCCAGGTGGCGAGATGCAGGCCGGGGTTGCCGACGGTGGCGACCTTGACGTGCTCGTGCTTGGCTTTATTGATCGCGTCCATGCCGAAAAAGGTGAAGAACAGGTTGGCGTCGATCCCCTCCATACGGGCACCGTTGGCCATGATCAGTCCCGGATAGATCCCCTCCAGCGATCCCTTGGAGATGATGATCGAGACCTTCGTGATCGGCTGAGGGGTGGTGTCGATCATCGGCATGCCGTGTTCCAGTAGGTCGGTCATGGCTCTCTCGCTTTCTAGATGCAGCCGCGGGGCTTGGGGATGCCGGCGATCTTGGCCGCGAGCTTCGCGGGCCCTTTGGGAAACAGTTGGTAGAGCTCCTTGATCGGCACGCCGGATACCTTCCCCAGGGTCCGGATGGATGGCGCCGAGCCGTTCTCCAAGTACGCGCTGCGCATGAACCGGATCACGATCCAGTGACGATCAGTCAGCTCGTCGATGCCGTTCTCCCGAGCGATGTCACCGGCCATCTCCTCGGTCCATTGACTGGGATCGGTGAAGAACCCCTCGGCATCCCGCTCCACGGGTACGCCGGTCAGCGTTGAGGGTGTCATCGTGGCGCTCCTTGTTCGGCGATGAGATCGGTGTCCTTCCCGGCCAGCTGAAGCTGTGAGCCGATCCCGGGGATGTCACGGCCGGGCAGCAGCACGTGCCAGTAGATCGACTGGAACGCGAGCTTGGCGAGATGGTTGAGCCGGGACTCCTTGAGCAGCGGCAGAGGGCCGACGTGGGGCGCGGGGTACCTGCCGGGCAGCGGCTCGACGTCGTAGTTGAAGTCAATCAGCAGCGCCCTGTGAAAGCCGGTCTCGATGAAGCAGTTGGCGTGGCCGTCGAACGATCCCGTGAGCTCCCGGCCCTCCAGGAAACGTCCGATGTTCTCGATCAGCGTCTCTGCCTCGAAGTGGGTCACGGACCCGGCCTTGGATGTGGGCACGTTCGTCGCATCACCGATCGCGAACACGTTCGGAGCCGCCTTGGACTGCAGGGTCGCGGTATCGGAGGTCACGAACCCGAGCTCATCACCGAGGCCCGGGGAGCGCGCGATGAGCGCGGCGCCGCCATGCAACGGGATCGTGACCAGCAGGTCAAACGGGATCTCCCGCTCGTCCCAGCTGACCAAACGCCCGCCGGCGCCGTCGACCTCGCCGGTGGCGAACTCGGTCTCGACGATGATGCCCTTGTCAGCGAGCAGGCCGGCGAGCCGCCCGGAGGCGATCGGCTTGGTGAACGCACCGTCGAGCGGCGTCGCGTAGACGAGCTCGACGTCATCGCGGACGCCTCGTTCGCGTAGGTACCAGTCGGCCAGGAAGCAGAACTCCAGCGGCGCGACCGGGCATTTGATCGGCATGTCGATCATGTTCACCACGAGCCGGCCACGGTCGAAGGTGCGCAGTGCATCACGCAGAGCCGCGGCGCCCTCGAGCGTGTAGAACGTAAACACCGTCTCCCCCCAGCCCCGGCCAGTGAGACCCTCGGTCTCCTCCGGCAAGAGCGCGGCGCCGGTGGCCACGACGAGCACGTCGTAGCCGATCGTCTCACCGTCCATGAGCCGGACGGCGTTCTCGGCTGTCTGGATGCAATCGACCTCGGCGATCCGGAACTCGATCCCGTCGTGGATCTGCGCGTGGCGTGGCCTGACGATCTCGCCGGGCTCAACCAGGCCGAACGGGACGAACAGCAGGCCGGGCTGGTAGACGTGGCGGTCGTCACGGTCGATCACGGTGATCTCGGCGGTGTCCCCGTAGATTCGGTGCAGCCGGTTTGCGGTCAGCGTGCCGCCGGTGCCGGCCCCAAGGATCACGATGCGATGTCGCATGCCAACGATCATCGCCGGGCCCACCCCCCCGCTCATCCGCGCAAACCCCGACAGGCGATGCGACCAAACTACGCCGCGGGTTCAGGACGCCGGCAGCGCTTGAGACAGTGGACCTCTCAACGGGCGACAGCACGCTCGACCGGCAGGCCGACTGCCTGCCAGGCGGGCCAACCGCCTGCGACCTCGGCCGCACCTCTCCATGCCGTGAGCTTCGAGCGGTTTGCGTGCTGGCACAGGTAGATCGTGTCCGTCGCGCCGGGCCACGCGATGTGCCGGGTCAGCGAGACACGCCGCACACCAGGTGGCCATCCGTAGCGGCGTCGTTCGAGCTCGGTCCGCAGATCAAGCAGTTGAGCTTCGCCGCGCGCCACTTGTTGCCACGCCTGTTCGGGCGTGATGCTGCGGATGGGCCGGCCGGATTTCACGGCGTCAGCTGACCTGTTCGCCCGGGCCGGGTTGGAGCAGCGCGTCGAGTTCGTCGAGTTGCCGGCGGACGCCTCCGCACACCTGCTCGCAGAGCTCGAACACCCCTTCGTCCGCGATTGAGTAGCGGGCGTGGTTGCCGTCCTTGGTGCGGGTGACCATGGCGGCGTTGTGAAGGATCCCGAGGTGCTTTGAGATGTTCTGCTGGCTAGCGCCGAGCGCCGCTTGGAGCTCGCCGACGGTGGCATCGCCATCCCGTAACCGGTCGAGCAGCTTGATTCGCATCGGTTCGGCGAGCACTCGGAAGCGCTGTGCGATCAGGTCCACAAGCGGATCCGCGAGCGGGTGCTGGAATGACGGTTTGTCGAGCATCGTTCGATCTTACCACAATCACACAGTTGTGTAGATGTTATCGTGGTGCGGCGATCATGGAACTCCCTCGGCTTACCCGACGCGACCATCCCCGCCGCGTCCCGCGAGCCATCGAGGGCGACCCCGGGATGTTCGCCGTTGACGCGACCTGGGGCGTGATCCAGCCGATCAGCCTCGCTCCCGGCGTTCGCACCGTTGGGGAGCTCGAGGTGATCGAGCACCTCCGCGCAGGGCGGCCGCTCATCGACTGCCGGCTCCCCGAGTATGTCGAGCGCGGCACGATTCCGGGTGCGGTCAACATCCCGCACGGTGAGATCGCCGAGCGCGCGGACGAGCTCGATCCGATCCAACGGACGGTCGTGTTCTGCAACGGACCGCAGTGCCCCGCTACGGCACAGGCCACGGAGTCGCTGCTGGCGGCGGGTTGGCCGCCCGAGCGGCTGCTCTATTACCGCGGCGGAATCCACGACTGGGTGACGCTCGGTCTCCCCCTCGCTGAGCCCGCGCGCTGAGACCGCCCACGCCGGCAGCATCGCCGGCGCCCTAGCACCGCAGCGCCCTCACGCCGGAGTGTCGCGAGCAGGCGGGCCGCCGATGCGTACAACTCCATCGGCGTGGAGTTGACATGTCGAGACGGGGGAGCTATGTTCTATATACAAACGTACAGTTGTATAGATGACGTGGGACAAGGAGAGACACATGTCCAGTTCTGATCGCAAGCGAGTCCTGATCCTCGGATCGAGCTTCGCCGGATTGACCGCAGCGTTCGAGCTGAAGAAGAAGCTCGGCGACCGCCACGAGATCGTCGTGCTCGATCCGCGCCCGGATTTCACGTTCATCCCATCGCTGATCTGGCTGCCGTTCGGCGGCCGACAGGCGAAGGACGTGACGTTCGCACTCGCG
>JBAWFG010000179.1:0-7615 GCA_049591655.1 Solirubrobacteraceae bacterium
GCGGCGGCCTGCGAGCGCTGGGGGTCGCTTGACTGATCCACCGCGCACGGGCGCCGGCGGGGCGGGGCAGGACTGGACGCCGCCCACGGCGCGGCGGGTCCGAGCGATCCGGGACCGGTTGCGTCTCGTCTACGGGACGCCGGGCTGGCGGGCGCACGGCCATCCGATCGCCGAGCTCGTGCTCACGGTGCTGTCGCAGTCCACCAACGACCGCAACCGCGATGTCGCCTACCTGCGTCTGCGTGAGCGCTTCCCCGGCGATATCTGGCGTGACATCCGTGACGCGCCGGTCGACGTGATCGAGGAGGCGATTCGGCCGGGCGGGATCTCCAAGATCAAGTCGGCGCGGATCAAGGCGATCCTGCAGGCGATCACCGAAACCGCGCCCGATCACGACCTGTCCCTCGACTGGCTCACGCAGGTCAGCGTCCCCGACGCTCAGGCCTACCTCACCGCACTGCCCGGCGTCGGTCGCAAGACCGCTGCCTGCGTGCTCCTGTTCGCCCTCGGGATGCGCGACGTCCCGGTCGACACCCACGTCTCACGCGTCGGCACCCGCCTGGGCCTATTCCGCCCCCGGGCGCCGTTTGAGGAGATGCACGACACGCTGCTGGCCCTCACCCCCCGCGGCCAGGAGCTCGAATTCCACATGAACCTGTTGCGCCACGGCCGCCGCACCTGCAGCGCCCGCCGCCCCGCCTGCAAGGCCTGCCCCCTCGCCCGCATGTGCCCCAGCGCAGGCACCTTCGACTAGGCGGCGGCGGGCCTCAGCGGGGGGTTTTGCTGAGGCCCGACAGTTTCGCGCCAGCCCGATGCGCGGGGGCCCGCCTTGGCCCCATGAGTTTCGCGCCAGCGAAACTCACAAGCCAATTCGCCCCAGGCGAATTGGCCAAGATCTGCTACTCTCCCACTGAGATTTTTGTAACCGTAAGGGAGCAGGCAAGAACATGGGAAAGACGATCGGAATCGACCTCGGGACGACCAACAGCTGTATGGCCGTGCTCGAGGGTGGCGAGCCGACGGTGATCGAGAACGCCGAGGGTGGGCGTACGACTCCGTCGGTAGTGGCGTTCACCAGCGGTGGTGAGCGGCTCGTGGGCACCGTGGCCAAGCGCCAGGCGGTGACCAACCCCCAGAACACGATCTTCTCGATCAAGCGCTTCATGGGCCGCAAGGAGGCCGAGGTGCGCGAGGAGGAGTCGATCGTGCCGTACAAGGTCGTGTCGGGCTCGGGCGGCGACGCCCGCGTCGAGGCGGCCGGCAAGCAGTACTCCCCGCCGGAGATCTCGGCGATGATCCTCGGCAAGCTGAAGGCCGACGCCGAGGCCTACCTCGGTGAGACCGTCGACAGCGCCGTCATCACGGTCCCGGCGTACTTCAACGACGACCAGCGCCAGGCGACCAAGGACGCCGGCAAGGTCGCCGGCCTTGACGTCAAGCGCATCATCAACGAGCCGACCGCGGCGTCGCTGGCTTACGGGCTGGACAAGGAGTCAGACCAGACGATCCTCATCTTCGACCTTGGCGGCGGCACGTTCGACGTGTCGGTGCTCGAGATCGGCGATGGCGTGTTCGAGGTCAAGGCGACCGCCGGCGACAATCATCTCGGCGGCGACAACTTCGACAAGGCGCTGGTCGACTGGCTCGTCGGCGAGTTCAAGAAGTCACAGGGCATCGACCTGAGCGCTGACCCGATGGCGCTGCAGCGTCTCTACGAGGCGGCCGAGAAGGCCAAGATCGAGCTGTCGACGACGCAGGAGACCCAGATCAACCTGCCGTTCATCACCGCCGACGCCTCGGGCCCCAAGCACCTGGACACGCGCCTGACCCGGGCCAAGATGAACGAGCTGACCGCCAAGCTGCTCGACCGTACGGTCGCGCCGGTGCGTCAGGCGCTCGACGACGCCAAGGAGAAGGGCGCGGCGACGATCGACCACGTGGTCCTCGTCGGCGGTATGACCCGCATGCCCGCCGTGCAGGAGAAGGTCAAGGAGCTGACCGGCAAGGAGCCGCACCGGGGCGTCAACCCCGATGAGGTCGTCGCCGTCGGTGCCGCGATCCAGGCCGGCGTGCTCGCCGGAGACGTCAAGGACGTGCTGTTGCTCGACGTCACCCCGCTGACCCTCGGCATCGAGACCAAGGGCGGCGTGATGACCAAGCTGATCGAGCGCAACACGACGATCCCCACGCGCAAGTCCGAGGTCTTCTCGACCGCTGAGGACAATCAGCCGTCGGTGGAGATCCACGTGCTGCAGGGCGAGCGTGAGATGGCGACCTATAACAAGTCGCTGGGCAAGTTCCAGCTCACCGGCATCCCGCCGGCTCCGCGTGGCATCCCGCAGATCGAGGTGGCGTTCGACATCGACGCCAACGGCATCCTCAATGTGTCCGCCAAGGACCTCGGCACTGGCAAGGAGCAGAAGATCGAGATCCGGTCGGGCTCCGGGCTGTCGGAGGACGAGATCAAGCGGATGGTGACCGACGCCGAGTCCCACGCCGAGGACGACAAGCGCCAGCGCGAGCTGGCCGAGGCCCGCAACAACGCCGAGAACGCCGCCTACCAGGCCGAGCGTCAGCTCACCGAACTGGGCGATTCCGTGGACTCCGCGTCCAAGGACCAGATCGAGGCGGCGATCAAGGATGTTCGCGACGCGCTCAACTCCCAGGACGCGGCGGAGCTCAACGCCAAGACCGAGGCGCTCCAGACCTCCTTCCACAAGGTCTCTGAGGCCATGTACCAGAAGGCTCAGGAGCAGGCGGCGGCCGAGCAGCCCGACGGCGCGGCCGGCAACGGTGCCTCCGCGGCCAACGGCGCGAGCCACGAAGAGGACGTGGTCGACGCCGAGGTCGTGGACGAAGGGAAGTAATCCATGTCCTCAGATCCCACCAAGACCGGGGTCGACGGGACGAGCACCGGCGCTCAGCAGGCGCCTGAGGCAGATCTGCCTCAGGCGCCGCCCGGGGCTCCCGAAGGCCACGACGCGGCGACTCCCGCGGACGGCAGCAAGCCGCCCGAGCAGCCCGTCGCGCCGCCTGCCGCCGACCCCTCTCCCGCCGCCGATCCACAGCTCGAGGCGCTGGCCGCCCGGGCCCAGAAGGCCGACGAGTACCTGGCGCTGGCCCAGCGAACCCAGGCCGACTTCGAGAACTACCGCAAGCGCGCGGCGCGTGAGGCCGCGTCCGCCCAGGAGCGAGGCGCGGTCAAGCTTGCCATGGCACTGCTGCCGGCGATCGACAACCTCGACCGGGCCCTGGCGCATGCCGATGCCGCGGTTGATGGCGATGCCAACGGCGCCGCGTCGCTCGTGGCCGGCATCAAGCACGTGCACGCGGATGTGATCGCCGCGCTGGGCAACGTGGGGATCGAGCGCTACTCGCCACAGGGCGAGCGCTTTGACCCCCAGTACCACGAGGCCGTCGCCCAGCAGCCGGTCGAGGGAACCGAACCCGGATTCGTGGTGGAGGTCTTCCAGAGCGGCTACCGGATGGGCGAGAGCGTCGTGCGGCCTGCACGCGTGGTCGTCGCCGGCTAGGGACGAAAGGCGACCATGGCTGATCGTCCCGACTACTACAAGACCCTCGGGGTGGGCAAGAACGCCTCCGACGAGGAGATCAAGAAGGCCTACCGCAAGTTGGCCCGCGAGTACCACCCCGACCGCAACCCCGGCGATAAGCAGGCCGAGGAGCGCTTCAAGGAGGTCTCGCAGGCCCACGACGTCCTGTCAGACGCTGACAAGCGCAAGGCGTATGACCGCGGTGGAGCGTTTGGCGGGTTCGGCGTGCCGGGCGGTTTTGACCCGGGTTCGTTCAGCGGCGGCTTCTCCGACATCCTGTCCAACCTGTTCGGCGGTGCCGGTAATGCGGGCGCCGGGACGGGCCAGCGCGGCTCCGCCGGCCAGCGCGCCCCCCGCGCTGGACGCGGGGCGGTGCGCGGGCGTGATCTGGAGACCGAGGTCTCGCTCAGCTTCGAGCAGGCGGTCAACGGCGCCCAGGTGCCGCTGGCCGTGCCGACCTCCCAGCCGTGCCCAACCTGCCACGGCTCCGGGGCCAAGCCCGGGACGACGCCGCGCGTGTGCCCGGTGTGCGACGGCCGCGGCCTGGAGTCCCAGAGCCAGGGCATCTTCTCGATGTCCCAGCCGTGCTCCAACTGTCATGGCTCGGGCACCGTGATCGACGATCCGTGCCCGACCTGCCAGGGTTCCGGCGCTCAGCGCTCGGTCCGCCGGATGCGCGTCAACATCCCGGCCGGTGTCCGTGACGGCAGCCGGATCCGGCTCGCCGGCAAGGGCGAGCCCGGCTTCCAGCCCGGCGCCGGTGCAGCGTCGGGCAGCGGGACGTCGGGAGATCTGTACGTCATCACCCGGGTCGCCGACTCTCCGGTGTTCAGGCGCAACGGCGACAACCTGGAGGTCGAGGTCCCGCTGACGATTCCCGAGGCTCTGCGGGGGGCGGTGATCGAGGTGCCGACCCTTGGCGCGTCCAAGCGCCTGCGCGTGCCGGCCGGAACCAAGCATGGCACCGTCCAGCGGCTGCGCGGAGAGGGCCCGGCCCGGCTGGGCGGCAAGGGCAACGGTGACATCCATTACCGGTTCGTGCTCGATGTCCCGGCGACCCTCTCTCCCGAGCAGTCCGAGGCGGTCGAGAGACTCTCCCAGGTGATGAATGGCAACCCGCGCGAGCGCCTGTTCGCGGCGGCCGGCGAGGGCTCGTGATGGCCACGCGGCGGATTCGCACCACGACACGGGTGGAGGTCTCCTCCGACCGCGGCGTGTTCATGATCTCGGTCGCGGCCGAACTGGCCGAGATGCACCCCCAGACGCTGCGGATGTACGAGGCACGCGGGCTGATCGAGCCCAAACGCTCGCCCAAGGGCACGCGCCTGTACTCCCAGCAGGACGTCGACCGGCTGAGACGCATCCAGGAGATGACCGCCGAACTGGGGATGAACCTGGCCGGGGTGGAGCGGGTCTTCGAGCTCGAACAGCAGTTGGAGTCGATGAACCGGAAGGTCTCCGCGCTGCAGAAGCGCGCCGAGGAGCTGGGGGCCGAGGTCAGGCGCCTGGAGGCGCTGCGGCGCGAGCTGCGCGCCGAGATCGTGCCCTACGCGCGTGGCGGTGAGCTCGTCCGCCACGCTGACCTGCAGCGGCTCCGCATGGGCGGCGCTCGCCGCCCCGGTGGCGAGTCGCCCCCGGGCGCCGGGTGAGTTAGCGCCCCAGCCGGGTAACACCGCATCTCTGCAGGGAACGCAGTGTTCCTTATGCAACGATCTTGGAGCGGCCACGGGCAGGTGGTCGTCCCGACCCAGATGAGGAAGTGGACACGCATGCGGTTCATCAGCACCCGTTTCAGGTACGCCGGCGCCCGCGCGACCGCGAGCGCGGCGGCCGTCGCCGGCTGCGCGATGACGATCCTGGCGCTCGGTGCCTCGGTCGCCACCGCCCCGGCCGCGGCTGCGTCGACTGGGCGCGTGACCTGGCTGGGCGACGCCCCCGTGGCCGGCACGGTGTCGCTGTCGCTGCCACTGCACGCCGATCTCGCCGGGCTTCAGCGTTTCGCAACCGCCGTCTCCACGCCCGGGTCGCCGCTCTACGGCCGCTATGAGCCGGTCTCGGCGCTGGCCCAGCGCTTCGGCGCGCCGGCCGCCGAGCGCTCACGCGTCCTCGCTTACCTGCGACGTGCCGGCGCCGCCCGGGTGGGCATCGACGTCACCGGCCTGTTTGCCAACGCGACGCTCCGGGTCGGAGCCGCCCAGCGCATGTTCGGCACCCGCCTCGGCGACTTTCACAGCGCCATGGCCGGCCGGTTCATGGCCCCCGCCGCCGCGGTCCGTATCCCGGGCGCGCTGAGCGGTGCGGTGACCGGCGTGATCGGGCTCGACACCCGGTCGCTGTTCGGCGCTCCGCTGGCCAAGCGCGCCTCCTCGGCCACCTCCGCCCCCTGGCCCCACGCCGCCGCCGTCTCCTCCGCGTCGTCCTATGCCGAGTCGGGATACACGCAGCGCACCGGGACCGCCGCCGGCTGCCCGGCGGCGACCGGACAGTCGGGGTTCACCCCCAACCAGTACCTCACCGCCTACAACTACGCGCCGCTGCAGGCGGCGGGACTCCGCGGACAGGGCGAGCGGGTGGCGCTGATCGAGATCGATGGGTTCCGCTACTCGGACCTGCGTCATTTCGCGGACTGCTTCGGCCTGGCGACCCCCGCGATCAACGGCTACGGGGTCGGGTTGCGTCACCCCCTGCCTCCGGGCGGCGAGTCGACCCTCGACCTCGAGGTCCTCGACGCCGCCGCGCCGCAGCTGAAGGCCGTCGACGTCTACGAGTCACGGCCAAGCGCGGTCGACGTGCTGCATTCACTCACCGCGCCGCTTGCCAACCGCTCGAGCAAGCCCGACGTCATCTCCGCCTCCCTTGGCTCCTGCGAGCCCGAGACGCTGGCGACGATCGGCAGCTCCGGTCTGCGCTCGGTCGAGGGTGCGCTGGCCCTGGCGGCGGCGAGCGGCATCTCGGTGCTCGCCGCCAGCGGCGACGACGGCTCCTCGGCGTGCCTGACCCCGTCCGGACGTCCGCTGCCGGGCCTGGCGGTCAGCTATCCGGCGTCGTCGCCCTGGGTGACCGGGGTCGGCGGGACCAACGTCTCGCTCAACTCCGCCAACCAGATCATCGGTCAGCAGGTGTGGAATGACGCGCCGCTCGTCGTCGCGGCCGCGGGTGGCGGGAGCAGCGTCGAGTTCCGGCGCCCCGCCTACCAGAACGGGGTTGTCGTGCCCAACCACCGGTGGATGCCCGACGTCTCGATGCTCGCCGACATCGCCCCCGGCTATGAGATCTACTGCACTGCGAAGGGCGACTGCGTCTCCGGCCAGCATCCCGGCGCGTGGACGCAGGTGGGCGGGACCAGCGCCGCGTCGCCGCTGCTGGCAGGTGGCCTGGCGCTCGTGGACCAGAACCTGCGGCTGCACGGCCAGCAGGCGCTCGGGCTGGCCAATCCGCTCCTGTACGGCATCTTCCATTCCCCGTCGGCCTCGAGCGTGCTCTCTGATGTCGTCACCAACGAGAACGACCTTGGTGAGAGCATCACCGGGCGACCGTTCGGCTGCTGCACCGCGGAGACCGGCTACGACCAGGCCTCGGGCCTGGGCAGCATCAACCTCCAGGGACTGGCCAACGCGGCCGCCTTGCTCGTGCCCAAGCTCGTCTCGGTCCGGCTCTCGCTGCCCTCCCAGCGTCATCCGGTGGCCAGCCGCCGCCTGGTGGCCCGGGTGTCGTGCTCCGGCCGGTGCCTGCTCGGGGCCTACGCCCACATCCAGATCGGGCGATCCCGGCGGCTGATCACGCGCGCCTCGACCGAGTACCTGCTGCGGCGGGCCGGTCGGCGAATGGTCACGATTTCGCTCAATGCCCCGGTCCTCAGCCAGTTGCGCGCGGCCCTCGGCCGCCGCCAGCGGGTGACAGCGGTGCTCTACGGGACGATCGTGGATCCCAACGGAACGATCATCGCGCGGACCGCCGGGGCGCGGCTGCGTATCAGCCGCTAGCGGCCTGCCGTGGGCGTTGCCGGTGGGGTCGGCGGCAAGACGTCCAACGCCAGCGCCCCTGTGGCCGGGCTTGGCCGT
>JBAWFG010000180.1:0-1752 GCA_049591655.1 Solirubrobacteraceae bacterium
GCGCGTCGCGCAGATCGGGATAGTCGTCGGTGTTGATCGGGAACAGGCCGCAGAACACCATCGGCTTGACCTCGCGGTAACCGGGCAGCGGTTCGCTGGCGCCGTCGCGCTTGGTCGTCAGCGTGTCTCCGACGCGCAGCGCGCTGACGTCCTTGATGCCGGTGATGAGGAAGCCGACCTCGCCGGCGTGCAGCGCGTCCGCCGGGGTCATCTGCGGGGTGAAGAAGCCGATGTCGTCGATCTCGGCCTCGGTGCCGGCCTGCATCGCCCGGATCGCCTCGCCCTTGGTGAACGTGCCGTCGACGACCCGGATGTAGGCGATCACGCCGCGGTACTGGTCGAACTCGGAGTCGAAGATGAGCGCGCGGGACGGAGCGTCCGGATCGCCGCTGGGCGGCGGCACCCGGGCGATGAGCTCGTCGAGCACCGCCGTGACCCCCTCGCCGGTCTTGGCGCTGATACGGCGGACCTGGTCGGCCGGCTCCCCGAGCAGGTCGGCCACCTCGGCGGCAACCCGCTCGGGCTCGGCGCCCGGCAGATCGACCTTGTTGAGGCACGGGATCAGCTCCAGCCCGGACTCGACGGCCAGATAGGTGTTGGCGACCGTCTGGGCCTCCACCCCCTGAGAGGCGTCGACGACGAGCAACGCCCCCTCGCATGCCGCGAGTGAGCGGGAGACCTCGTAGGTGAAGTCGACGTGGCCGGGGGTGTCGATCAGCTGCAGCTGGTAGGTCTGGCCGTCGCCCGCCTCATAGAAGACTCGGACCGCCTGGGCTTTGATCGTGATCCCGCGCTCGCGCTCGAGGTCCATCGAATCGAGCAGCTGGGCCCGCATCGACCGCGGGTCGACGGTATGGGTCAGCTCGAGGATCCGGTCGGCCAACGTCGACTTGCCGTGGTCGATGTGGGCGATGATCGAGAAGTTGCGGATGTGCGCCTGGTCAGCCATGTCTCAGGCTTCTAGGGTACGAGGCTCGTCCTACGCCCGGCCCAGCCGGCTGCGCAGGATCGATTCGATCTGCCGGGCCTCCGGGATCCGCATCGCGAGCACCAGCCACGCATAGAGGCCGCCGGCGAGCGTGACCGCGATCCCGACCGACAGGATCTGGGCAACCAGCGATAGCCCGAGCAGGCTCGCCAGCCCCTTCCAGACGACATAGCCGACTGCGGTCACGATCGCCGAGGCGACGACGATCCGGATGGTGATCATCCGCGTCTGGGGGCCCTCGAGGTCGCCGTTGAAGCCGATCCGCAGCCGCCGCCACTGCAACCAGGTCATGACCACGTTCGCCGCCAGGGTGCCGATGATCAGCCCGGCGATGCCGAGCGGCTTGTACAGAGCGAGTGAGACGACGATGTCCACCACGATGTTCACCGCCGCCAACGCCGTCGGGATCCACGGCCGGCGCAGCGCGAAGAACGTGCGCGTGAACAGCAGGTTGACACCGGCGAACGGCAGGCTGAACGCGAACCACAGCAGCGCGGTGGAGACGTAGTAGCGGTCGATGGCGTGGAAGTGTCCGTGCTCGTAGACGAGTCGGGTGATCGGTACGGCGAGCGCGGCGATCAGTCCCGCCGACGGGATCATCAACAGGTTGATCTGGCGCACGCCGTTGCCGATCGTGCGCCGCATCCCGCTGGCGTCGCGCGCGACGGCCATCCGGCTGAGCGTGGGGAACAGGACGGTTGCCACCGCCACGCTGAACACTCCCTGGGGAAGCATGTAGAGCCGGAACGCGTCGTTGATCGCCG
>JBAWFG010000181.1:0-4125 GCA_049591655.1 Solirubrobacteraceae bacterium
CCGTTCCTGCATCAGGGGGTTGGGCTGATGGTCGTACTCATCGTGTCGCTGCCACCAGAAGTCGCCTTCGTTGCGACCGAACGGTGCCCGGTCGAGCCACTGGTACATCCCCCAGAGGCCGTCGATCCCCCGCTCGTAGGCTGAGTAGGTGTGGTACACGACGCCGTTCTGGAGCACGAACGCGCTCACGCCGGGCCCCTCTTTCCGGTAGGTCGCGAAATCGGTCCCGGTCCGCGACGCGAACTCGGCCGCCACGGGACTCGCCTCGGCGCCCCGGAAGTCGACGGCGCGGTAGTTGTAGTCGACGGTGCCCGCCTGCCATTCCTCCTTGGTGTGCGAGACGTGGAAGTCGAAGTTGAAGTCGCTGTCGAACGACGACGCCCAAGGAAAGGTCCACCCCATCCGCTGCTTGTACGCCTGGAGCCTTGCCAGCGGAGCCCGCGACACCGCGTAGAACGCGACACCGTGGTTGACGAGATGGATGACCGACCCATCAAAGCCGTCGGCAATCGCAGAACAGGATGGACATCCCGCGGAGTACTCGGGGCCGAACATGAAGTGATAGACGAGCAGTTGGCTGCGCCCGTCAAACAGATCCGCCAACCTTCGGGTTCCCGCGTCGGTCTCGAAGAGGTATTCCTTGTCGATCGGCACCCACGGCAGGCCCTGGCGGCGCTTCGCCAGGTCGTCGCCGCGCCGCGTCAGCTCCTTCTCGGCCGCGAGCAGCTCCTCCCGTTCGGCCAGCCATTGCTCACGCGTCGCTGTCCTGTGCTGAGTCACTGTCCCTCCTTCTTTCCAGTCGTTATCGCCTCGGTCCGCGGTCCAAGCGGGGTGTCCCAACCGCTTGGACCTCCTTGCTGCTCACGCTGCGACCGGCTCTGTCTGGAGGATCGTCGCGCTCTCGCGCTCGAACGCCTTGACTCCACCGTTGCGCCAACCGTCGGCCAGGGATGCCGACATCGGGTCGGGGAAGATGTCCTCCTCGTCGGCCTCGACCCCATCGAGGATGGCCCGCGCGACCAACTCAGGGGATGCCTTCGGGATCTCGAAGCCGCGGGTCATCTCGGTGTCGGTGGGACCGGTCAGGACCGCGTGCACGCTGACACTTCGCCCGGCGAGCAGAGCCCGCAGCGATTGGGTCATGTTGAAGGCGGCCGCCTTGGAGATCGCATAGGCCGGAGTGAGCGGCATGGGAGCGAGCGCCATCAACGAGGTGTTGTTGACGATCGCTCCCCGAGACGACGTGAGCAGGGGCAGGAACGCCTGCGTCACGGCCCATGGGCCGAATAGGTTGACGGCCAGGCTCTGCTCGACAGCGCCTCGGTCGGTGAGGTCGTCATAGAGGGCGACGCCGGCGTTGTTGATGAGGAGGTCGAGCGAGTCGACGGCCTCGACCGCCGCCTCGATCTGACCCTGATTGGTGACGTCGAGCGTCACGGATGTGACGCGCGGATCCTGGTGGGCCAACGGCTGCCGGCTGCCGGCGTAGACGCGCCTCGCGCCTCGCGTCAAGGCGTCCTCGACCAGCGCCCGACCGATGCCGCGATTGCCACCGGTCACCAGAACCGTCTTGCCTTCGATCGTCATCACTTCCTCCGATGTCGTGCTTCGCGGTCGCAGTCGCCGCGGTTGCCAGTAGAGATCCGGTTCGATTGCGAAATCCAACGGCTGGGTCGGACTCAGCCGAATTCGTGCCCACCGTTGGATTTCGGCCGCTGGGCGGATCTATAGGTCACCCGTATCGCAGCGGCTACCGATCTGGCTCGCCGGCTCGGCGCGTCGATTCGGCTCGAGCCCCGGGAGAGCGCGGCCGGTTGGCGTAGTGTGATCGCGACGCGCGAGGCCGGAGAGATCGTGCTCTGGCAGCAGAAAGGATGGCGGCGGTGACCAACCACGATGCCCACATGCTTGACGCGGCCCGTAACGGCGACGCAGACGCATTCAGCCAGCTGATCCAGCCCCATCGCGTCGCGCTGCACGCCCATTGCTACCGGATGCTCGGCTCGCTGCACGACGCCGACGACGCGCTCCAGGACACGCTGCTCAATGGGTGGAGAGCGCTGCCGCAGTTCGAGGGCCGCAGCTCGCTCAAATCCTGGCTCTACCGGATCGCCACCAACGCCTGCCTCAAGATGATCGCGCGGCGCCCGAGGCGAGTGCTCCCGATCGACTACGGTGCGGCCGCCGACCCTCACGATCCACTGGCGGCACCGCTCGTGGAATCTGTCTGGCTCGAGCCCTATCCCGACGCCGGCATCGAAGCCGAGGACAGCCTCGCCTCGCCGGACGCCCGCTATGAGCAGCGCGAGGCCGTCGAGCTGGCCTTCGTGGCCGCGCTGCAGCACATCCCGGCGAAACAGCGAGCGGTCCTGATCCTCCGAGATGTACTCGGCTTCTCGGCCAGAGAGGTGGCCGAGACGCTCGAGATGACCCCTGCCGCCGTGGACACGGCACTCCAGCGTGCGCACAAGACCGTCGATGACAGACTGCCGGCACGAAGCCAGCAGGCAACGTTGCAACGCATCGGGGACGAGCCGCTACACGAGCTCGTTGATAGGTTCGTCGACGCATGGGAACGGGCGGATGTCGACTCGATAGTCGACATGCTCTCGCACGACGCGACGATCACGATGCCACCACGACCCACCTGGTTCCGCGGTCGAGATGCGATCGAGGTCTTCATGCGCTCGGTCGTGCTCGCCCCAGAGGTGCGTTGGCGGCTGCGGCGGGTCAGCGCCAACGGACAGCTCGCTTTCGCCGAGTACCGATGGAACGAAACGACGAATTACTTCGTCGCGGAGGCGCTGACGGTGCTCACGATCGCTGACACGCTGATCACGGACATCACCGCGTTCCGCCGCCCGGACGTCTTCATCCACTTCGGCCTACCAGCCTTCCTGGAGCCTTCACCCGAGCCGGCGCCCTCGTCAAGACGCGCGACAGGTCAGCCAGGACTGCCAGTCCCCTGAGCTCTCGCGACCTTCGTCAAGCGGCTCCCCGCCCTGCGGTTCAGGGAGCCGGCGCGGCGGCCGGCTCCCTGGGACACGCGGCTAAGCGCCGCTCGTGGGGTCGAGTGTGAGGGCCACGGAGTTGATGCAGTAGCGGTCGCATCCGTTGGGTCCGTCAGGGAAGACGTGGCCGAGATGACCGCCACAGCTTGCGCACGTCACCTCCGTGCGGCGCATGAACAGGCTGTTGTCGGCGTGCAGCTCGACGTTGGCGGCGACGACCGGATCGGTGAAGCTCGGCCAGCCGGTGCCCGAATCGAACTTGGTGTCTGAGGAAAACAGCTCGGCGCCGCAGCCCGCGCAGCGATACGTGCCGTCGGTCTTGGTATCGACGTACTCGCCGGTGAACGGCCGCTCGGTGCCCTTACGGCGCAGGACGTCGTATTGCTCGGGCGTGAGCTGCGCTCGCCAGTTCGCCTCGGTTGCCTGATCGCGTGATGCCATCGTTTCTCCTTTTCGGGTTGCTCATTCGTTTGACCCTCGCCGCCCTCGAAACGGTTCATGCGGGCGATGAGCGTGAGCGGCGTGATCGTGAACCGTTTGATGGCCCGGCTGGGTCATAACGGTGTCACGACACGAAAGGACAGAAATATGGAAACGCTTCCCGACGGCGCCCAGCACGCCACATTTGCCGCAGGCTGCTTTTGGGGCGTCGAGCACGCCTTCGGCGACGTCACCGGCGTGCTGCGCACGGCTGTCGGCTACACCGGCGGCCACACCGATCATCCGACCTATGAGCAGGTCTGTGGGCACGGCACCGGGCACGCCGAGGCGGTCGAGGTCTGGTTTGACCCGGCGGTCGTCTCCTACGACGAGCTGTTGCAGACGTTCTGGCGGATCCACGATCCCACGACGCTGAACCGCCAGGGGTGGGACGTCGGCGATCAGTACCGCTCGGCGATCTTTGTCCACGACGACGGCCAGGCGGCACGGGCCGCGGCATCACGCGAGCACGAGCAGAGCAACCGCGGCCGGCCGATCGTGACCGAGATCACACCGGCCGCCACGTTCCACCGCGCCGAGGACTATCACCAGCAGTACTTCCGCCGCGGCGACGCCACCGGCGCCTGCGCGGTCACGATCCCCTAGTCCGGGACGGCGGCTGAGACCGGTGTCA
>JBAWFG010000182.1:0-1668 GCA_049591655.1 Solirubrobacteraceae bacterium
GGGCTGGGGACGGCCGGACTCGCCGGCGTCCTGCACGTCGCCCTGCGCCTGGCACCGACCGGCAGTCTGTACGTCAACGACTTCAACACCGCCGCTCGCCGCATGTACGCGCGCCTGGGCATGCGCCCGGTCGCGAGCCTGGCCACCGTCCTGTTCTGACAGTGAGGATGGACGAGCGTCGTTGGTTGGCCCGGTCTGACTCTTGCTCTGACTGACCATGGTGTCTTGAAGCGGATGTGTCGGTCGGGCTGGCCAGCGGTGTTTGGCACCTGCCGGACGGGCGTCGTGACTTCATAGGAGCCTGGCCAGAGGCCCCGTCACTGTCTTGTCCGCCCGCCCGACCGGCGCGTGCCGCCCTTCCCGATTCAGTGACAGGACGGCAGGTACTCACGATGACATTCACAGCGCAGGCAGACCACGCGGTCGAGGTGACCGGGGGGGTGGACACGCATAAGGACACCCACACGGCGGCAGCCGTGGACGCGGCCGGGCGGGTGCTCGGGTCGGCGCAGTTTGCTGCCGACGCGGCCGGTTATCGGGCGTTGTTGGCGTGGCTGCGGGGGTTCGGTGCGCTGGTGCTGGTGGGCATCGAGGGCACCGGGGTCTACGGCGCTGGCTTGGCCAGGTTCCTCAGGACGAAGGGCGTGGCGATGGTCGAGGTCGACCGCCCGGATCGCAAGGCGCGCCGATGGCAGGGCAAGTCCGACCCGGTCGATGCCGAAGCGGCCGCGCGCGCGGCGCTGGCCCAGGTCCGCAGTGGTGTCCCGAAGCAGCGCGATGGCCGCGTGGAGGCGTTGCGGTCGCTGCGAGTGGCCCGCCGCTCGGCGATCGCCCACCGGGCCGACGCTCAACGCCAGATCAAGGCGCTGATCGTCACCGCTCCGGAGTCGCTACGAGCCCGGCTGCGGGGGCTCAAAGATCGCGAGCTGATCGAGTTCTGCGCAGGGATGCGCCCGGACCGAGCGCACGCTGGCGACTCGATGACGGCAACGAAGATCGCACTGCGGTCATTGGCGCGCCGCCACCAGGCGCTGTCAATCGAGATCGAGGATCTCGACGAGCTGCTCACGCCACTCGTGGCAGTCATCAACCCGGACCTGCTCGCTCTGAAAGGCGTCGGCGTCGAGGTCGCCGGACAGCTGTTGGTCAGCGCCGGCGAGAACGTTGAACGACTCAGCAGCGAGGCCGCCTTCGCCATGCTCTGCGGCGTCGCACCTATCCCGGCCTCTTCCGGCAAGACGAACAGGCACCGCCTCAACAGGGGCGGGGACCGCCAAGCCAACAGCGCCCTCTGGCGCATCGTCATCACGCGCCTGGCCACCGACCAGCGCACCCGCGACTACGCCGCCCGCCGCACCACCGAAGGCCTCAGCAAGCCCGAAATCATCCGCTGCCTCAAGCGCTACGTCGCGCGCGAGGTCTTCACAACGCTGCAGATCCAAGCCGGGCGCGCATCACTACCCGCCGCAGCTTGACGAACCATAGGAGCATCCTCCGTGGACATGACGCCTGCTGGGGCGTTGATTCACGACAAGGTGCGTGCGAGTATCTGGCGTTCCTCATCGCTGAAGCCGCGTGCACGGTAGTAGCTGAACAGGTGGGTTACGTCCCTACCGTTCGGGGCGATCACTACCTCCAGCATCACCGCTGACTGCTCCTGAGCCCACC
>JBAWFG010000183.1:0-9647 GCA_049591655.1 Solirubrobacteraceae bacterium
TCCGGGTCAGGGCTCACGGTCACCGCGGCCTGACGCGCGCCCGGCCCGGCTCCCCGCCTCGCCTCCCCTCCCCAACGGCCACCCCGGCCACGCCCGCCTGACCCGCGCCCGCAACACCGCCCAGAACGCGGAAAATCGGGTACCGGCGAAACGATTTTCCGGTTGCCAGGCGTCTGGCGACCGATCCCCGGAAAATCTCCCGACGCGGAACGGGTTTTCCATCAAACGGGCGGTCCGCAACGTCTCGACTCACGGCCTGTACTGCGGCGCGCTCGACCGCCAGCGCGACGACGGGGTCTGTTCGCCGGCCCGCGCACCCATCGGGCGCGCCAGCCAGCGCGGCCAAAAAGGGCTTATCCAGATCGGGTTTTGGTAGTTTAACTCGGAGCCCTTTCGCGGCGCGACGACCGATCCCAACCGGAAGGACCCCGATGGAGCCAGCCTCGATCAACGCCAAAGCTTCGCCCCGCACCGGTTCGCTGGAGAACCCCGAGGTGGTCGAGAACGTTCCCGGCCACGTGATCCCGATCCTGGAGCGGGAGTTCGACGACTTCGATACCGAGTCGACGCGTTACCTCAAGGGCGGCCTCACCGAAGAGGACTTCATCAAGTTCCGCCTCAAGCAGGGCGTGTACGGCCAGCGCCAGCCCGACGTCCAGATGATCCGCGTCAAGCTGCCGATGGGCGGCGTGACCCCCGACCAGCTCGATGCGTTCGCCGAGGTGATCGAGTCCTACGTGCCGCTGCGCAAGGGTCACATCACCACGCGCCAGAACATCCAGATGCACCACGTGCCGCTCCCCGACGCCGCGGCGCTGATCCGTGAGCTCGGCGACGCCGGGCTGTCCTCCCGCGAGGGCTGCGGCAACACGATGCGCAACGTCACCGGCGACCCGCGGGCCGGAACGCTGGAGGGCGAGCTGTTCGACATCACGCCCTACGCCGGCGCGTACGTCCGCTACTTCGTGCGCCACCCCACGACCCAGGCGATGCCCCGCAAGGTCAAGACGGCGTTCACCGCGACCGACGACGACAACGCCATCACCGGCATTCACGACATGGCATTCATCCCGCGGGAGCGTGACGGCGTTCGCGGCGTGGAGGTCCGGGTCGGCGGCGGCACCTCGATCATGCCCCGGATCGCGCCGACGCTGTATGAGTTCGTCGAGCTCGACAACGGCGACTACCTCAAGGTCACCGAGGCGTGCATGCGGATCTTCGACCGCCAGGACTTTCTACGCGTCAACCGCGCCCGCGCCCGGATCAAGGTGCTGATCGACAAGATCGGAATCGACGCGTTCCGTGAGCAGGTGGAGGAGGAACTGGAGGGCGACTGGGTCGCCGAGCGTGACTTCTCACTTGACGAGATCATGTACGGCACCGACGAGGAGGCCAACGCCCCCGAGCCCCGGTCCGAGTACGCCTCGGCCAACGGCGACCAGCGCCGGTTCGACCACTTCCTGGCGTCCAACGTCACCGGTCAGCGGCAGCCCGGCTTCTGCACCGTCGAGGTCAAGGTCCGCCGCGGCGATCTGACGCCCGAGCAGCTGCGCGGGCTCGGCGAGCTGATGCGTCGCTACTCCGGCGGTGCGGCCCGCACGACCGTGCACCAGAACCTCGTGCTGCGCTGGGTCCGTCCGGAGTCGGTGTACGAGCTCTGGCAGGGGCTGGGCGAGCTCGACCTCGGTGAGGCCGGCGCCGACGAGATCACCGATGTCGTCAGCTGCCCGGGCACTGACTCCTGCAAGCTGGGCATCACCAGCTCGATGGGCCTCAACCAGGCCGTCCAGGACCGGATCGTCGCGATGGACATCGACGATCCGCTGACGCGCCGGATGCACGTCAAGATGAGCGGCTGCCCCAACGGCTGCAGCCAGCATCACATCGCCGACATCGGCTTCTATGGCGCTTCGATCAAGGTCGCCGACAAGACGATTCCGGCCTACATCGCGCACATCGGCGGCACCTACGAGGGGGGCGAGGTCCGCTACGGCCAGCGCCTCAAGGCCCGCCTGCCCGCCAAGCGCGTCCCGGAGGCTGTCGAGCGCTGGATACGCTTCTATGAGTCAGACCGTCGGGACGGCGAGGAATTCCGCACCTTCGTCGACCGCGTCGGTGCCTCGGAGTTCGAGGCGCGCGTGAAGGATCTGACGATGCCGATCGAATTCAACCTGGACAACATGAACTACTTCATCGACTTCAACCGCGAGGCCCCCTTCGAGGTCCAGCGCGGGGAGGGGGAGTGCGCGGTTTGACCGCCACCACCCCCAACCTGGAGCGCGCCAGCGCCCAGGAGGTGCTCGCCTACGGGGTGGAGCATTTTCATCCGCGGCTGACCGTCGCCTGCTCCTTCCAGAAGGAGGAGTCGGTCCTGTTCCACATGCTGTCTGAGATCGGCGCCGCCGATGGTGGGCGGGGCCCGGTTGAGGCGTTCACGATCGACACCGGCGTTCTGTTCGGAGAGACGCTCGCCACCTGGAAGCGCTTTGAGGAGCGCTTCGCGCTGCCGATCCGCGTGCTCGACGCCCGGCGCCCCGAGGGCGCGTGGACGGCCGACGATTGCTGCAGCGCCGCCAAGGTCACGGCGCTGGAGGCGGCGCTTGCCGAGGTGGATGCATGGGTCACCGGGATACGGCGTGAACAGGCCCCGACTCGCGCCGCGTCGCCCAAGCTCGAGCGTGACGAGCGCCGTGGGATCTGGAAGCTCAACCCGCTCGCCGACTGGTCAGAGAAGGACGTCTGGCGCTACATCTTCGAGCACGACCTGCCCTACAACCCCCTGCACGATGAGGGCTACTCGTCGATCGGATGCGCGCCGTGCACCCGGCCCGGCACCGGGCGCGAGGGCCGCTGGGCCGGGCAGGACAAGACCGAATGCGGCATTCACGTCACACCGGCGTGATCACGTCGCCCCATCCACCGATAGAGCCCCTGCGATGAATCCCGTTCATTACGAGCTCTCCCACCTGGAGAGCCTGGAAGCCGAGTCGATCCACATCTTCCGTGAGGTAGCCGCCGAGTTCGAGCGTCCGGTGCTGCTGTTCAGCGGCGGCAAGGACTCGATCGTGCTGCTGAGGTTGGCCGAGAAGGCCTTCCGGCCGGGCAAGTTCCCGTTCCCGATCATGCACGTTGACACCGGCCACAACTTCCCCGAGGTGATCGAGTTCCGTGACCGGATTGCGTCCGAGCTCGGCGAGCGGCTCGTCGTCGCCTCCGTCCAGGACTCGATCGACTCCGGCCGCGTCACCGAGGAGACCGGGCCGCGCGCCTCTCGCAACCGGCTGCAGACCACGACGCTGCTCGACGCCATCGAGGAGCACGGGTTCGACGCCGCGTTCGGTGGCGCGCGCCGTGACGAGGAGCGCGCCCGGGCCAAGGAGCGGGTGTTCTCCTTCCGGGACGACTTCGGCCAATGGGATCCCAAGGCCCAGCGCCCGGAGCTGTGGTCGCTGTACAACGGGCGGATCCGCAAGGGCGAGCACGTCCGCGTCTTCCCGATCTCCAACTGGACCGAACTCGACGTGTGGCAGTACATCGACACCGAGGGACTTGAGGTCCCGTCGATCTACTTCTCCCACGACCGCGAGGTGTTCGCCCGTGACGGGATGCTCTACGCGGTCAACGAGCACATGGAATTGATGGACGGTGAGACCCCGTTCACCGAGTCGGTGCGTTACCGCACCGTCGGGGACATGACCTGCACCGGCGCCGTGCGCTCCCGCGCGGTCACCCTGGAGGAGGTCGTCACCGAGATCGCGGCGACCCGGATCACCGAGCGCGG
Source organism: Solirubrobacteraceae bacterium (assembly GCA_049591655.1). Classification (GTDB taxonomy): domain Bacteria; phylum Actinomycetota; class Thermoleophilia; order Solirubrobacterales; family Solirubrobacteraceae; genus Palsa-465. Next base: position 3,782 of record JBAWFG010000183.1, read on the forward strand.
TGAGACCCGGGCCGACGACCGCGTGACCGAGGCCGCGATGGAGGATCGTAAGCGTGAAGGCTATTTCTGAGATGAACGGGTCCCACCCGCCCGACGCGGTCAATGGCGCCGCCGCCACCGAGAACCCCTACGCGGTACGCCGCCGCAACTCCGAACTGCTGCGGATCGCCACCGCCGGCTCGGTCGATGACGGCAAGTCGACGCTGATCGGCCGTCTGCTGCACGACTCCAAGGCGATCTTCGAGGACCAGATGGAGCACGTGGTCCAGACGTCCGAGCGTCGCGGGGACGGCTACCTGAACCTGGCGCTGCTCACCGACGGCCTGCGCGCCGAGCGTGAGCAGGGGATCACGATCGATGTCGCCTACCGCTACTTCGCCACCCCGCGGCGCAAGTTCATCATCGCCGACACCCCGGGTCACGAGCAGTACACGCGCAACATGGTCACCGGCGCGTCCACCGCCGACGTCTCGATCGTGCTCGTCGACGCGCGCAAGGGGGTCTCGGAGCAGACCCGCCGCCACACCTACATCGCCTCGCTGTTGCGGATCCCGCACGTCGTGGTGTGCGTCAACAAGATGGACCTCGTCAACTACGACGAGAACGTCTTCTACAACATCCTGGAGGAGATGACCGACTGGGCGGCCCGCCTGCAGATCCCGGACATCACCTTCATTCCGATCTCCGCGCTCAAGGGCGACAACGTCGTCGATCGCTCCGACGCCATGCAGTGGTACGGCGCTGCGCCGCTGCTCTACCACCTTGAGCACGTCGTGATCGCACCGGACCGCAACCTCACCGACGTGCGGTTCCCGGTCCAGTGGGTGATCCGCCCGATGAGCGATGACCATCACGATTACCGCGGCTACGGCGGCCAGATGGCCGGTGGCGTCCTGTGTCCCGGCTCGGAGGTCGTCGTGCTTCCCGGCGGCCAGCGCACCACGCTGGCCGGCATCGACACCTACGCCGGCGAGGTGGAGGCGGCGTTCCCGACGATGTCGGTGGCGCTGCGCTTCGCCGATGAGATTGACGTCTCTCGCGGCGACATGGTCGTTGGCACCGAGGACCAGCCGGAGACCTCCCGGGAGCTGGAGGCCCATGTGTGCTGGATGAGCGACAAGCCGCTGGCGCCCCGCGGCCGGTATGCCATCAAGCACACCACCCGCACCGCCCGCGCGGTGATCGAGGACATCGAGCACCGGGTGGATATCAACACGCTCGAGCACGTCAAGGCCTCCGAGCTGGGGCTCAACGAGATCGGCCGCGTCCACCTGCGCACGAGCTCGCCGCTGGTCGTCGACCCCTACTCGCGCAACCGGAGCACCGGCAGCTTCATCCTGATCGACGAGTCGACCAACGACACCGTCGGCGCCGGGATGATCATCAGCGCCCGCTGAGCGCGCTCACAGTCGCACGGCCACCAGTCCCGCCGCCAGCAGGACGAGGCCGAGCGCCATCGCCTGCAGCGCCCCCTCCAGGGGCTCGGCGAGCCCCGCCGCGTCGAGCGGGCGCACCTCGCCGCTGGTGAGACGCTGGGTCCCCTGGACGGTTGCGGTGCGCCGGCGCAACTCCCGGGCCGGGCGACTCAGCCGGCGCTGGGCAACGCTCAGCAAACAGCAGGCGGCGGTGACCAGCAGTCCGGCCGGGCGTACCGCCAGCGCATTGACGAAGTAGCCGGTGAACGCCGGGAAGCCGCCCCACGCCAGCGCGAACCACGCGTCGTTGTGAAAGCGCCCGCCGGCCAGCTCAAGGTTGTAGGCGAGGACGAGAAATGCCCCCGCGGCCACCAGGGGGATGAGCAGCAGCGAGATCGTGACCGCCCCCGCGACCCCGATCACCACCGCGCCCCCCAGGCTGAGGGCCGAGAGGGCGATCAGCGCGTTGCGCCCCAGCGCGGTCTGCAGCGGACGGTCGACGAGCTCGTCGAGCGCATGGGCCGCAACCCCCACCGCCAGGAAGAAGGCGCCGAGCGCCGCGACAAGACGGCCCGCGTGCAGCACCGGCGCCGCAACAGCGCCAAGTGCCACGTAGCTGAGGTGCCACGCCGTGTACGGCGGGTGCAGGAGCGTCACCAGGTCCCTCCAGCCCCCTGGCGCCAGGGCATAGAAGGCCGGTCGCTGCAGCTTAGGCCGCGACGCCGTCTGCAACTCCCCACATGACCAGCCCGGCCCCGAAGCTCATCGACCGGCGGTGGACGCCGCCGATCCCGGCCGCGTTCCACAGAGCGCCCAGGTCAGGCTCAGCCGCATGGAACTGCTCGATGTTCGGTCCCAGGAAACGGCCCACCTCATACCAATCGCGGGAGACCAGCCGGCCCAGCAGCGGCAGGCCGACACGCGTGTGCACGCGCCACAGGGCGCGCAGCCGCGCCCGCCCCGGCACGTCGAACTCGAGCATCGCGACCCTGCCGCCGGGCTTCACCACCCGGGCCAGCTCACGCATCGTCGCCGCGCGATCATCGACGTAGCGCAGCAGATAGGTGAAGGTGAGCGCGTCGAAGCTGGCGTCCGGGAAGGGGAGCCGCTCGGCCTCTCCGGCGACGAGCGTGATCCGGCGGGCGACATCGGGGTTCAACTGCGACAGGCGCTCGCGGGCGGCGCCGAGCATCGCCTCGCTCTGGTCAAGGCCCGTCACCTGGGCGCCGCGCTGCGCCAATTGGAGCGCCACCATGCCGGTGCCGGTGGCGACGTCGAGGATGTGCTGCCCCGGGCGCGGGTCGACGGCTCCCACCACCGCGTGACGCCACCGCGGGTCCTGGCCGAAGCTGAGTACGGCGCCCATCTGGTCATAGCGGCGGGGGAGACCCGCAAAGAGATTCAGCGCATGACGCTTGCGCGGCGAGGCGGCGACGGTGTCCATTGCTCAGCCTCAAGACTACGGAGTGGAGCGCTCGGACTCGTCACCACGGTGTCGCCACATCAGCCGGCACCCCCTACCGGCCGCCGCCTCGGTAAAGTGCCCGCCCGCATGTTCTCGAAGGTTCTGATCGCCAACCGCGGCGAGATCGCGGTGAGAATCGCTCGCGCCTGCCAGGAGCTGGGCATCGCGACGGTGGCGGTCTACTCAGAGCTTGACCGTGACGCCGTGCACGTCAAGCGCGCCGACGAGGCCTACCTGCTCGGTGGCGGTCCCGCGTCGGAGAGCTATCTCAACATCGACAAGATCCTTGAGGTCATCGATCAGTCCGGCGCCGAGGCGGTCCATCCCGGCTACGGCTTCCTCGCCGAGAACGCCGCCTTCGCCAAGGCGCTCGAGGACAAGGGGATCGTGTTCATCGGCCCGCCCTCCTCGGCGATCGAGGCGATGGGATCCAAGACCCGCGCCCGGGAGTTGATGGAGAAGGCCGGCGTGCCGATCGTGCCCGGCACCACCGAGCCCGTCGGCTCGATCGAGGACGCTCAGAAGATCATCGACGAAACGATCGGCTATCCGGTGGCGGTCAAGGCGGCCGGTGGTGGCGGCGGCAAGGGCTTCCGGGTCGCCCTCAGCGAGGACAAGCTCAAGGACGCCTTTGAGGGCGCCGCCCGGGAGGGCGAGAAATTCTTCGGCGACTCCACCGTGTATCTGGAGCGCTATCTGCCCGACCCCCGTCACGTCGAGGTCCAGGTGCTCGCCGACTCCCACGGGAACGTCATCCACCTCGGCGAGCGCGACTGCTCGTTGCAGCGCCGCCATCAGAAGCTCATCGAGGAGTCACCGGCGCCGGCCGTCGACGAGGAGTTGCGGGCGCGGATCGGCACGATCGCCACCGAGGCGGCGGCGGCGGTCAACTACACCGGGGCCGGGACGATCGAGGGCCTGCTCCAGGACGGCGAGTACTTCTTCCTGGAGATGAACACCCGCGTCCAGGTCGAGCACTGCGTGACCGAGATGGTCACCGGCATCGACATCGTCAAGGAGGGGATCCGGGTCGCCGCGGGCGAGAAGCTGTCGATCGCCCAAGACGAGGTGGAGCTGCGCGGCCACGCCATCGAGTGCCGCATCAATGCCGAGGATGCCTCCAAGAACTTCGCTCCCGCTCCAGGCCTGATCGGTGATTACCGGGAGCCCACCGGCCCCGGCGTCCGCGTCGACTCCGGGGTGGGCCCGGGCTCGGAGATCTCGCCGATGTACGACCCGATGGTCGCCAAGCTGATCGTCTGGGACGCCGACCGCGAGCAGGCCACCGCGCGGATGCTGCGGGCGCTCGGCGAGTACGAGATCACCGAGCTCAAGACGCTGATCCCCTTCCATCAGGCGATCCTCGCCACCGACCAGTGGGCCAACGCCGAGACCTGCCGTGACCTCATCGAGGACCGCGAGTGGCTCAAGACCCTCGCCTTCCCAGCGCCGGCGGCGCCCGCCGAGGACGACGAGGAGGAGCCCAGCGTCGAGCAGAGCTACACCGTCGAGGTGTCGGGCCGGCGCTTTGACGTCAAGGTCATCGGCCCCGCCTTTGCCGGGGCGGCTGTCGCCAACGGCGCCGGACCCGCAGGAGCCGCTGCCGGTGCCCGCCGTCCGCCACGGCGCAGCGACCGGGCCGGCGGTGGCGGTGGCGGCGGGGACACGCTCGCCTCGCCGATTCAGGGCACGGTCCTCAAGATCGCCGTCGAGTCCGGCGCCACCGTCGAGGAGGGCGCTCTGGTGTGCGTCATCGAGGCGATGAAGATGGAGAACGAGATCACCGCCCACAAAGCGGGCACCGTCTCTGAGCTGCCGATCGCCGTCGGCGCCTCGGTCGCCACCGGCGACACGATCGCCGTCATCAGCGCCGCCGCGCAATAGCCCGGGGCCCCGGCTTCCGGGGGCGGGGATGCGGTCAACCTGTGGCCCTGCGTCCACCTGGGCGGGAAAGTGACGTATATGGTGGATTAGACGCCCAGGTGGCGGCGCACCGCCCTCCGGGACTCAGCCTGCCGTCGTGACCGCGGCGACGTTGGCCTGGTGGATGTGCCGCTGGGTCGCCGAGCCGCCGCGTGACGGGGGCGCCACCGCGGCTGATGGGTCCTCGGCCAGCGCGGCCAGGTAGGCGTCGTCCTCGGCCAGCAGGTCCCGAGCGCGCTCGCCGCTCTGCGGCGATCCATGGCCGGGGATGACCCACTCCGCCTCGGCCAGGAGCGGCTCCAGGCGAGTCAGCGTCGCCCGGTAGGCCGGTACCGAGCCGCCGGGAGAGAGCATCGGGATCTCGACCGGGGAGAGGTAGTCCCCGCACACCAGCGCGCGCGCCCACGGCAGCCAGTAGGCGACGCCGTCGGCGGTATGGCCCTCGGCGATGTGCAGCTCGAGCTCGTGGCCCTCCCCGGCGACTGAGCCGATCTCCAGGCGACCGGGCACTGGCAGGGACTGCAGCGACCCCAGCGACAGCGGCGGGCGCCCGTCGACGTAGTGCTCGGAATCGAATGCGCGCAGCCGGCGCTGGGCCTCGCCGAGCTCGCCGGCCAGCCGGTCGGTCGTCGATTCGGCGGCGCCCAGCGACGCCTTGGGGAACGCCGTGCGGGCGAGCAGGTGGTCCCAGTCGCCGTGGGTGGCCAGCAGGCCGGAGATGGGAAAGCCGGCCTGCTCTAGCACATCGGGCAGCGCGCGCAGCTCCTCGGGGTAGACCGGGGAGTCGATCACGAACCCCTCGTCGCCGCCGCGGACGGCGGTGCAGGTCGTCTGCCACACCTCCGAGACGAACACGATCACGTCCGCGTGGAGGGCAACGGCGCGCATGATGAGTCAGCTGGCAGCGCCCGCCGGGGCGGCCGGCTCAGCCGATGCCGAGCAGCTTCGCCGCTTCTTTGAGGTTGGCGACCTCGGCGTCGGGCTTCTTCTGCCCGGACTCCAGCTGCTGCTTGGTGCGATTGACCCAGATCACCGGGACCTTCTTCTTCAGGCACGGCTCGAC
>JBAWFG010000184.1:0-2065 GCA_049591655.1 Solirubrobacteraceae bacterium
GCGTTCCGCGGCCGACGGCGGCGCGCCTGGCGCTCCCGCCCGGCCGGGGAGCGCTGGTGGCGTTCGTCCGGCACGCGAGTCCCCTGCGGGCTGCTCCCGGGGGCCGCGTGCTCGCTCGGGCGCAGACCCGGACCCCCTTCGGATCCCCGAACGTGATGCTCGTCACCCGGGTCGCCGGCCGCTGGCTCGGCGTCGTCAGTCCGCTGGTCGGCAACCACCGGATCGGCTGGATCCGCGCCACCAACGCCTCGTTGAGCCGCGTTGACTGGTCGTTGCGGGTGTCGCTGTCACGGCGGCGCCTGACGGTGACCCGCGGCACGCGCGTTGTGCAGCGCTACACGGTCGCGATCGGGATGCCCAGCGCGCCGACGCCGACGGGACGGTTCGCGGTCACCGACCGGTTGCTCACCGGCGACCCCGCCGGCCCCTACGGCTGCTGCATCCTGGCGCTGTCGGCCAAGGCACCGCACGCCATCCAGGATTGGAGCGGGGGGGACCGGATCGCCATCCACTCCACCCCGGCCACGTCGTCGATCGGCCTGCCGGTGAGCCATGGCTGTATGCGGCTCACGCTCGCGGAGGGGCGATGGCTGATCGACCACGTCCCACTCGGCACCCCGGCCGTCATCACCAGCTGATGGGGCGGTCGACGCCGCCGCGGCGTTTGACGCCGGGGGGGTCGGGTATCCGCGGGCTGTAGCCGTAATCGGAGATGGGAGCGAGCGATGCCACCACGCGGAGTGAAGGACGGCTCCAAGCGAGCCCGGCAATACGAGCACATCAAGGAATCCGAGCGCGACCAGGGCGCCAGTGAGGCGCGCGCCGAGGAGATCGCGGCGCGCACCGTCAACAAGGAACGGGCCCGCAGCGGCGAGTCGCGCCAGAGCTCGCCGACCTCGACCCGGGACATGTCATCGTCACGTCGCGGCGGGCAGCGCTCGGGCACCAACCGCGAGAAGGGCCGCACCCGTGACCAGCTCTACAGCGAGGCACAGCGGCTGGGTATCGACGGACGCTCCAAGATGTCCAAGAGCGAGCTGCAGCGGGCCGTCGATGGGCGCAGGTCCTGACGCGCGCTCTCAGCGGGCGCCGGGGACCGGACGCTCGTCAGCGCGCGCCCGGGAGATCGGTCTCGCCGCTGACGCGCCGGATCTTCTCGATCGCGGCTCGCAACAGCCGTGAGACCTGCATCTGCGAGGTCCCGATCCGGGTGGCGATCTCTGACTGGGTGAGGTCGCGGCCGAATCGCAGGTAGAGGATCAGACGGTCGGACTCCGACAGGGTCTCCACGCCCTTGGCGATCATCGTCAGATACTCGGCCTGTTCCAGACGTTCGTCCTCGGCCCCGAGCGTCTGGGCGAGCTTGGGGACACCGCTGTCCTCGTCGTCTGAGCCGTGCTCCAGTGATGTCGCGTGCCGGGCGTGGTAGGCCTCGATCGCCTCCAGCGTCTGTTCCTCCGTTGCCTTGAGCGCCTCGGCCAGCTCCGACAGCGACGGGGAGCGGCCGAGCTTTGACGACAGCTCGTCAGTGGCGGTCGCCACCTCCAGCGCCCGCTCCTTGACACCGCGGGGGACGTGCACCGCCCAGCCGCTGTCACGGAAGTAGCGTTTGAGCTCGCCGAGCATCGTCGGCGTGGCGTAGCTGGTGAACGCGAAGCCGCGGTCGGGGTCGAAGCGCGCGATCGCCTTCAGCAGCCCGACCATCGCCACCTGGGTCAGGTCCTCCAGGGGCTCTCCGCGGGCGTGGTAGCGGCGGGCGACGCTGCGGGCCAGCGGCTCGAACCGACGGACGATCTCCTCGAGCGATCCCGGGTCGGGATCGTCGTGATATCGGCGCAGCAGCTCTTCGGTCGACAGCCCAGCCGGCGGTTCGCGGTCAGCGCTCACGTGCCTCGCCGAGCGGTCTCGGGCACGAGGGACAGCACATCCGGCACATGGATCCTTCTCTCTGGAGAGGCCTGTGCGACGGTCTGCCCCGGCGCCTGGCCGCCGGCAAGCCTCCCATCGTCAACAGTCGCGACCCAGGCACGCCGAACGGACGCTCCCCGGGAGCGGGCCATGATAA
>JBAWFG010000185.1:0-2855 GCA_049591655.1 Solirubrobacteraceae bacterium
CCGGCGAGGTCGACCTGGGCCTCGCCCGCCTGGGCGATCGCCTTCACCGAGGCACCGTCCAACTGAACCGGCAGCAGGCCGATCTTGGTGCAGTTGGAGCGGAAGATGTCGGCGAAGCTCGGCGCGATGATCGCCTGGAAGCCGTAATCCTCCAGCGCCCACGGCGCATGCTCGCGACTGGAGCCGCAGCCGAAGTTGCGGCCGGCGACGAGGATCGGGTTGACCGGCAGATTCCAGTCGGGCTCCTTGGCCCAGTCATAGAAGAGGAACTCGCCAAAGCCGGTCCGCTCCACCCGCTTGAGGAACTGCTTGGGGATGATCTGGTCGGTGTCGATGTCGTCGCGGTCCAGGACGCTGACCCGGCCGGTGATTGTCTCGATCGCCTTCATGGTCTATGACCCCCACTGACGGATGTCGACGAAACGCCCCTCGATCGCCGCGGCGGCGGCCATCTGGGGCGAGACGAGGTGCGACCGAGCGCCACGGCCCTGCCGCCCCTCGAAGTTGCGGTTCGAGGTCGAGGCGACCCGCTCGCCGGGAGCGGCGATGTCGGGGTTCATCCCCAGACACATCGAGCAGCCGGCACCGCGCCAATCGAAGCCGGCGGCGCGGAACACGTCGTCGAGGCCCTCGCTCTCGGCCTGGGCCTTGACCTGCCGGGAGCCGGGCACGACCATCGCATAGACGCCGTCGGCGACCCGCCGGCCCTGCACCACCTCGGCGGCGGCCCGCAGATCTCCGATCCGGCTGTTGGTGCACGAGCCGATGAACACCCGGTCGAGCGTGATCTCAGAGATCGGGGTCCCAGCATCGAGGCCCATGTAGTGAAGGGCGCGCTCGTCCTGGTCGGATTGGGGCGCGGGCACGGCATCGCCGACCCCCACGACCATCTCCGGGTTGGTCCCCCACGTGACCATCGGACTGATCGCCGCCGCATCGACGACGACCTCGGTATCGAAGCTTGCCCCCTCGTCGGTGCGCAGCTCCCGCCACGCATCGGGGACCTCGGCGGGCGCGGCGGGGCGGCCGATGACGTAGTCGAACGTCGTCTGATCGGGGGCGATCATGCCGGCCCGGCCGCCGGCCTCGATGGTCATGTTGCAGATCGTCATGCGGCCCTCCATCGAGAGTGACTCGATCGCCGGCCCGGCGTATTCGACGACGTGGCCGACCGCTCCGGCGACCCCGATCTGGCCGATCGTGGCCAGGATCAGGTCCTTGGCGGTGACCCCGTAGCCGAGCTCACCCTCGTAGCGGATCCGCATCGACTTGGGCTTTGACTGCACGAGGCACTGGGTGGCGAGCACGTGCTCGACCTCGCTGGTCCCGATCCCGAACGCCAGCGCGCCGAACGCGCCGTGGGTGGCGGTATGCGAGTCGCCGCAGACGATCGTCATCCCCGGCTGGGTGACCCCCAGCTCGGGACCGATCACATGCACGATGCCCTGGCGGTCAGAGCCCAGCGAGTAGACCGGGATGCCGAACTCCTCGCAGTTGTGCTCCAGCGTCTGGACCTGCACCCGGGAGAGCTCGTCACGGATGCGGTCGGCGACCGGGGTTCCATCGGTGGGGACGTTGTGATCGGCGGTGGCGAGCGTCCGGTCGGGCCGGCGCACGGGCCGGCCGGCCAGTCGCAGACCGTCGAAGGCCTGCGGGCTCGTGACCTCGTGGACGAGGTGCAGGTCGATGTACAGCAGGCCGGGCGCGACCTCGTGGGCCGCCCAGATCTTGTCGAACAGGCTCGTGGGCATGGTCGGCTCTAGCTCCTCCTCAGGCCGGCGCTGACGACCGCCAGCAGTCCGGCCTCGGTGTGTCCGGGGTTCTCGAAGTGATGGGGAAGGTCGGCGTCGAAGGTGACGCAGTCACCGGCGGCCAGCTCGTGGCGGGCACCGTCGCAATGCAGCACCACCGATCCGGTGATCACCAGCGCCGACTCCCGGCTGCCGGGCTCGTGCATCGGCGGGTCACCGGGTCCTCCGGTGACCGCACCGGGGGCCAGCGTGTGACGGGACAGCTCGGCCCGCTGGCCGGGCAGCGGCGGTGTGAGGATCTCGTAGGCGTGGCCCGAGGCGCCGGCCGGCCCGGTGCGGCGCTCGTCAGCGCGCACGACGGTGACCGCCCCGGCCTCGTCGAGGCGCAGCAGCTGGGAGAGACGGAGCTCCAGACCATGAGCGATCCGCGTCGCCACCTGCAGCGTCGGGCTCGTCTCGCCGCGCTCAACCTGGGAGAGCATCGGTGCGCTGACCCCGGATCGCTCGGCGAGATCACGCAACGACAGATCCATCGCCTCCCGCAGGGCGCGCACACGGGCGCCGATGCCGGCGCCGGCCGGGGTGGGTGCGATCGGGTCCGTCACCGCCATACGTCCGTACGCTATCACGTACAAGCGTCCGGCGGCGGGTGGGCGGCGGGCTGGCTGGCCCCGCCCCACCCGCCGATTCGCTGGAAAACTCGGGGACGGCTCTGGAGGTTTTCCGGACAAGGGCACTCCTGGGCCCAATCGCTGGAAAATTGATCTCGGCAGCGCGGATTCTCCGGGTGCCGGGCTGGCTGGGGGGTCGGTGGCGGGCTGACGAGGCCCCGGTGGGTCGTGTCGGCCGCGGGGTGCGACAAATCCGCCCCGGGCCGGGCGAACGAGGCGCAAACACCCTGCTGAGCCCACCATTTGCGCCAAATCGGGACCGGCGAACCGGATATGTCGCAGATCGCCGGGGATGCGCCGGCGGCGGCGGTCGCGGCCCCCGGCCCGCTTGGGGGCGGCGACGCTGGGTAGCCTGAGGCCGCATGCGCTCCCGGCCTGACGTCCTCGTCCTCGGCGGCGGTGGCGTCCTCGGCGAGGCCTGGATGATGGGCGT
>JBAWFG010000186.1:0-6083 GCA_049591655.1 Solirubrobacteraceae bacterium
GGCGCCGCGCGCCAGTCGGAGACCGACCTCGACCAGCAGCTCGGTCTCCGGGCGGGGGATCAGGACGCGGGGGTCGACCTCGAGCGTCAGGCGGCGAAAGTCCCGCCGGCCCAGGATGTAGGCAACCGGCTCCCGAGCGGCGCGGCGGTCCAGCAGCTCGCCATAGCGACGGCCGGCGTCGCCATCGAGCGCCTCCCCGCTGTCGATCACCAAGCGCGCCCGGTCGACCCCGAGCACCTCGGCGAGCAGCAGCTCGGCATCGAGGCGGGGGCTGTCACAGCCGGCCTGCGCCAGCTGCTCGCGCCCGGCACGCAGCGCGTCGCTGATCGAGGCCAGCCCGGCCTCACCCACCGGCGCGTTCCTCCAGACGCCGGCGCTTCTCGTCGTCCTGGAGCGCGTCGGTCAGTTCGTCGAGCTGACCGAGCAGGATCTCATCGAGGTTGTGGACGAGCAGGTTGATCCGGTGGTCCTTGACCCGGCGTTCGCCGTAGTTGTAGGTCCGAATCTTCTCGGCCCGCTCGCCGGTCCCGACCTGGGCTTGGCGGCTGGCGCCGATCGTCGCCTGCTGCTCGGCGATGGCCCGCTCGTACAGCCGCGCGCGCAGGACCTTCATCGCCCGCTCGCGGTTCTGCAGCTGGGACTTCTCATCCTGCATCGAGACGACGACTCCGGTCGGCTTGTGGGTGATCCGCACCGCGGAGTCGGTGGTGTTGACCGACTGGCCGCCGGGTCCCGATGACCGGTAGACGTCGATCTGCAGGTCATTGGGGTCGATCTGGACGTCGACGTCCTCAGCCTCGGGAAGCACCGCAACGGTCGCGGTCGAGGTGTGGATCCGGCCCTGTGACTCGGTCTCGGGGACGCGCTGGACGCGGTGGGTGCCACCCTCGAACTTGAACACCGAGTACGCGCCGTCGCCCTTGACCTCAAACGTGTAATCGCCCTCGCCGATCGAAAGCGGATCAATCTTGAAGCCGCGGCGCTCGGCGTAGCGAGTCAGCATCCGGTAGACGTCCCCGGCCCACAGCCCGGCCTCGTCGCCGCCGGCCCCGGGCCGGACCTCGACGATCACGTTCTTGTCGTCGTTGGGGTCGCGCTCCACCATCGCCAGGCGGATCTCGTCCTCCAGCGACTCCAACCGCTGACGGGAGGCGTCGAGCATGGCCCGCAGCTCGGGGTCCTCCCCGTCCTCGGCGAGCAGCTCCCGGGCGCCCTCGGCATCGTCGACGGTACGGCGATACTCGGCGGCGAGCTTGGCCGCCGGCTCCAGCTCCCGGTAGGCGCGGCTGGCCGCCGTGAAGCGCTCGCGGTCGGAGATGACCGCGGGGTCGGAGAGCTCGGCCTCGAGCTCACCGAACCGGCTCTCCAGCTGGGCGACCAGGTCGTTGATCATGCTGGCGAGTGTAGGAGCCCGCCCCGGTCACGAGGGGCGGGACCTACAACCCGCGGGGACGGTCAGTCGTTGGGGTTGACGACGTCCTTGACCTTGTCGGCGGCGCCACCGACGGCATCCTTGATCGAACCGCTGGCCTTGTCGACCTTGCCCTCGTTCTTGAGGCTCTGGTCGTCGGTCAGGTCGCCGGCGGCCTCTTTGACCTTGCCCTTGGCGTTGTCAACCGTTCCGTCAGACATATGTGTCTCCTTTTGGTCGCGGACTACTGACGGGTAGCTACCCGGTCACGGCCGCGACAACCCTCACGTTGCGGTCAGGCGACGACTTCGACGCCGAGCAGATCGTCGGCCGAGGTGGCGCCGGGCGTCTCCACCGCCAGCACCGCCTGCAGCGCCGCGATCGACACCGCCAGCTCATCGAGGTCGGGCTCCCGGGTGGTGAGCTTCTGCAGCTGGAGGCCGGGATACATGACCCACTGGACCCAGCGCCGGGCGCGGTTGCGACCCGCCCACTTGATCACCTCGAATGACAGCCCGGCGATCAGCGGGACCCCGAGGATCCGGGTCAGCACAAGGATCCACCACGCGGGCAGACCGACCGGCGCGAACACGAAGATGGCCATGATCATCACGATCAGCAGGAAGCTCGTGCCGCAGCGCGGGTGCAGCCGCGAGTAGAGCGTGGCCCGCTCCGGGGTGAGTTCGTCGCCGGCCTCATAACACGAGATGACCTTGTGCTCGGCACCGTGGTACTCGAACACCCGGCGCAGGTCGCGCAGGCGGGAGAGCAGCGTCAGGTAACCGAGGAAGATCGCGGTGCGCAGGAGGCCCTCGACCAGCCAGAACAGCACCGAGGACCCGAGCTGCTGCTTGATCAGGCTGGTCAGGCCGACCGGGACGACGAAGAACAGGCCGACCGCAAACACGAGCGAGAACAGCACCGTGCCGGCCCAGACGCCTCCGGAGATCTCCTGCTCGGCCTCGGGCAGCTGGGCGTTGGCCGAGATGCCGAGCGCCCGCAGGCCGATTCCGAGCGACTGCACGAGCGCGACGACGCCACGGATGATCGGCAGGCGGTAGAACCGGCGGCGACCCGCGTTGGACTCGATCGGGAACGTTTTCACCGCGATCTCGCCCACCGCGCCGGGGTCAGCCTCGACGCCCTCCGCAGCGATGGCCGGCGTGCGCACGGCGACGGCCCAGGTCCGGACGCCACGCATCATGACGCCCTCCAGGACGGCCTGACCGCCGAGCGGGGCGTCGCGTGCGGCCGTCAGTGGTTGGTCGCCCACGTCGCCCCGCCGCGGTTCATCTGAATGGAGTTATCAAGCGCCGGTTCGGGCGCTGCGTCGGCCCTTGGCGACGCGGCGCTGGAAGCGCTCCACCCGCCCACCGGTGTCGACCAGCTTCTGGCGGCCGGTATAGAACGGATGGCAGGCCGAGCAGATCTCGACGTGGATCTCGGATTGGGTCGAGCGCGTCGTGAACTCGTTGCCGCAGGTGCAGCGCACGTGCGCCTCGTGATAAGTGGGGTGAATTTCGGTCTTCATGGTCTGTTGAAGTCTAGCCATCCGTCCGTCGAGCCCTGGACGAACGGCCGCGGTCAACCGGTCGCCGGGCAGACGGCGGTCGTCGTGTTGTTGGCGCGGTTGACGTCGTCGACCTGACTGGCGGAATCGGCGGTCACCTGCGAGGGGGCGGCCGGGTCACAGACCGGTCCGGTGAAGGCGACCTGGGTCGTCTGATGAGCGCCGAGCCACTTGACCGTGTGGATCACCGGCGCCGAGCCGTCACCGGGGGTGAACAGCACCTCGAACGGCCCCGCGCCCGTGGCTCCCTGGTTGACGAGATCTGCGGTGTAGAGCTCGTGAGCGGGTCGGCCGGCAATCGGCGAGACCGCAATCGAGGACACGAGCAGGTCCGGCCGCAGTTCCGGCTCGTGACAGACCTGGCTGTAGCGGGTCGCGGTGCCGAGCACCCGCCCGTGAACCCCGGTCCAGCGGAAGGTGACCCGGAACTGATAGCCGGCCGGAGCACTGAGGTTGAGCACCTGCTTCTGCCGGCGCCAGACATCCTTGGGCAGCTGACCGAGCGTGGGGTTCGGCGGCGACCTGAAGCGACCAAGATCCCCGGTATGAACCACCACCGCGGCTGAGCCCGGCACCTGCACCAGCAGGTCGAAGCGCAGCGCGAGCCGGCGGGTCCCGGGGAGCGGGCGCATGACCGCCCACACCGCGACGCTCCGGTTGACCGCATCGAGTGCACGCACGCACGAGAACTGGGTCAGCTGCGCGCGCGGCGGGGTGGCCGTCGCCGCCCGTGAACCGGGCGTCAGAACGCCGGCCGCGGCGCCCAGGAGCGCCGCGGCGGCAAGTAAGACGGTTGTTGTCAGACGCCGGAACTTCATCTGGGGGCTTTAACCGGCCAGCGCCCCGGAAGTTCCTGTCCGGCCGCGGGTCAGGTGATGGTGTACAGCGGCCCGTCGCCGCCCTCGGGCGGCGTCAGGCGACCGCCCTTGGCGGTGATCGCACCGCACTGGACGCAGTTGGTGTAGTTCACCGTCACGTCCACCGAACCTGTCTCCGGGGCGTCGTCGGGAATCTCGTATACGCCGGCGGGGCACATCCACCGCCAGCCCTCCGCAACCTCGCGGGGCACGTTCTTGTGCACCCGAATGTGGTTGGGGGCGTCATCGCGGGTCGCGTTGCCCGAGATGTAAACGCTGGAGAGCTTGTCGAACGTGTACTTCCCGTCGGGCTTGGGATAGCTGTCCTTGGTGTCGCCCACGAACAGCGGCTGCTGGTCGTTGCGGTGCCACGCCAGCCGGCCGGCGGGCAGCTTGCCCTTGGTGGCGATCGCCAGATTGACGAGCGGCGCGCCCTTAATGAACCCCTTGGAGAAGGGCTGGCGGGTATTGCGGACCTGGTAGAGCTCCTTGCCGATCGAGGAGTCCTCAACCGCCTGCTCATAGGCCTCGAGCGGGGCCCCGCCCTTGAGCGATTCGTAGATCGCCTCCGCGGCGAGCTTGCCCGACTTGATGCAGTGGTGCACACCCTTCAGCGCCACCGTGTCGACCATCCCGGCCGAGTCGCCGACGAGCAACGCGCCCGGCATCGTGAGCTTGGGCATCGACCAGTAGCCGCCGCCGGGCAGCGCCTTGGCGCCCCAGGCGACCCGCTCTCCGCCCTCCAGGATCCCCTTCACGAGGGGGTGCAGCTTGAACTGCTGCAGGAGGTCGTGGGCGGAGGTCGTGGCATCGGCGTACTCGAGGTCGACGACGAAGCCGATCGACACGAGGTCGTCCCCGGTCTTCTCGTCCTTCATCGGGTACAACCAGGTGCCGCCGATCTGCCCGTACTTGGCCCCCAGCTTCAGCGGCCACGGCCCGATCGTGTGGATGATCCGGTCAAGCGGCTTGGGAACCTTCCAGACCTCCTTGACCCCAAGCTCCCATACCTGGGGCTCGCGGCCGTCGGCGAGGTCGAACTCCTTGATCGCGGCTCCGGTGAGGTGGCCCCAGCAACCCTCGGCGAGCACCGTGACCTTGGCCTTGATGTCGGTGCCGGGCTCGAAGTTGCCCTGCGGCTCGCCATCCTTGCCGCGACCCTTGTCGCCGGAGCGGACGCCGACGACCTTGCCGTCATCGACGATCAGCTGCGTCGCCGAGGTCTCGGTGAGGATGTAGGCGCCGCCCTCCTCGGCCTGGGCCGCCTGGTAGCGCGCGAGCGCGGCGACCGATACGACCTCGTTGCCGTGGTTCTTGAACGGCGGCGGCGGCGGGATACGCAGCTTGGCCTTGCCGTTGGGGAGCATGTAGACGGCTTCCTTGGTCACCTCGCCGAAGGCGAAGCGCTCCTTGCGCCAATCCTCCCGGGACAGCTCGGGGAACAGCTCCTGCAGCGGCCCGGGGCGCATGACGGCCCCCGACAGGTTGTGGCCGCCGCAGGTCTTGGCCTTCTCGATGACCGCCACTGGGACCTCGCCGAGACTCTCCAACAGAGCCTCGTCGTCGGCCAGCAGCTGGAGCAGGCGGTTGGCGCACGCCAGGCCGGCGGTTCCCCCGCCGACGATCGCGACGCCGACGTCGATCAGTTCGTCCTCGGCGTCGAGCCCGCGCTTGACGAACTCCTTGACGGGGTCCACCGGCGGCGGGAACTCGCTGGGTGCATGACGACGACCGTTGCTCCCGGCCATGGTTCAGCCTCCCTTCTTCGCCTTGATGGCGTCGGTCAGCTTGGGCACGATCTTGTTGAGATCGCCGACGATCCCGAGGTCTGAGAATTCGAAGATCGGCGCGTTGGCGTCCTTGTTGATCGCGATGATGTTCTCCGAGGACTGCATCCCGACCTTGTGCTGGATCGCGCCGGAGATCCCGGCCGCGAGGTAGAGCTTGGGCGACACCGTCTTGCCCGTCTGACCGATCTGGGCGGCGTAGGGATACCAGCCGGCGTCGACGACGGCCCGGGTGGCGGCCACGGCGGTGTTGCCGCCGAACGCGTTGGCCAGCGCCTCGGCCAGCTCGAAGCCCTCGGCCTTGCCGAGGCCACGACCACCGGCGACGAGGATGTCGGCGCCCTCGATGTCGACGTCCGCGCCGCGCTGCTCGCCGCGCTGGACCATCTTGGCCTGGTTCGACCACGGCGAGTACTCGATGTCGACGTCGACCACCTCCGCCGAGGCGCCGTCCTGGG
>JBAWFG010000187.1:0-9903 GCA_049591655.1 Solirubrobacteraceae bacterium
CCGTGTCCGGCCCGGACGCCGCGCAGGCCCTCACCCAGCTCGACGCGGTCACCCGGCGCCTGCGCCGTGAGTGTCCCTGGGACCGCGAGCAGGATGAGCGCTCAATCGTCCCCCACACCGTCGAGGAGGCCTACGAGCTCGCCGACGCTGCCGATCAGCGCGACGACGCCAAGATGCTCGACGAGCTCGGCGACGTGCTGTTCCAGGTGCACTTCCTGTCGCTGCTGCTCGAGGAGCGCGGTGCCGGCACCCTGACCGAGGTGGCCGAGCACGTCACCGAGAAGCTCATCCGCCGCCATCCGCACGTGTTCGGCGAGACCGAGGTGCGCAACGCCGGCGAGGTGCTGCGCAACTGGGACGCGATCAAGCGCACCGAGCCCGGCCGTGAGCCCGGCGTGTTCGGCGAGGTGCCGGAGAACCTGCCGGGGCTGCTGCACGCCCGCAAGCTGCAGCGGCGGGTCGCCTCCACCGGCTTTGACTTTCCCGGCGTCGAGGGCCCGCTGCAGTCAGTCCATGACGAGCTCGCGGAGCTCGAGGCGGCCGAAACCGACGAGCAGCGCTTCCAGGAGCTCGGCGACGTGCTGTTCGCGGTCGTCAACGTCGCCCGCAAGCTCAAGCTCGATCCCGAGCTCGCGCTGCGCTCCGCGTCGGGCCGATTCCGCGGCCGAGTGACCGACGCCACCGGGCTGGCGGCATCTGAGGGCGCAAGCTGGGACGATCTTGCGCCTGATGAGCAACTCGCCTACTACGCCCGCGCGCGCATGACTCAAAGGAGACCTTGACCAGCGATGAGCCAGATCGAGCATGTGCATGCCCGCCAGATCCTCGACAGCCGCGGCAACCCGACCGTGGAGGTCGAGCTCAGCCTGCGCTCCGGAGCCTGGGGGCGGGCTGCCGTCCCCTCGGGA
This sequence comes from Solirubrobacteraceae bacterium, assembly GCA_049591655.1. Lineage (GTDB taxonomy): Bacteria > Actinomycetota > Thermoleophilia > Solirubrobacterales > Solirubrobacteraceae > Palsa-465. Next base: position 909 of record JBAWFG010000187.1, read on the forward strand.
GCGTCGACCGGCGAGTTTGAGGCAACTGAGCTGCGCGACGGCGGCTCGGACTGGATGGGCAAGGGCGTCACCAAGGCGATTGACAACGTCAACGGTGAGATCGCCACCGCCGTGCACGGCCAGGACGCCGCCAGCCAGGCCGCGCTTGACCGGATGCTGATCTCGCTGGACGGGACACCGAACAAGTCGCGGCTGGGTGCCAACGCGCTGCTGGCGGTGTCGCTGGCGGCCGCCCAGGCGTCGGCGGCCGAGGAGCGGCTGCCGCTGTGGCGCTACCTCGGCGGTGAGGGCGCCCACGTGCTTCCGGTGCCGATGATGAACGTGCTCAACGGCGGCGCGCACGCCGACAACGCCGTTGACTTCCAGGAGTTCATGATCGTCCCGGTCGGGGCGGGCTCCTTCTCCGAGGCACTGCGGATGGGCAGCGAGGTCTTCCACAACCTCAAACGCACCCTGCACGAGCAGGGCCAGGGCACCTCCGTCGGCGACGAGGGCGGATTCGCGCCCGACTTCCAGTCAAACGAGCAGGCGCTCGAGGCGCTCATGGTCGGGATCAAGGCGGCGGGCTACATCCCCGGCGAGCAGATCGCGATCGCGCTTGATCCCGCCGTCTCCGAACTCTATGAGGAGGGCACCGGCTACGTGCTGGAACACGAGGGCCGGACACTGAGCGCCGAGGAGCTCGCCGGTTACTGGGCCGACCTCGCCGGTCGTTACCCGATCATCTCGATCGAGGATGGCATGGACGAGGAGGATTGGGCGGGGTGGTCAACGCTCACCCAGCGGATCGGCAAGAGCGTCCAGCTCGTCGGCGATGACCTGTTCGTGACCAACACCCAGCGGCTCAAGCGCGGCATCGACGAGGGCGTCGCCAACGCGATTCTCATCAAGGTCAATCAGATCGGCACGCTGACCGAGACCTTCGCGGCGATCCGCATGGCGCGTGAAGCCGGGTACGCGGCGGTCATGTCACATCGCTCGGGGGAGACCGAGGACGTGACGATCGCCGACCTCGCCGTGGCGACCGGCTGCGGGCAGATCAAGACCGGCGCGCCGTCACGGACCGATCGCGTCGCCAAGTACAACCAGCTCCTGCGGATCGAAGAGGCGCTCGGCGCCGAGGCCACCTACCCAGGGCGGTCGGCCTTCCGGGCGTGAGCCGTCGCGCCGTGCACGATACGTTGCGGAAGGAAGGAGACCGGTCGCGTCGAACGAACGCGTCAACGGATGCCGTCTGCACGTTCAGCCACCGCCCAGGCCGCCGCGCCGCGCCGTCAGCAGCGGTCCGCGCCCCGGACACCCCAGCGGCTGATCAGCCGTCCCGGCAAGCTCCGTGTGCGCTGGGAGCGCGTGGGCCGTTTCGGACTGCTGTTCGTGTTCACGATCGTCATCGGCCTCTACGTGCAGCACACGCTCTCCTACCTGGAAACCCGGTCGATGGCCGGACAGCAGCACGCGACGGTGAGCCGACTGGCCCGCCAGAACGCCGCTCTGCTGCGCCAGGAGAAGTCGCTCAACGATCCCAGCACGATCGTGTCCGAGGCCCGCAGGCTCGGCATGGTGCGTCCGGGCGAGCGGCCGTACGTGATCACCGGCAAGCCCAGCCGCTGAGCGCCCGCGGCCCGGGGACGGCGCGGTGAGCCCCAGCCCCGTCCGGTACGAGACCCTGATCGGGCTCTGGCAGGACGGCCAGCGCCGGATCGCTCTCGCCGACCCCGGTGACCGCAGCGCCATGGAGCAGGTCGTCGACGAACTCGTCGTCCATCTGCGTCGGCGCCTCGGAGGGCCATTCACGGTCCAGGAGCTCGCCGCGCTGTATCTGGAACAGGGGAGCGACTGGTGCTTTGACGTGGCGGTGCGGGTCGCGCCCTCACGCCCGGCGGCATGGGACCTGCCGACCGTCGCCGGCGCCGCATACGCCCGCTATGCGCGAGAGGCGATCGACTACACGACGGGTCGTCGCCAGGCCGAGACCTGAGGCGTCAGGCAGACGGAAACCGTCGCGAGCGATGATGCGCCCGCGACGGCCCGTGTCAGTCGTGTAGAGGCCCGGAGCTACTCGTCGTCGTCTGAGTCAGACGAGCCGGCCCGGCGGATCACGATCTGGTCTTCCTCGATCGCGACCTCGACCGGACGGTGACCCGCCCAGTACTCGGCATAGACGGGATCGTCCTGCACGGCGGGATCGAGCCACAGACCGTAGCCCTCATCGCCGTGGTCGAACGTCGCCTCCAGGGTGCCCGACGAGCGACGGCGGCCACGGCTGCCACGTCCTCCGCGGCGGCTGCGACGACGGCGAGCGGGCTTCTCGGCCCCCTCGTCCTCCTCGTCCTCGTCTTCGTCTTCATCGGCCTGCTCGGCGGCAGCAGCGTCGAGTTCGGCAGCGATCAGCGCGTCGTCTTCGGCGCGCAGGTCGATGTCCTCGTCGTACTCGGCCGTCGCGGTGACGCCATCGGCGTCATCGCCGGCTTCGAGCTGCTGGTCTCGCTTGAAGGCCTGGATCTGCTGAACGGTGACCTCGAGCTGATGGGCAATCCATGCGTCAGTCCGCCCTTGGCGGACCCAGGCGCGGATGCGGTTGAGCTCTGGTCGTAGGGATCGGCGTGCCATATCGCAGGTGAGACTAGTACAGGTCACGGTCCTAACCGCTGCAGGCCGCGGTCTTACCCCTGCAGGTCACGGTCCTCACCCCCGTACCCGTGCAAAAGCTCTGTTCGCTTGAATCTCAAAAACCTATGCGGGTATCCTCCGCTGGAGGGCAGACGTCACGCGACGCGTGGGGTGACGCACCCATCTCTAGCGGCCAAGCAGGGAGGCGACCATGCTGGTACTCACCCGCAAGTCCAATCAAAGCATCATGATCGGCGACGACATCGAGGTGTCGGTGCTCGCGATCATGGGCGAGAAGGTACGGATCGGAATCCAAGCCCCTCGCGATATCCCGGTGTTCCGCAAGGAGGTCTACATCGAGATTCAGGAGGAGGCGGGCGGGCCCAAGGGCGCCCGTGAAGAGGTCGATGCGGCGCTGCGCACGCTCGGCGACGGACCCGAGTAGCTAATGCGGCCGGCGCCTGCGCGTTGTTAGCCGAGCAGCCGGTAGAGGCTCTCAAACATCGCCGCGGTGACGAGCAGTGCTGTCGCAATCAGCGACAGCACGAGCATCCAGTAGCGCAGCGAGCTGCGCTTCTGCGCGCGGGCATGGGTGCGCAGGCGTGACCGGCGCACAGCGGAGCGCCGGAGGCGGTCCTGCCGGCTCCGGTCCAGTTGCGTCTCGTGCCGGAACTCCTGCTCGAGCTGCGCGAGGCTCTGGCGCATTCTCATGGCCATCGGGCTCGGAGCCTACCAAGTGCCGCAATCCCGCTGTCGGCCCAAACCCTTAGGCTTCCCGCTCAGTGGAGCATCGCTTCGCCGGACACGCATACTCGATCGGGATCGAGGAAGAGCTGATGATCCTCGACGCGCAGAGCTTCGAGCTCGTCAACGCGATCGAGGCCCTGCTCGAGCCTGCGCCCGACGGCGAGATCAAGCCCGAGTTGATGGAATCGGTGCTGGAGATCTCCACCTCTCCCTGCGACGGCGTCGTCGAGGCCGGCCGGCAGCTGCGGGCGCTGCGCAGCCAGGTCTCAGAGACCGCGGCCGCCAAGGACCTCGCGATCGGCTCGGCTGGCACCCACCCGTTCGCGATGTGGGAGGACCAGCGGATCGTCGCCCGGCCGCGCTATCGGGACCTGATCTCGGCGTTGCGGTTCGTCGCCCGTCAGGAGCTCATCTTCGGGATGCACGTCCACGTCGGCGTCGATGATCCCGACAAGGCGATCCACGTCGCCAACGGCATGCGGGTCCACATCCCGGTGTTGCTTGGGCTGTCGGCCAACTCCCCGTTCTGGCGCGGCGATACGACCGGGATGGCGTCGACGCGCACGCCGATCTTCCGGGCGTTCCCGCGGGTCGGGATACCGCCGACCTACGACGACTGGGAGGACTACGAGCGGCGGATCGAGTTCATGATCACCGCCGGGGTGATCGAGGACTACACCTACCTCTGGCATGACGTCCGGCCCCATCCCGCCTTCGGAACGGTCGAGATCCGGGTGATGGACTCCCAGACGCACGTCGAGCACTCGCTCGGGCTCGCCGCGCTCGTTCAGGCGCTCGTCAAGGAGCTCTCCGAGCATTTCGACGCCGGCCAGCGGCTCTCGCAGTATCCGTTCGAGATGCTCGATGAGAACAAGTGGCTCGCGGCGCGCCACGGTCTCGACGGCGAGCTTGTCGACCTGCCGAGCTCTGACCGGGTCCCGACCCGCGCGCTCGCCCGGCGCCTGCTGGATCGCATGCGTGAGCACTGCGCCGACCTCGGATCGCTCGACGAACTCGAGGCGGTCGAGGACCTGCTTTCACGCGGGAACGGCGCCGCTCGTCAGGTCGTCGTCTACGAGGCCAACCACGACCTGCGCGAGGTCATGGCCGAGATCGTCGCGGCAACGCTCGTATAGGGGCGTTCAGCCAGCGTTCTGGGACCGCTCGCACCCCCCGAGAATTGCCCCCAGGGCAATTCTCACAAGCAATCGCGCCAGCGATTGCCCGCCATCTACAATCGTTACGTGAGCACCGGCGGCCCAGACTTGTTCGTGATCTGCAAGAGCTGTGGATCCGAGGTCAGCCCGTATATCACCGAGTGCCCGTACTGCGGTAACCGGCTGCGCAAGCGGGCCCCCAAGCTCGACCGCGACCAGCGGGTCGCCGAGCGCAAGGCAGCGCGGACGCGCCGCCAGCCGCCGCCGCTGCTCTCCCGCCTGCGCGGTAACGAGATCCCCGGCATCCGGGGCGACAGCCGTCCGTACGCGACGCTCGTGCTCACGCTCGCCGGGCTGATCGGGACGCTGCTGTGGCGGACCGCGCTGTACCCCAACCTGGCCCTGTTCGGACAGCCCGGGTCGCACTGGTGGCGGTTGTTCACCGCCGCGTTCGTCTACGACAACATCGGCTATGCGCTCATCACGCTGTCGACGATCGCCCTGTTCGGCTGGTTGATGGAGCGCCGCCACGGGCCTGCGGTCGTGCTGGCGCTGTTCTTGATCGGCGGGGTCGGCGGTCTGGCCGCCACCACCGCGCTGTCCCCAAATGCGATTGAGATGGGCGCGGTCGGCGCCGCCCTGGCGCTGCTGTGCGCATGGGCGACCCCAGACCTGCTCACCCTGCGCTCCGGCGGCGATGTCGAGGGCGACATCATCGGCGTGGCGGTGATCGCCGTGGTCGTGGCCTTGATGCCGCTCGCTGACGTCAGCGCCAGCTGGATTGCGGCCGGGGTCGGCGTGCTGGCCGGCTTTGCGCTCGGGCTGCCGCTGGCCCGGCTCGGCGAGCGTTAGCCCGCCTCCTATGATCCACTGACCGAGTGCCGGAGCGCGCCTACACCGACGCTGAGCTGGACGCCGCGATCGCGGAGCTCACCGACCCCAACCGGTTGCGTGATGCCCAGGACGTGGTGATGCGCGCGGCACCCTCGCTGCAGAAGGTGCTGGCAGCGGCGATCACCGAAGGGGGATGGTTCGACGCCGCCCACGAGGCGGCGGTCCGCGAGGCGGCCTCTGATGGCGATCCCGAGACCCGGCTGCGCGCGGTGCGCACGCTGCTCGCCGAGGAGACCCGTCTGGGGATGCTCGTCGGCGTTGCGGTCGGCTACGAGCTGTCGCGAACCCTGCGGCAAGACACTCCCTCAGACCAACAGGAGGACTAGATACAGATGGACGTCCGATTCCTCGGCCACGCGTGCTTCACGCTCTCAGACGGCGACACCACCGTCCTGATCGACCCGTTCCTGACCGGTAATCCCAAGGCCGCGGCGACCGCCGACGAGGTCGCGGCGACAACGCTGCTGCTCACCCACGGCCACGGCGACCACGTCGGTGACACGGTCGCGATCGCCAAGCGCACCGGCGCGCCGCTGGTCGCCATCACCGAGATCGCCGGTGAGATGGAGGAGGAGGGGCTGGAGGTCGTCAACTGCAACCTCGGCGGCACCGCGACCTTCGACTGGGGGTGGGCCAAGCTCGTTCCCGCCTGGCACACCTCGACCACGCCCAAGGGCACGGTCAACACGCCGGCGGGTCTGCTCATCAACTTCAAGGACACGCTCGTCTACCACCTCGGCGACACGGCGCTGTTCTCAGATCTGCAGCTCGTCGGCAAGCGTCGCCAGGTCGACATCGCGCTCATGTGCATCGGCGGGCACTTCACGATGGACCGCCACGATGCCGTCGACGCCGCCGCCTTTGTGGGCGCCAAGACGGTCATCCCGTGTCACTACAACACGTTCCCGCCGATCGAGACCGACGCCGCCGCGTTCAAGTCCGACGTCGAGTCGGCGACCGCCTCCAAGGTCGTGATCCTGGAGCCGGGGGAGACGCACTCGGCATGACCCACGCGATCGTTCTCATCCAGGCCGAGGGCGCCGCGCTGGCGACCCTCGGCGGAGAGCTGGCTGGCATCGAGGGTGTCGCCGAGGCGTACTCGGTGACCGGTGAATGGGACTTCGTCGCCATCCTGCGCCTGCGTGAGCAGGACATGCTGGCCCAGGTCGTGACCGGACGGCTCTCGCAGCTGGCCGGGGTGCGGCGGACCCAGACGATGGTCGCCTTCGAGACCTACTCCAAGCACGACCTCGAGGCACTGTTCTCCGTCGGGCAGTGACTGTCGTCGGCTGGCGCCGACGGGCCGTCGGCTGGCGCCGCCGGGCCGTCGGCCAGCGCCGACGGGTCGTCAGCTGACGCCGGCGGCCGCCAGCGCCCGGTCAAAGGCGTCAGCCATCGCGTCGAAGGTGTAGGCGCTCACCGCCTCCTGAGCCGCCGCGCCGAGCCGGTCGGCAAGCGCATCGTCGGTCACGAGCCGGTCGATCGCCGCGGCGAGCGCGCGGGCGTCTCCGGGCGTGACGACGAGTCCCGTGCGCCCGTCGATGACGAGGCCGCCGGCTGCGGCGCCGACCGCGGTGGTGGTGATCATCGGACGGCCCTGGTGCATGGCCTCGTTGCAGACCAGGCCCCAGGGCTCCTTGAAGCGCGGAGTGGGGATCGACGGCAGCAGACCACACCGCGCGGCCCGGTAGGCGACCGGGAGCGCCGGACGGGGGAGGGGGCCGAGCAGTCGGGTCCGGGGGAGGGCGGCGACGCGCTCGGCGAGCGGTCCGTCGCCGATCACGACCAGGGTCGCGTCACCGGTCACACGTGGCCAGGCGTCGGCGAGCACCCCGACCCCCTTCTCGGTCACCAGGCGCCCGACGTAGAGCACGAGCGGCCCGGCGCCGAGCCCGTGCTCGGCGCGGAACGCCGCCACCTCGTCAGCACCGACCTCCCGGTCAAACAGCTCGGGCTCGACCGACTGCGGGGCGACGAAGATGTCGTCGTCGTGGCCGCGGGTGCGGGCGACGAACCGCCGGGCGTGCTCGCCGTAGGCCAGCACGGCATCCGAGTGGCGGAAGATGTGGCGGGTCACCGGCAGCGCCAGCGCGTGCGCGAGTGAGCGGGGCTGATGCCAGATCGAGGCCCAGAACACGAACGGGCGCCGGAAGCGCCGCGCGCCGGCGTAGGCGGCGGGCAGCAGTGCCCCGCCGGCAAACGGGGCGATGACCGCACGGTGTGAGCGGCCGAGCGCCAGCGCCTCGCCGATGCCGTTCAGCCGGCGGGCCGGGAACGAGGCCCGGGCCAGCTGAGCGTCGATGTCGGAGAACCATGCCGGGGCATAGCGCTCCCCGCCCCCGTAACAGAGCACCTCGACATCATGGCGTGCCGCCAGGCGCTCATACAGCGGCAGGCGGTAGTCGCTCAGATAGGTCGTCAGCAGCGCGATCGGCACGCCGGGCATCTAGCCGATCCGCGAGCCGGGTTCGGCGCCGCGGTCGGGACGCAGCAGCACGACGCCCTGCTCCTCGTCGAGCGCGCCGAGCACGAGCACCTCGGACATGAACGGTCCGATCTGGCGTGGCGGGAAGTTGACGACGGCGACGACGAGCGTGTCCTGCAGTTCCTCACGCGCGTAGTGCGTGATCTGCGCCGATGAGCGCTTGGTGCCGATCTCCGGCCCGAAGTCGATCGTCAACTTCCAGGCGGGCTTGCGGGCCTCGGGGAACGCGTCGACAGCCAGCACGCGGCCGACGCGCATGTCGACGGCCAGGAACTGCTCGAAGTCGATCACCAACGGCGCAGCATCGACCACGCGCTCAGATGCAACCCGCGCATCCGGGTCAGCCGGCTCTGCGGCGTGACGATCGGGGTCGTCGTCACGGCTGCCGGTGCCGGCGTGGTCGTCGTCGACGGCGTCGTCGTCGTGCTCGTGGGCGTGGTTGGCGTCGTGCTCGTGCCGGTGCCGGTCGTCGTCGTCGGCGTCGTTGTCGTCCCGGTCGGCGTGGTCGTGGTGGTCGTGGTGGTCGTGGTGGTCGTCGGGGTCGTCGAGGACGGGTCGCCTGAGGTGGTCGTGTCGGTGGGGGAGGTCGTCGGCGGTCCGGACGGGGTGGTCGTTGTCGTCGTCGTGGTCGAGGACGATGTGCTGCTTGCCGGCAGGACGGTCGGATCGGACTGGCTCACGGTCCGGCCGGCCGGCGCGGGCGTGACCGGCTTGAGCGTTGCGCCGGTGTGCGCGGGCTTGCTCGTTGCGCCGGCCGTCGATGTCGTCCCAGTGGCGGCCTTGTCGGCGACCGACTTGGTCACCGGCGCATGGCGGTCGGCCTTGGCCATCCGGTGGGCCGGACGTGCGGGCGCGACGGTCGACTGCGGCTCGGCATAGGGGCGGGCGACGGGGGCGATCGGCGCCGCTGCGGCCGCGGTGGTGGCCGGTGCGGGCAGCTGGGCGACAGTCGCGCTGAGATGGTGATGGTGGGCGGTGTGGCCGGCCTCGACCGCACCCGCGGTCACGAGCGCGGCGGCCGCCAGACCGGCTGCGGCCTTGCCGGCGAATGCGCCGATGCTCGCCGAGATCAGTCCGCTGGAGCCGGCCATCGCCCCACCGC